>NZ_JBXWMW010000003.1:0-512024 GCF_059610045.1 Ruegeria sp. YTSA168
ATCGCGCAGAAAACCAGACAACAACGTCCGACCCTCAACCTCCCCGATCACAGCAGTACCGTTCACGGTCATCGAGACCTGTGTCATGAGTTCCTCCCGGTTTGATTGTTCTCCCTATGAACAAGTTAAGCACGGGAAATACTGTTTGAGAACAAAAAACTTGTCGCGTTTAACGCATCCCCTCTCGCCCAACAGTCACGGTTTAGTGCGGCAGGGCAAGCGATCAAAACACCAAAGCATCACAGTTTACGCTGCGCACGGGGTTGCGGCCGCGTCGGGATTTCCTTGAGCAATCCCCCCACCCCCATGGCAGCGATGTCGGCGCCGGTGGTTTCGATACCGCAGGCCACACGGGACAACACCCAATCGGCACCGTTCAGCGCCGGAGACCGCGCACAGCCCGGCAGCCCGATCACCGGGCGTTCGCCCAAAGCCCCCAGAAACAACAGGTTTCCCGGATCGACCGGCATACCGAACCGATCCACCACCCCTCCGGCCTCACGAATAGCTGATGGCGCCACATCATCCACATCCGATGTAGCCGAGGCGGTCAGGATCATCAGCAGATCACTTTGCATCTGGGAAATTGCCGTAGCAATCCGACCGGTATCATGGGGGACGATCTGCACATCGCTCAGCTCCATTCCCAACAACTCGACGCGGCCTTTTATGGCTGCAATGCCTTTCTCATTGGGCGGACCGCCGGGAATATCGGTCACGATCAGGCCTGCGGTTCGGTGGACCGGTGCAATCAGCCGAACTGCGCCTTGCGCAAAGCTTGCAGCGTATCGAACGTCAGCCTCGGGAACCGCATAGGAGATGATCTTGATCGTCGCGACCATACCCCCATCGCTCATCTGCTGGTGCTGAGGCACAGTGGCGACGGTGATCATCGGGTTGACCCGATTGAATTGTTCCAGCGCTTCGACATCTAGGATCACGATGCCCGGACCATCAGCCAAAAGGTTCACACGCCCGGTAAATGCTTCGGTGATCCGCAGATTGGCGGCTTCTGCATCTGGGACCAAAGCGTGCGCCAAAAGACCAGCCGCCTCGTCCTCATGGCAATCGTCGGGATCCAGTCGCGCGACGGTGACTTCGATCAACCCGGCTTGGGTCAGTTCCGCAATGTGATCAGCTGATAGGGTCAATCCCTTGCGCAGTTTGCGCCCGTTCGCTGATACTGAATGCGCAAGAATCGCTCCTTTAGCCTGATCAACGGGCATTGGGCCAAACTTCATGCCCTGCCCCGCAGAACAGCCGTCATCTGGGCCAGAATGGCCACTGCAATCTCTGATGGATCAGACGCCCCGATATCCAGACCGATAGGGCCATGGATCAGAGCGATCTGTGCGTCGGTGAACCCGGCGGCTTGCATCCGCGCGACCCGTTTCGCATGGGTCCGGGTCGAACCCAGCGCGCCGATATAGAACACATTCGCCTCAAGCGCGGCTTGCAGTGCCGGGTCATCCAGCTTCGGGTCATGGGTCAGCAACACGACGGCGGTACGCGTATCCAATCCCAGCTTGGCAACGGCCTCATCCGGCCAATCCGTGAGAATAGTCTCGCCAGGAAAGCGGGCGTCAGATGCGAAAGCCTCACGCGGGTCGACAATTGCGGGATCATATCCGGCGATCCGAGCCATCGGCACAAGCGCCTGCGCGATGTGAACCGCGCCGACGACGATCAGCCGAAGCGGCGGATTGTGGACGGCAACAAAGGTTTTGCCATCTTCTTCGAAACCCGACCGGTCCATGCGCAAACGGTCGGGATATTTGTTGCGCCGCAGGGACCGGTGGCCGCTGTCGATATTGACCTCATAGGCCAAGGGCTCGCGCGCTGCCCGTGCGGAGACCAGTTCGGCCAGCATGGGTTCGGGCAAAACCTCGCCCACCGGCTCGACCAGAACCCTGATGGTGCCGCCGCAAGCGAGACCGACGGCAAAGGCGTCCTCGTCGCTGACACCAAATTCCAATAGGCGTGCCTCACCCTCGTCGATAGCTTCCAATGCCTCGACAATCACAGCGCCTTCGACGCAGCCACCCGAGACAGAGCCTTCGATCCGGCCATCGCCACCGATGACCAACTGCGCTCCTATGCGACGCGGCGCACTGCCCCAGGTTTCAACGACAGTTGCAAGGGCCGCACCGCGCCCGCTGCGATACCAGTCCAGAGCTGTTTCAGGGCTGTTGTCGAATCTCTGCATCAGAGCCTCCTGCGGTGTATCGGTTCAACATAGTGAGCCATGATACAAAGAAAAGCGTAGGCGGGTTGCTGTGATATCAGATTGATCCTATCCCGCCCGGCTTCTAATCTGTCATCATGCTTGGAATCAAATCCGGCAGACCCCCAAAATTTCAGAACGGAGACACAGAATTGAAACGCATTCTTACACTCGGCGCCGCAATCGGCATGTTGGCTGCAACCACAGCCTCTGCGGATACATATGAACGCTATGGTGAGGTCGAGGGCTGGAAAGTCTTCATCGATAATGAGCGCAAATCCTGCCTGATCGAAGCCATTGATGACGCTGAAAATGTGGTCCAGATGGGACTGACCGAAGATCGCGGCGTTGGCTATGTTGGTGTGTTCACCAAGGCCAAGACAAACATCAAACGCGGCGAGAAAGAAGCCGTGGCAATCCTTCTGGGCGACAACCTGTATCTGGGCGAAGCCACGGGCATGAAGGGCAATATCACCAAGGGCTATTCCGGCGGGTATGTCCTGTCTGATGACCCTCAGTTCGCCGAAGACATCGCGAAGAAGCAGGTGATGATCGTGTTTCCTGAAAAGGAATTCGCCTTCACCGTCGATCTGACAGGCACGTACAAGGCCATGGAAATGGCGCGAGAGTGCAACGCGAAACAACTCGGCTAGACCCTAACCTGAAAGCGCGGACATAAGCCGCGCTTTCTCACCCCCATCATCGGGGTCCGAGATGACTTTGGCCAGATCTTCCAGCGACGCAATCGAATGCCCGGCGCGAAAACTATCAACATGAGGCAACATCGCGGCCACGCCCTGCGCCTTGGGCGCAAACCCATCCCAGCGCAGCAGTGGATTGAGCCAGATCAGGCGGCGCGCAGACAGGTGCAACCGTTCGGTTTCTTTTGCCAACGCTTCTGCGTCACCCCGATCCAGCCCGTCCGAGATCAGCAGAACTACTGCACCCTGCCCCATCACCCGGCGCGACCAGTCGCGGTTGAACGCGTGCAGGCACTCTCCGATCCGTGTGCCGCCTTCCCAATCCTGCGCCTCGCCCCCCGCCGCGGCCAGGGCGGCATCCACGTCACGTTGCTGCAGATGCCGGGTGATATTGGTGAGCCGCGTACCAAAGGTAAAGGCATGCACCTTGGCCCAACCAGCCCCTTTGGCATTCGAAACCGTGTGCAGGAAGTGCAGGATCAGGCGGGAGTACTGGCTCATTGACCCGGAAATGTCGCAAAGCACAACCAGATTGGGCCAGCGAGGCTTGGGTTTCTGGTGTGCAATATCTCGCAGCTCACCCCCCTGTCGCATGGCTGCACGCAAGGTTCTGGCGCGATCTATGCGATGACCCAAGAGGCTGGCTTGCCCTCGACGGCTTGCAATCGGTTTGACCGGAAGGCTAAGACGCGACAGAAGGCGTTTGGCCTGGGCAGTCTCGGCAGTGCTCATCTGTTCAAAATCCAGGCTGCGCAGGCGTTCTTCGGAGGACGCGGTTTGTGACGCATCAATGTCGAGCTCGGTTTCCCCTTCATCGCTGGCGCTTTCAGGCTGGTCGCGCTCAACCCCATCCAGCAACGCCTCTGCCGCCCGTTTTTCGGCAGCGTCCGCTTTGCGTTCTTCCTGCACTCCGCGAATGGCAGGCAGCATCATGGACATCATATGCTCCAGATATCGCGGGTCGCGCCAGTAGAGGCGAAAGACCTGCGCAAAAACGGTGCGATGTTCGGGCCGGTTCACAAAGCAGGCGTGCAGGGTCCAGTAGAAATCCTGCCTTTGGGTAAAACCGGCAGCCTGCACGGCGCGGATCGCATCCACCACCCGCCCGGTCCCGATCGGCAACCCCGCTTTGCGCAAGGCCCGCGCAAAATGCGTGATGTTTTGCGCCAGCTTCGGGTCTTCGGGGATATCGAGCGGGAGTTGTTCAGCCATTACCGTTGATGGGGGCTCTGCCCCCAAACCCCCGAGGTATTTTTGAACAGAAGAAGCATCAGGCGGGTTCGAGATCTGCTTTGGCTTCATCCAGAATGCGTTTCGCCTCGGATCCCTGCAGTTTCTGGATGTCATCCTGATATTTCAGGATCGCGCCCAGCGTGTCGCCGATCACCTCGGGGCTGAGGTTGATGACGTCCAGAGCCAACAGGCATTTGGCCCAGTCGATCGTCTCGGCCACGCCGGGTTTCTTGAACAGGTCTTCGGTGCGCAGACGCTGAACAAAGGCCACAACCTCGCGGCTAAGGGCCTCAGCGGCTTCGGGCGCGCGGGCGTGTAGAATTTCAATCTCACGATTGAAATCAGGGTAGTCGACCCAGTGATACAGACAACGGCGCTTCAGGGCGTCATGCACTTCTCGGGTGCGGTTCGAAGTAACGATGACGATGGGTGGTTCGGGAGCCTTGACGGTGCCGAGTTCGGGGATCGTGACCTGAAAATCGCTGAGTGCTTCGAGAAGGAAAGCCTCGAACGGCTCGTCGGTGCGATCCAACTCGTCGATCAGCAAAACCGGCGCGCCGTGTTCATCGGGGCGCATGGCTTGAAGAAGGGGCCGTTCGATCAGATACTCATCTGAGAACAGTTCGGTTTGCAGCGCGTTTCGATCTGCACCCCCGGCAGCCTCGGCCGTGCGGATCGCAACCATCTGCGCCGGGAAGTTCCATTCATAGACAGCCGAGGACGCATCCAGCCCCTCGTAACACTGCAGACGGATCAGGCGGCGGTTCAATCCGGCGGCCAGCGCCTTGGCAATCTCGGTCTTGCCGACCCCAGCTTCGCCTTCCAGAAACAGGGGGCGTCCCAGTTTTAGCGATAAGAACACCACAGTCGCCAAAGCACGTCCGCAGACATAACCCTGCTCTCCCAAAATGGTCTGAACCGCATCAATCGATTGCATCTTTGACATGGCATCCCTCCGTTCGACCAAAAGGTCACGCTCGGCGCCGGTCGTCAACCCGGCCTGATATGGTCCCTTAGTCGCATTCCAGCCTCTTTCACAGCGGCCCACGCTATGTTAGCCGAGCGTCATGACCGAGAGCATCACGATCCGCCGCCCCGACGACTGGCATTTGCATCTGCGCGATGGCGCGATGCTGAAAGCCGTCCTGCCCGAAACCGCGCGCCATTTTGAGCGTGCGATCATTATGCCCAACTTGGTGCCCCCGATTGTTACGGGCGCGCTGGCTGCCGCCTATCGGGATCGCATTCTGGCCGCGCTGCCCGACGGCATGAGTTTCGAGCCGCTGATGACCCTGTATCTGACCGAAGATACGGACCCGGACGATCTGGCCGCGGCCCATGCCAGCGGGTTGGTCAAGGCCGTGAAACTCTACCCGGCGGGCGCAACGACCAACTCGGCCTCGGGCGTGCGAGATTTCGACAAGGTTCGCCCGGTGCTGGAGAGAATGGCCGAGATCAGTCTGCCGCTGTGTGTACATGGCGAGGTCACAGACGCCGAGATCGACATCTTTGACCGTGAGGCGGTGTTCATCGACCGTGTGCTTGACCCAATCCGCAAGGCCACGCCGGGCCTGCGCGTGGTGATGGAGCACATCACAACCCGCGACGGCGTTCAATATGTCAAAGCCAATGACACTGATCTGGGCGCTACGATCACCGCGCATCACCTGATCATCAACCGCAATCACATTCTGGTGGGCGGGATCAAACCGCACTATTACTGCCTTCCGGTTGCCAAACGTGAGGAGCATCGGCTTGACCTGCTTAAAGCCGCGACCTCTGGTGATCCGCGGTATTTCCTGGGCACCGACAGTGCGCCGCATACGGACGACAACAAAGAAATGGCCTGTGGTTGTGCAGGGTGTTTCACCGCGACCAACACAATGTCACTGGTGGCTGAAATGTTCGACCGTGAAGGGGCCATGGACAAGTTGGAAGGGTTTGTCTCGCTGAACGGACCCGCCTTCTATGGCCTGCCGGTGAATGAAGGCACCATCACATTGGCCAAAGGCGACCCGGTCGACTATCCCGAAAAGATCGAAACTGAAGACGGCCCAGTTACGGTGTTCGATCCCGGCTTCCCGTTGCACTGGCGCGTGGTTTAACCCGCCAGTTTTGCAGCCAGATCGCGGGCGCGGCCTCCGGTGCGCAGCATCGACCAGATCGCGTCCGCCTCATCCGCGCCGATCAGCTTGGACGCTTTGGCGCGCACCCGGTCCTCGCGATCCGGCAGAGATATCGGGGTCATCAGGTCATGCGTTGCCTCAAGCCGCGCCCCATCACGGCGCAGCAGGGTCAGCCGGGTTTGCGTCTCGGACAAGGCCTCATCTGCTTCGACCACGATACGGTCCTGCAGCGATTTGACACGCGGGTCAGCGCAGACTTTCTGAGAGTAGCTTCCGGGCAGCGCGGTGTCATAGCCAAGCGCCTGCATGGCGATCACGGCACGGTAAGAAAACTTGGCTTCCAGCCCTGTGGTCGGCGACATCTGGTTACAGACGCTCATCCAACGCGGATGCGTTTTGACCTTGATCTCGGCTACTTCCGGTTCGGCAATATCCAGATTGCGTGCCGCCTCAAGCGCCGCGTGCAGTCCATGACAACAGGCGTGAAACTTGTGGCTGACCGATTCGAACACCCACTCATCTCCGAGCCCGTCCAGAGCTGCGGCGGCGTCGGCAGCCCCGTGATGGGTCGCGCCAAAGCCTAACGGGCCGTCCAATGCATCCGCGCTCGGCACAAACCCCTTGTGGATCAGAAGCGCAGCCTCGACACCCGAGGCAGAGGCCATCCCTGCATTATAGGGTTTTCCCATTGTCCCGAATTGCGCCTTAAGGCCCGCCGCGCGGGTCGCAGTCAGGCCCATTACCTGCCGCATCTGATCCGCGCTGAACCCCAGAATACGCCCGACGGCAACCGCGGCCCCGAAAGCCCCAGCTGTGGCCGTTTGATGAAACCCGGTCTGATAGTGACCACGGCCCAACCACAGCCCAATACGAATTGACGTTTCCATCCCAACTAGGGCTGCTTCGAGAAGATCGACCAGGATACGATCATCCCACTCAGACGCGGCCAACGCTGCAGGCAGGACCGCCACAGACGGATGGCCGATATGGGCAAAATGGGTGTCGTCATAATCCAGCGCATGGGACACCGTACCATTGACCAAAGCCGCAGTACGCAAGGGGGCGCCGCCGCCACCGAACAGATGCGCCTGCACTGCACCCGCCTCGTCCATAGCCATGTCCCGGACGATCGTCGCAACGGGCTCGTTAATACCAGCCCGGCCAACGGCGACCCAGTCCAGAACAGAAAGCGATGTGACGATCCGCGCCTGCGCGGTGGTCGTGATCGGGCCTGCGGCAAATGCAGCCAGTGTTGAGGTAAAATCTGACATAAGGCGCAGTCTAGCGTGCGCCAAGCGCGGGTAAAGCCTTAGCTGTAAAGCGCGGCGGCGCGCGCTTCGAAGGCGCGTACGATGCGCTGCATGGCTTCGTTAAAAACAACGCCGATGATGCCTTGCAGGATGGCGTTCTTGAACTCGAAATCCACGTGGAATGAGATATTGCACCCACCTTCGGGCGCGTCCTCGAACTGCCAATCGGATTTCATGTATTTGAACGGGCCATCCAGATATTCGGTATCTATCTTCTTTTGGTCCGGATACAGAGTCACCCGGCTGCCAAACCGTTCGCGGAACACTTTGAACGAGATGACCAGATCGGCCTCCATCACCTCGGCCTCACCCATAGCATAAGTTTTGCGAATACGGGCTGCTGCGCACCAGGGCAAAAACTGCGGATACTGGGCCACATCCGCGACCAGATCATACATCTGTTGCGCGGTGTATGGCAGGTGGCGCGTTTCCGAGTGAATAGGCATGGCATTCAGGCAATAAAAGGTGACATTGGCGCGTCATGTCGTATGTTGCGCGCCAAAGATCAAGGGGGCAGCGATGAGTGACCGCGCATATGTGATAGATGAGATGATCTCGGCCAAGGCCATCGCGGCGCGGATCGAAGAGCTATGTCGGGAAATCTCTGACGAATTTGGCGATACCGACAAGCTGGTTGTGGTCGGACTGTTGCGCGGTAGTTTCGTGTTCATCGCCGATCTGGTGCGCGAGCTGGACCTGCCGATCGAGGTGGATTTCCTTGAGGCCTCTTCCTATGGTGACGCGATGGAGAGCAGTCGGGAAGTCCGTATTCTCAAAGACTTGCGCGGTGCAATTGAAGGGCGTGATGTGCTGGTGGTCGAAGATATCGTCGATACGGGTCACACACTGAACCATGTCACCAAGTTGCTTCAAAGCCGCAAGCCCTCTCGATTGAAGTCCATTGCGTTGCTCGACAAACCCAGTCGCCGCGAAGTGGATTTCCGGTCAGACTGGATTGGCTTTGAAATTCCGGATGAATTCGTCGTGGGCTATGGGATCGATTACGCTCAGCGCAATCGAAACTTGCCGTTTATCGGCAAGGTTCGGTTTACCGAAGGCGAGTAAGTTGCGGGTTCAGCCCAGAATCTGACGGATCGCATTCAGGAAGATACCCGTTCCGACCGGAATCAAGGCATCCGGGAAATCGTAGTCTGGATTGTGGAGTTGCGGGTGATCGCGCCCCGCCCCAAGCCAGTACATCGCCGTTTTCGCACCTTTGCCAAACTGTCCGAAATCTTCGGAAAATCGTTGCGGTTGGTCGGTCAAGTCACAGGTAACGTTTTGTGCCGCGCATGCATGGGATAAAATATCGACGGCTTCCGCGTGATTGGTGCAAGCCTCAAAGACATCTTCGTAAGTGATCGAGGCGCTAAGCCCTTCGGAGCGCGCGATCTTTTGCACCAGCGCTTCGGCGTCTGATACCAGTTTACCCATGCGTTGATCAGATACCGTGCGCAACGTCACCCACAATTCGGCTTGCCCTGGGGCAACGCCAAAGGTTTGCTCTCCCAAACGCGCATGGGTGATGGTCGTGAGCGCGTAGTCCGTGCTCAGGTCGCCACCCGTACCAAGACCCGTGAGCTTGGGAATCAGGGCCGATACCGCACCTGCCGGGGACACCCCATCCTGAGGCGCTGCGGCATGCGAGGTTTTGCCCGTCAACCCAATTCGCATCCCACGCGAGGCGCAATTGGCGGGCCCTTTGCACAGCTGGACAGCACCCAACGCAAGCCCAGGCAAATTGTGCAACGAAAACACATAGTCAGGTGCGATTTTTGCAAAACGCGGATCAGCGCGAAAGGCTTCGGCACCCTGCCCTGTTTCTTCCGCGGGTTGAAAAATCAGGACAACACGTCCGCGCAGTGGGCGTTTCTGTTGCAAGGCCAACGCTACGCCCAGGACCATTATCATATGCCCGTCATGGCCACAGAGGTGCCCGTTACCCGGCACTTGCGAACGATATGGCAGATCCGAAAGCTCCTGTATCGGCAACCCATCCAACTCACACCGGATCGCAACGCAAGGACCTGTCTGGTCGCCATCGAAGACAGCGGCAACGCCATGTCCCCCGAGCCCCGTTAGCACCGTGTCCGCGCCCGCATGCCGTAGCTCACCTACCATCCGCGCGGCCGTGGCCTGTTCCTGTCCGGACAGTTCGGGCTGTTGGTGCAGTTCGTGGCGCAGCTGTGTGAGCCGCGCCAAATCGTCGGGCGTCACGCTTGCCCCAGCTTCTCTTGCCGGGCGGCGCGCAGGCGGGCGAAATCATCACCGGCATGGTAGGAAGACCGAGTCAGCGGTGTAGCCGAAACCATCAGGAATCCCTTGCCATAGGCCGCCTTTTCATAGGATTCGAACTCTTCGGGTGTCACGAAACGATCCACCGCGTGATGTTTAGGCGTCGGCTGTAGATACTGCCCAATGGTCAGGAAATCGATATCGGCTGCGCGCATGTCATCCATAACCTGGGCAACCTGTTGCTTATCTTCGCCTAACCCAACCATGATGCCGGATTTGGTAAAAATCGACGGGTCCAGTTCTTTGACCCGCTGCAACAGACGCAGAGAATGGAAATACCGCGCACCGGGGCGTACCTCGGGATAGAGACCCGGAACGGTTTCCAGATTGTGGTTGAACACATCCGGTTTCGATTCCACCACAGTCTCCAGAACTTCCGGATCACATTTCAGGAAGTCCGGCGTCAGAATTTCGATGGTCGTCTTGGGCGAGCGATGACGCACCGCGCGAATGGTCTGTGCGAAATGATCGGCACCGCCATCCTTCAGATCATCCCGATCCACAGAGGTGATCACCACGTGGTTCAGACCCAATTTCTCAACCGCATGCGCCACACGGCCCGGTTCGAACACGTCCAGCGCGTCGGGACGGCCGGTGGCGATGTTGCAGAAGGTGCAGCCCCGGGTACAAATCTCACCCATGATCATCATGGTGGCGTGGCCCTGAGACCAGCATTCGCCCACATTGGGGCATCCAGCCTCTTCGCAGACGGTGACCAGATTGTTTTCGCGCATGATCCGATGGGTTTCAGCATAGCCTTTACCACCGGGCGCCTTCACACGAATCCATTTGGGTTTTTTCGGCTGCGCGTTATCCGGACGGTGGGCTTTTTCCGGGTGACGTTGTTCTGGAATCTTCAGATCTCGCACGGGCCGCTTTCCTAGCATTGGGTCAACTTTGTGTACCTTTAGCATAGTGCAGTGAAGCCGGTTACGCCAGCGCTGCATAGCCGCTATGCATGTGCATTGCGCAAACGCAGAATACGGTGAAAGTAAACGCAGATTTGAGCTAAGTATTCGCTTTTTAGGGAAGGAGTTAGCGACAATTCGCAAGCGCAGCATTTCTGTGATTGAAGGCTCGGGGCAACTGTTTTAATCCCGGGCCAATTCAATTTGAATCACAGGAGATCCAGCATGAAATCCGGCGCAAAATTGCCTGATGTCACCTTTCACACCCGCGTCCGGGATGAGGCCATCGAAGGCCCCAACCCCTATCGTTGGCAGGATGTCACCACAGCGGATTACTTCGCTGGCAAGCGGGTTATCCTGTTCTCGCTGCCCGGTGCGTTCACGCCGACCTGCTCGACCTACCAACTGCCAGGTTTCGAGAAGGGCTACGGCGATTTCATCGCCAAGGGCGTCGATGCCATCTACTGCATGTCGGTCAACGACAGCTTTGTGATGAACAAATGGGCACAGGATCAGGGGCTGGAAAACGTCACGGTCATCCCCGACGGGTCAGGTGAATTCACCCGCAAGATGGGCATGCTGGTCGACAAAGACAATCTTGGCTTTGGCATGCGGTCCTGGCGCTATGCGGCCATCATCAGTGACGGTGTGGTCGAAGCCTGGTTCGAAGAACCCGGCCTGATGGATAACTGCCCCGAAGACCCGTATGGCGTTTCCTCGCCCGAGAACCTGATGAAACATCTGGAACAAGCGGCAGAGCCCGAGCTGGCCTAAGCCAACCCCATCAATGACAATCTGGCCCGCCTCTTGGCGGGCCTTTTATGTTCGGGTGGCCGTCACGATCTGGTCACCCACATCGCGGATCACCTGTTCCAGCCTTTCGGCCCAATCGGCCTTGCCACTTGATGCACGATGGATCAGCCCCACGGTGCGTGCAGGCTGAGGGCTGCCGAACCGCAACAGTCGCAGGCCCGGAACGGCTTCGGATTCCGCACGGGCCGCAAGTTCAGGCATAAGGGTCAAGCCAAACCCCTCGGCCACCAACCGCGACAACGTCGCCAGGGATGAAGCCCCCATATTAATCTGCCCGCTGCCCCGGTCCTGGCCACAGACCTCAAGCGCCTGATCGGTCAGGCAATGCCCGTCTTCCAGCAGCATCAATTGGGCCGATTGCAGATCAAGCGGGCGCAGCATATCCGGGCTGGCCGATACCTTTTCAAGACGTGCAGCACTGCCTGCCAAGAGGAACTGATCCTGAAACAGAGGTGTTTCCCGGAACTCGGTACCACCAACTGGCAAGGCCAGCACAGCCGCATCAATCTCGCCTGCACGCAGCAAGGCCAACAGACGCTCGGTTCTGGCCTCACGTATCTGCACCCGCAGCGAAACATCGCCCGAACGCAGACCGGCCAGAACGCCAGGCAAAAGATAAGGTGCAATCGTCGGGATGATACCAATGGACAGGGATCTGTGACCGCCTGAATGATCACGGGTAAACTGATCCAGCCGATCGGCAGCGCCAAGGATCAGGCGCGCGCGCTCCAGCACATCGCGCCCCAATGGCGTCAGCAGAATATCGCGGGCCTGTCTTTCAAACAGGACACCGCCCATAGTCTCTTCCAGCGCCTTGATCTGAACCGATAACGCGGGTTGGGACACATTGCAGACCTGAGCAGCACGACCAAAGTTTCGCTGTTCGGCGACAGCCTGAAAATACTGCAATTGTCTGAGGGTAAAACTCATAACCCTTGCTTATCAAAACCAGGCGATTTCGCAAGGGTTGTATATGACAATCATCCGATCATCTGATCCCGGTCTGTCTGATCTTCGTAGTGGCGTTTCAAGCGTTGCAAGGCGATGCGCAAAACGATCTTGCCGGAGCGAGCAGACCAACCCATTCGCTTCTCTGCCGTTTCCAATCCTTCAAGGTAACAGCAACAGCGCAGCGCCACGTCGCTCAACCCCGGCCCCAGATCCGACAACGCCCACGCAACTCGATCCCGCGCATCCGAAGACCCGCGCCCGCCATGCGATTTACTGTCAAAACTGCCCCGGCCACCACCCGTCAGGAACCGATCCCAGTTCTGCGCGACCTGAGGCCCAATCTGCGCCAGTTCGAAATCCTCGCGCAGGCGTTCTCCGGCGCTGACAAGGGTTTCGTCCAGAAACGGCTTGCCATCGCGATCCCGGCGACGCGCCAGCGCGACCAGCGGGCTTTCTGCCGCACAATAGCGAATCCGCCGCGCCCGATCGTTCTGAGTTGTTGTGGTTTTGGCCTGAAACGGCATCTGAGCCTCGGCCATTCCAAATTCATTCTTGGCGCGGGCCTTGTTTTCCGCCTCGGCCACCAGACGGTTCAGCGCCGCGCGCCCTGATGCCGAGATCCGGTAACGCGAGATGCGACCGGGATTGTCGCAGCTGATCCAATCCTGCAACGCAAGCGCCTGTGCAATCTTGCAATCAACAACAGCCGTTCGGGTTGCCGCAGCATCGCCCGTATCCCGAACCACAACCGCCTTATCCATATCCTCGGCCACAGCAAGAACCGATCCGGTTTCACACAGGCGACGCAGGATCCGCATCGCTTCCTGATCAAAATTCTCTGCGTCATCAGACCCTTGACCGGCCCGGTGGTCATCCGAGATTGAGAAATGCGTTTCGGCCAGCGATTGCAGCGCGGCATCCACAAGCGGGTCATCCCGGCGCATTTCAATGCGTCGGATTTGTCGCAGAATAGTTGATGCATGGCATCCCTCGGATCGTGCGATATCTCGTATCGATCGACCGGTCTCGGTATGAGCAAGGTATCTCTGCGCCCCTTCGGGCACCCAAGCCGGAATGGTGAAAGCCATGTAGTTTTCCATATTCATTTGCCCTCGTCGACAAAACAGACTGCCACTTTTCGCCCGCGGAATTTGAGTTAACCAAATCTAACTAGAGGTGCTTTCGTTACTCGTTCGTTAACCCCAACGGTCGCGAACCAGATTTGATTCAAAAAGATAAACAGTCGTGAAACCATCGTTCGGAGGGAGCCCAACACAAGCAACACCCGCTTAGGTTGTGTGACAAACAGGCCAAATCAAAACCGCGTAAAGGAACACGGAAGATGCAGGACCTGATGACCATGATCACAACCCTCCGCCGCCCACGACTGCTGACACGGGCCGCGAAACTTGGGGTGCAGGATTACAATCGGGACAGGCATTTGCAGCGCATTCTGGGCTATGGATCGCTGCCCGGCACAGGCGCGGCGCTTATGCGGTTGATGGATCTTGAGCGAGAGGTAAACGCGCAGCGAAAAGAAGAAGATGCCGCCTATTCGCTGGTGCGGCATCTGGATCTTCTGATCGCGCTGTTGGGTGAGGCGCAGCTGTATCAGGCCAGCCGCGCCTCGTAGTTGGAGTATTCAGATGAAAGCATCCGGCATGGATGCTTTCTTTTCCGCAACAAATGCTTCAATGGCAGCAGTCTTGTCCGGATCCAACTGCGGCTGCTGATAGTTTGCCAGCAAGTGATCGACCCGCGCGGTTGCCAAAGCGCGCGTATCACGTGCGCCTTCTTCTTGCCAGGTCTCGAACGGCTTGTAGTCCAGCATTTCGGTTTTCCAGAACGCGTCTTTGAAATTGGCCTGCGTATGTGCGCATCCAAGATAGTGACCGCCCGGACCAACCTCGCGGATCGCGTCCATGGCTTGGGCGTTTTCATCATAGGTCACGCCTTTGGCCAACCCGTGCAGGACGCCCAATTGATCCGCATCCATGACGAATTTCTCAAAATCAGCCACCAGACCACCTTCAAGCCAGCCGCAGGCGTGCAGCATGAAGTTCACACCCGACATCAGACCCATGTTCAATGAGTTGGCCGTTTCGTAAGCAGCCTGTGCATCGGGCAGTTTCGACCCGCAGAACGAACCGGCCGAACGGTATGGCAAGTTGAGACGCCGCGCCAACTGGCCCGCACCATAGGTGATGTGCGAAGCTTCTGGCGTTCCGAATGTTGGTGCACCGGAATTCATATCAATGGATGTGACCATGGCACCAAAGATCGCAGGCGCGCCGGGGCGAATGATCTGGCTATAAGCTACACCCGCCAAAACCTCGGCCAGAACCTGTGTCAGTGTTCCTGCAACCGAAACCGGCGCCATCGCACCGCCGACGATGAACGGAGAGATGATGCAGGCCTGATTGTTCCGTGCGTAGACTTCCAGCGCCCCCATCATCACATCATCGAACGTCATCGGAGAGTTGATGTTGGTCAGCGACGTCATGACCGTATTTTCCTGCACGAACTGCTTGCCGAACAGAATCTCGCACATCTCAACCGAATCCTGCGCCCGGCTGGGATCGGTGACCGAGCCCATAAACGGCTTGTCCGACAAGGTCATATGCGCCTTGAGCATATCCAGATGCCGCTTGTTCACCGGAATATCCGTCGGCTCGCACACCGTGCCGCCCGAATGGTGCAGCCACTTGGACATATAGGCCAGTTTCACGAACTTGTTGAAGTCATCCATGATCGCATAGCGGCGGCCACCCTGGGCATCCCGCACAAATGGCGGGCCATAGACCGGGGCCAGAACCAGATTGCGTCCACCAATCACCACCGATTTCTCGGGGTTGCGGGCGTGTTGGGTGAACTCGCTGGGGGCAGTTTTGATCAGCTCCCGTGCCAACCCGCGCGGGATGCGCACACGTTCGCCATCGATATCCGCACCTGCATCGCGCCAGCGTTCCAGCGCGGCCGGATTGTCCACGAAGTTGACGCCAATCTCTTCCAGCACGGTTTCCGCGTTGTGTTCGATGATCTCCAACGCTTCTTCGTTGAGGATCTCGAAATTCGGAATGTTGCGTTCGATATACTTCGCGGTTTCGATACGAACTGCGGTACGCTCGGCCCGGCGGGCAGCGCCACCGCCACCTCTCGCCCTGCGCCGGGTGTTTGCCTCTGCCATGAGAAAATCCCGTCTGATGTGTTTAGATTGACCGTTGTGTTACAGGATTGAGCACCCGCAAGCATATGGATTACGGCGCTCTGGGGGGAAAAGCGACATTGAGGCCATGTCCCAACTGGATGACGCTCCGCTCCGCCGCTGATCGGGCGCTATCGGGCGCCTCTGCCCGCTCAAATTCCGGTTTTGTATCAAATGGCGTCATAGCGCTTGCACATACAAGGCTTGCGACCTAATAGCCGGATATGACCCAAAACACCCATGACCGCCTTCTCATCATCGACTTCGGCAGCCAGGTGACGCAGCTGATTGCACGCCGCCTGCGCGAGCTGAATGTCTATTGCGAAATCCACCCTTATCAGAATGTCACGATGGACGTTGTGCGCAAAATGGCCCCGCGCGCCGTGATTTTCTCGGGTGGTCCCGACAGTGTGACGCGCGATGGATCACCCCGTGCCCCGCAAGAGATTTTCGAATATGGCGTTCCAATTCTGGGCATCTGCTATGGCCAGCAGGTGATGATGCATCAGCTGGGCGGCAAGGTCGAAAGCGGCCACGGTACAGCCGAATTCGGCCGCGCCTTTGTCACCCCCAATGGACAACTGGACATCCTGGACGGCTGGTTTGCCGACGGGGATGAACAGGTCTGGATGAGCCACGGCGACCATGTCAGCGAAATCGCCCCGGGGTTTGAGGTCTATGGCACATCGCCCAACGCACCTTTCGCGATCACAGGCGATCCCAATCGCCATTTCTATGCGGTCCAGTTCCACCCCGAAGTGCATCACACCCCCAAGGGCGCAAAACTCTACGAAAATTTCGTAAAACTGGCCGGCTTCAAGGGCGACTGGACCATGGGGGCCTATCGCGAGGAAATGATCCGCAAGATCCGTGAACAGGTTGGCGACAAAAAGGTCATCTGCGGCTTGTCCGGCGGCGTCGACAGCTCAGTCGCGGCGATTCTGATCCACGAAGCCATCGGCGATCAGCTAACCTGTGTGTTCGTCGACCACGGTTTGCTGCGCAAGAACGAGGCCGAAGAAGTCGTCGGCATGTTCCGCGACAATTACAATATTCAGTTGATCCACGCCGACGAATCCGAACTGTTTCTGGGCGAGTTGGACGGTCAGTCCGATCCGGAAACCAAGCGCAAGATCATCGGAAAGCTGTTCATCGACGTGTTCCAGAAACATGCCGATACCATCGACGGGGCCGAATTCCTGGCGCAGGGAACTCTGTATCCGGATGTGATCGAATCCGTTTCCTTCTCAGGCGGCCCGTCGGTGACGATCAAATCGCATCATAATGTGGGCGGTCTTCCTGAAAAGATGGGCCTGAAACTGGTTGAACCCTTGCGTGAGCTGTTCAAGGATGAGGTCCGCGCCTTGGGTCGCGAACTGGGTCTGCCCGCCAGCTTTATTGGCCGCCACCCCTTTCCCGGCCCCGGCCTGGCGATCCGCTGCCCGGGTGAGATCACTCGCGAAAAGCTGGAGATCCTGCGCGAGGCCGACGCCATCTACATCGACCAGATCCGCAAACACGGGCTCTACGATGATATCTGGCAGGCCTTTGTTGCCATTCTTCCCGTGCGCACCGTTGGCGTCATGGGCGATGGCCGGACCTATGACTACGCCTGCGCGCTGCGCGCGGTCACCTCAGTCGACGGCATGACAGCGGATTACTATCCGTTCAGCCATGAGTTCCTGGGCGAAACCGCCACGCGGATCATCAACGAAGTGAAGGGTATTAACCGCTGCACCTATGATATCACATCGAAACCGCCTGGAACGATCGAGTGGGAGTGATCCCGGACTCAACGAACGGGAAATCTCACTGAAAACCCCTTTGCAAGTACGGGCAATCTACCCTCCTGAGCGCTGTTTCTTGCGCTCAGGATTGGCTTGCAATCCATTTCCTGATCACTCACCTTATGCGCGGCCTGTCAAGTGTGTATGACCCGGCCAGTTGATGGTTTGTTAGTTTGTCCCGCCCAAGGGTTTGTTTATGGCACTGATCCGAAATAGTTTTTTCATTCTTTTCATGACTATTGTCACTCTGATCGCGCTGGAAGTGATCCTGTTTGCCGCGTTTTCGATCCGTGGCATGGTCAGTGGAAATGAAACCCCCAAAACCTCTGAAAATCCCAATCAGGATGAAGAGACCCGGCAGTTCCAAAACGACGCTCAGAGCTTTCAGGGCTATCCCTATAAGGCTTTTGTGGGATGGCAATCGCCCCAAATCTCAAGCGAGACGCTGAATATCGATGAAAATCTGCGGCGTATCACCGTCAATTCGAATCCGCCAACAGACCGCAAGGTGCATTTCTTCGGCGGCTCCACCATGTGGGGGCACAGTGTTTCCGACAAGAATACAATCCCATCTCATTTCAGCAATTTAACGGGAAAAACGGCGATCAACTACGGGGAACAAGCCTATAATTCGCGCCAAAGCCTCAACAGACTTCTCAACACCCTGGACAGCATCCAACCCGGCGACAGCGTGGTGTTTTTTGATGGCGTAAATGACGTCTATCACAACTGCCTCAGCCTGAACTCGCCCGACGGGCATCCGCGCGAAGGGTTTATTAAGGAAAAGCTGAGTGGGAAGTCCAGCGGCATCTGGGGGCTGGTATCATCGACCTCGACCTACCGGTTGGCCCGCCGGATCAGTGAAAAGCTGGGCTCGGGCGATAACAACCAGCGCTTTGCCGATCTGAACCAATGTGATGATCCGGCCTATGCCGAGCGTGTCGCCGATTTCCTCGTCAGCAGCTGGGCTGCAACCGAAGCCATCGTCAATTCACGGGGGGCACGTTTTTCCTGTGTCTTGCAACCAAACCCGTATACCCTGCCCGACCGTCCGTTCAGCCACAACGAAACCTACGCCACGCAGATCCAACAAGTGTACCCGCTGATCCGTGAGAAGGCGCAAGAGCTTGACTGTTTTCAGGATTATTCAGGCATCCTGCAGCAGGATTTCTATATCGATCATTGCTGCCACGTAAACGCACAGGGAAACCTGGAAATCGCCCGGCGTTTTGCAAAGGACCTCAACTAATCCAGCCCTTTCTTACTGCACGGAAAGATTCAGAGTGCCAGAGCGGAAAAAATCCGGTTAGGTCCAGTTGCAAAGCCAAAAATTGCGAAGGACACCGGGTGGATAAGGGCTCAATTCAAATCGGCAAGGCAGCCCTGTGGATGACCGGGGCCATTCTGTCATTCTCGTCAATGGCCGTAGCGGGGCGAGAGCTGAGCCTGCATCACGACACGTTTGAAATCATGATGTATCGCAGCTTTGTGGGCATCGTGGTGGTCGCCCTGGTGCTGAGTGTAACCGGCAAATGGCATCAGGTCACAACCCAGCGACTGGGCCTTCATGCGGTGCGCAATGTGCTGCATTTCACCGGGCAAAATCTGTGGTTCTACGCAGTCGGAGTGATTCCCCTGGCGCAGGTCTTTGCGCTGGAATTCACCCAACCGATCTGGGTAATCCTTCTGTCGCCTCTGTTGTTGAAAGAACGTCTGACTCCACTCAAGATGCTGGCCGCCCTCATCGGCTTCGCCGGTATCCTGATCGTCGCGCGCCCCGGCGCGGCACCGTTGAGCCCAGGGCTGATAACCGCCGCGACATCTGCAATTTTCTTCGCATTTACAACGATTACCACGAAGAAGTTGACGCGCTTTTCCAGTATCGGTTGCATCATGTTCTGGCTGGCGGTGATGCAAGCCGCACTCGGCGCGGCAGCGGCCGGTCTGGATGGTCAGATCGCCCTGCCAAACGCGCAAACCCTACCATTTCTGGTTTTGGTCGGATTGGCCGGATTGCTGGCACATTTCTGCATTACCAATGCCTTATCCATCGCACCCGCAACTGTGGTCGTACCGTTTGACTTTGCCCGCCTGCCCACAATTGCGGTGGTGGGCATGCTGTTGTACCATGAGCCAATTGATCACTGGACCATGCTGGGCGCCGCGGTGATATTTTCGGGCATATTTCTGAACGTTTGGTCTGAAAATCGTAACAGTTTAGCAACAGTCCATAAACCTAGTTGCAATAAGTAACGCTCCGTCACCCGTTGACCTTAGACTAACCGAAAAGAAACTATCGGGCATTATTCAACGGGTCAGAGTCAAACACACTCAGTTTCACTTAATCAGGCTCGCATCGAAAACAAGGGAGGACAGCAATGAAAAAGGCACTACTCGCCACATGCGCGCTGTGCGTAGGGGCATCGGCAGGATATGCAGGCGGTCTGGACCGCAGCGGCCAAGGCATCAATCTTATCTTTGAAGAAGGCTCGGCGGTTCAGTTCCGTCTAGGGTATACGAACCCCAGTGTCACAGGAACTATGCCGGCTATCGCCGGGCCGAACATAGGTCAACCCGTCGATTCCGGTGAAGTCGCGAACGACTTTTTTACACCGCATCTGGGATACAAGACCTCCCTTACGGAAAAACTGGATTTCGCGATCATGTATGATCAGCCATTTGGTGCTGATATCCAGTACGCAGCTGCTTACCCGCTTTCGATCAACCCGGCTAACCCGACAGATCCCCGCGTCTTGCAGGCAACTGCTGACACGGATGCGATTACTGCTTTGCTGCGTTACAAATTCGACGGAGGCTTCAGCGCAATTGGTGGTGTTCGGGCACAGCGGGTGACAGCATCGATTACCGTGCCGCTTGCCGCCGGCTACAACGTGGAAACCGATGCAGACATCGCGTTCGGATACGTTGTTGGTGTGGCTTGGGAAAAGCCCGAGATCGCTGCACGAGTTTCGCTTACCTATAACTCAAAGATTTCACACGATCTTTCTCAGACAGAATCCAGTGCATTGACTGGAGGATTGCCCGTAAACTCTTCGAGTGAAGTTGAAACTCCGCAGTCGATTAATCTGGACTTTCAAACGGGCGTAGCACCAAAGACGCTTCTGTTTGGCTCAATCCGCTGGGTTGACTGGCCACAGCTTGTGTACAACCCACCAAACTACCCACCGACTTCGAACCTTGTTGACTACGATGAGGCCACTTTTACATACTCGCTTGGGCTGGGCTATCAATTCACGAACGAGTTTTCCGGTGCTGTGACGCTGGGCTACGAGTCATCCCAAGGTACTCCTGTATCGAACCTCGGCCCGACCGACGGATTCTGGAGCGTTGGTCTGGGTGGAACTTATTCCTTAGAGAACGCAAAAATTTCCGGTGGTGTTCGTTACACCGACATCGGCGACGCAATAGCTGATGGCGCTGGCCCGAATGCGCGAGGAACGTTCACCGGTAACAGCGCATGGAGCGTAGGCTTCCAGATCACTTACGCGCTGAATTGATCAGGCAGCAAACGAACCTTATTGGACCCCGCCCACCCGGCGGGGTCTTTCTTTTTCGCAAGAACCGGGTCGCGGCGACTGTCATTGAATGACAAGTTAAGGCCATGGAACCTCAAAAACATCTCTCACCCCGAGCTTGGGCCGAACTGCTGTTGCTCGGTCTGATCTGGGGCGCGTCCTTTGTGGCGATCCGCATCGCTCTGGACACTATCCCGGTTATGACTTCGGTTCTGCACCGGACCTTCTGGGCCATGGCCGCGCTATGGTTGATTGTCTGGATCAAAGGCATTGAGATCCCCAAAAGTCCAAAGGTTTGGCTCGCGTTCCTGATCATGGGCCTTTTGAACAACGCCATCCCGTTTTCACTGATGGCCTGGGGGCAGCTTTACATCGACACCGGCCTGACTGCGATATTGAACGCCGCAACCGCAGTCTTCGGCGTATTGGTCGCCGCGCTGTTCTTCAAAGACGAACGGCTTACACCCAACCGGCTGATCGGCGTGGTATTGGGGTTTCTTGGCGTCTCAATTGCCATCGGATTAAAGAGTTTCACCGGTTTCAATCTGCAAAGCCTTGCCCAACTCGCCGTACTGGCGGGCACGGTCTCGTACGCATTCGCCAGCGCGTGGGGCCGTAAACACCTGTCGGGTCTGTCTCCTATCCTCGCGGCTGCTGGAATGCTGACAGGGGCAACCTTGCTGACCCTTCCAATCAGTATCATTCATGACGGGCTGCCCATACTTGCCCTTCCGGCAGTGACATGGGCTGCCATCGGATACTATGCGATCATCGCAACGGCGGCGGCTTATTTGCTCTATTACCGCGTACTTGCCATGGCAGGCAGTGGAAATCTGATGTTGGTAACCCTTGTAATCCCTCCGGTCGCCATCGTTCTCGGCTCGCTTTTGCGGGACGAAGCACTTGGCGCAAACGCCTTTATCGGCTTTGCGATCCTCGCACTGGGCCTGCTGATCTTGAACCGCCCCGGCAAGCGTGATTGACGCGCCCCCTCGCCCGTTCTAGCAAAGGCGAAACAAAGGGACAGCGGATCATGATCTACGGCTCGGCAAAAGACTGGCGCACAGCTGCGCGCAAGAAAGTGCTGTTTTTCGGCATGTCGGGCTTGGGCAAAACCTATGTGTCCAACATCCTGCGCGATTCAGGTGATTGGTTTCACTATTCGATCGATTACCGGATCGGTACGCGTTATATGGGCGAATACATCACCGACAACGCCAAAGCCGAAGCGATGAAAGTGCCCTTTCTGCGCGACCTGCTTCTATCGGATTCCATCTATATCGGCTCGAATATCTCGTTCGAGAATTTGACCCCCGTGGCCGCCTATCTGGGCAAGCCCGGTGACCCGGCCAAGGGCGGGCTTGAGATGCCCGAATACCGTCGCCGTCAGGAGCAATTCCGGCTGGCTGAGATCCACGCCTTGCTGGATACCGAATACTTTATTGATCGCGCTCAGCGTTTGTATAGCTACCCGCACTTCATCTGTGACACCGGCGGGTCGATTTGCGAATGGGTCGATCCGGATGACCCTTCGGATCAGGTAATGAGCGAGCTGTCCAAGCAGACGCTGATGATCTGGCTCAAGGGCGATGAAGAACACACGGCCAAGCTGATACGCCGCTTCGACAAAGCCCCTAAGCCAATGTCTTATCAGCCCGAGTTTCTGGCGCGCAGCTGGTCCGATTATCTGGATCAGCAAGGCTGTTCCGAGGGTGAGGTCGATCCCGATGCCTTCATCCGCTGGACCTATGCCCAGGCGCTGGCCCACCGTCAGCCCAGATACGAGGCGATGGCCAAAAACTGGGGCATCACCGTCACCGCGGCCGAAATCGAACGCGTGCGCGATACATCTGATTTCGATGAGTTGATCGAAGGTGCCCTTGAGGCAAAGGCCAAGAAGGCCTAACTAGCAGTTTCCATTTACTTACCAAAGCTTGAACCGATGCCAATCAAAATACCCTCAGACCTGCCCGCCTATGATGTCCTGACAAAGGAAGGCGTCATGGTCATGGCCGAGGATCAAGCGATGCGACAAGACATCCGCCCCCTGCGCATCGGGCTGCTGAATCTGATGCCCAAGAAAATCCAAACAGAAAATCAGTTTGCACGTCTGATCGGGGCGACACCGCTACAGATCGATCTGTCGCTGATCCGTATGACGGAACACCGCACCAAGAACACGGCTGCCGCGCATATGGCGGAATTCTACCGGCCGTTTCAGGAGGTGAAGGACCAGAAGTTCGACGGCCTGATCATTACGGGTGCCCCGATTGAGCATCTGGAGTTCCCTGACGTCACCTATTGGGACGAAATCAGCGAAGTGTTCGAATGGACGCAAACCAACGTGCATTCCACCTTCGGCGTCTGCTGGGGTGGAATGGCGATGATCAACCATTTCCACGGTGTCAAGAAACACATGCTGGACGCCAAGGCCTTTGGCTGTTTTCGGCACCAGAATTTAAATCCTGCCTCGCCATTTCTGCGTGGGTTTTCAGATGATTGCGTTATTCCTGTCAGCCGTTGGACTGAAATGAAGCAGGCCGAGATCAATGCCGCACCGGGTCTGAACACCCTGTTGGGCAGCGATGCTGTTGGCCCTTGTCTGGTCGAAGATCCGGGGCACCGTGCGCTCTATATCTTTAACCATTTCGAATATGACAGCGATACGCTGAAACAGGAATATGATCGGGACGTGGCCAATAACACGCCAATCAATGTGCCGATCAACTACTACCCGGATGACGATCCTGCACAGACGCCTCAGAACAGGTGGCGCAGCCATGCGCATCTGCTTTATGGCAACTGGATCAACGAAATCTACCAGACAACACCGTTCGATATGGACCAAATTGGCCGCTAAGATACTGATATCATTTGTCATACTCCTGCTGGGCCTCGCCATTTTCACCACTTGGCGCAGCGCTCAGATCGAAGCACGGGCCGAGGCCGCCTTCCCCCCCGAAGGTCGGATACTGGATGTCGATGGGATTGCGGTGCATGCGGTTGTCATGGGCGAAGGGCCGGATGTGGTGTTGATCCATGGCTCCAGCGGCAACACCCGCGATATGACTTTTGCAATGGCTCCGATCCTTGCCCAGAACTATCGTGTGATCGTGTTTGACCGCCCCGGTCTGGGCTATACGGCCAGCTTCAACCCGGATGGGGAAACTATCATCGAACAGGCCGACATCCTGCAAAAGGCCGCCGCGCAGCTTGGGGCAGAGAAACCCATCGTTGCCGGGCAAAGCTATGGTGGATCGGTTTCGCTGGCTTGGGCTGTAACACGGCCCAACGACATCTCGGCCCTTGTTCTGATCGCTCCTGCGGCGATCCCCTGGGAAACGCCATTGGATGGTTTTAATCGCCTTGCCTCAACCCCAACCGGAAATGCCGTCGCCCTGCCGTTGATCACGGCCTTTGTGCCAAACTGGTATGTAGAACAGGCTATGGACCGGGTTTTTGCCCCTCAGGCCGCGCCAGAGGGGTATGCCGCGCATTTCGGGCCAGCACTGACGATGCGCCGCGCGTCGATGCATGCCAATGCCAAGCAACGGGCAAACCTTCTGGACGAAGTGACCGCGCTGCAGCCGCGCTATTCAGAGATTTCTGTTCCGACCGAGATCGTGCATGGAACGGCGGATGACACGGTTGGCCTGGAGTGGCATTCCCACCGTCTGATTGACCAGATACCGGATGCAGAACTGATCGAACTGCCGGGGATCGGCCACATGCCTCAGGTCGTCGCCGCCGATGCGGTCGCCGCGTCCATCAATCGCGCCGCAAAACGTGCGGGTTTGCGTTAAGTGATCAGCTAATCCATAGTAAGTTATGGATTTTATCATGAGGTGAGGCATGGCCCGGTCCGAAAAAGGCTCTATCGAGGCATATTATCACAAGAAAGCCCCCAAGGACGTTCGCGCACTGATCAAGACCGCCGAAAAAGGCGATATCCTAAACCCAACCTACCCTTATGCGCAAAAGATGAAGTCAAAAGACTATGAGGCTCAGATCGATGCGCTACAGATCGAACTGGTCAAAATGCAGTCCTGGGTCAAGGAAACCGGCGAACGGGTCGCGATCATTTTTGAAGGTCGCGATGCGGCAGGCAAAGGCGGCACAATCAAGCGGTTTCGCGAAAATCTGAACCCTCGGGGCGCACGTAACGTGGCATTGTCCAAACCTTCAGATGCTGAGCGCAGCCAATGGTATTTTCAGCGCTACATCCCTCATCTGCCTGCCGCAGGCGAGATCGTTTTTTTTGACCGCAGCTGGTACAATCGCGGGGTGGTTGAGAATGTCTTTGGCTTCTGCACGCAAGAAGAACGGGAACGCTTTTTCCGTCAGGTCATTCCCCTGGAAACCGGTCTGGTTAACGATGGTATTCGACTGTTCAAGTTCTGGCTGAATGTCGGCCGGGCCGAACAGCTTAATCGTTTTCTGGCACGCGAGACCGATCAGTTGAAGCAATGGAAACTCAGCCCGATTGACGTGGCTGGTCTGGACAAGTGGGAGGCGTATTCTGAATCGATCTCCGAGACCCTGACCCGCTCGCATACCGAAAAAAGCCCCTGGACTGTTGTCCGCTCAGACGACAAGAAGCGCGCGCGCATCGCCGCGATCCAAACAGTTCTGCACGCCCTGGACTACGATCAGAAAGACCGCAAAGCCCTGGGCAAAGTGGACCAAAAGATATGCGGCGGGGCCGAGATATGGGAAAACTAAGCATCTGAGCAATATCCAACCAAAATGACAGAAACTGGCCTCAATTCGGCCACGTCATTGCCGCCGACACAGCTCATAATTCACAAAAAAACCAGTATCCAGGCAGGAGCTGATCATGGTTGATGAGATTTACGCGGCCTTCCGTCATCCTTTCGAATTGTTCTTTGACCCAACGCAACGCCTATCGTTTCTGCATATGGCAACTGCCCTGGCCTTTGCGATCTTCGTTTTCTATCGATCCCGCAAAAGCCTGAAAGGCTTGATTAAATGGTTGCTGCCTTGGGATATCCTGACGCATAAATCCGCCAAGGCTGATTATGTGATGTTCTTTGTGAACAAATCCATCATCGCGGCCATCTATGCTTCGGTCCTGATTCAGGTCTCGGTCTGGTATGCCCTGGTCGAAAAAATCATGGGACCTGCTGGCCCAGGCCCGTCCGAGCCATCCTGGACCGTATCCGCCGTCTATACGCTCGTCGCTGTGCTGGCCGTGGATGGGGCGCTCTGGTTTGGGCACTATATCTTCCATAAGGTTCCATTCTTGTGGGAATTCCACAAGGTGCATCACTCTGCCGAAGTGATGACACCGCTAACTGCGACGCGCATGCACCCGCTAGAAGAGATCATCTCTACCTCCATGAGTGGTTTTGCCGTTGGCGTCGTCGTCGCGCTGTTGGATCAGTATTTCGGCACCGGGGCGCGCGCCTTTACGCTGTTTGGTCTGAACATCGTGATCTTTCTGTTCTTCGTGGTCGCGTTCAACCTTCGGCACAGCCATGTCTGGCTTCAATATCCCAACTGGATTCAACATGTCTTTGTCAGCCCCGCCCAGCATCAGATCCACCACTCAAAAGCGCGCAAGCACTGGGACAAGAATATGGGCTTCATCTTTGCCTTTTGGGATTGGGGCGCCGGGACGCTGTATTCGCCTAAAACCAATGAAAATGTCGAATACGGTTTGGGAAATGGTGAAGACGGGACCTGGAACAATGCGATCACGCTGTATTTCCGCCCCTTCAAGAACGCGTATGAGCTGTTCAAAAAAGACCCGCGCGGTGCTTTGACACGCAAACCAGCCAAATCAAAGGCGAAACAAGCGGTTACGCCAGACAACTCGGCCGAAACCAACTAAGGTTGCCGGACCACTTAGGTGATATCCCGCGCGTCAAGCGTTGGACGAACTCTTGCGGATACTCTATCTCTTTAGTTTCAATAACCTATTGAACAAAGAACTCTGAGGCCGGGATGACGAAACGCGGGTACCACCACGGAAACCTGAAGCAAGCCTTGATCGAGGCCGCGTTGTCCCTGATCGAGGAGAAGGGGCCAACGGGCTTTACCCTGTCCGAGGCCGCCAAAACCGCCGGTGTCACCCCTGCTGCCGTCTATCGCCACTATCACGGGCGCGAAGACCTGATTGCCGAGGCGGCAAAACAGGGATTCGAGATGTTCGCGGACCTTATGCAATATGCCTATGATCAGGGGCAGCCTTCGGCTTTGGCCGCGTTCGAGGCCACAGGCCGCGCCTATCTGGCTTTTGCCCGAAAACATCCGGGCCACTATATTGCGATGTTCGAAAGCGGTGTCTCAGTGAACCGCACGCCCGAGCTGTCACTGGCAGCGAACCGCGCCAAATCCGTGTTGGAAAAGGCAGCCGCTGACCTGTCGCAGCATATTCCGCCGGAAAAACGCCCTCCTGCCTCGATGTTCAGTGCACATATCTGGGCCATGAGCCACGGCGTGGTCGAGCTTTATGCCCGCAACACGGGTGCGACATCACCCTTCCCACCTGAGGATCTGCTGGAAAGCGGCATCGGCATCTATCTGCGAGGTTTGGGTCTGGTCCCACAGGACGATTGATTGGTTCAGATGCGACCACTGCCCTGAGGAACACTTAGCCCTGACGTGACATTGATCAAGTCCATGTCACCCATTCCCTTGATCGCAACGCGCCCGATATCCGACACTTGGAACTCGTCAATCAACGCGTATTTCATCTCTTCCGGAGCAACAATATGCATCGGGTTTGCAAAGACCTGTAGACGCGCAGCTGTGTTCACCGCAGGCCCGAACACATCATAAACATATTTCTGAATACCCACGACCGACCCGACAGCCGCGCCCATGCCTAGACCAATCCGAGCCTGCCATTTATGCGGGTGGCTTTCGTTTCGACGCTCAAGATATCGCAGAAAGCGCACTGCACAATGAGCTACATAGGTTGCGTGATCAGGCGTAGCATCCGGCATACCGGAAACAGCCAGATAAGCATCGCCAATCGTCTTGATCCGCTCGCAACCGAACTGTTCGACGATCCGATCAAAGGCCGTGAAGATATCGTTTAATTCGCTGAGTGTGACTGTTGGATCGGTTTTGGCGGCGAAATCAGTGAAGCCGACAAAATCCAGCATCACCACTGAGACCTCTTTGTACAACTGAGGCGTCACAACGCCAAAGGTTTTGAACTCTTCATAGACCGCGCGCGGCATGACGTTCAGCAGCAGACGCTCGACCCTCTCTTTTTCCCGCTCCAGCTCACGGGTATTGCGCTCTACCATGGTCGAGTAGCTATCGATCATGCTTTCAAGCTCACGAATGCGTGTGATGTTCTGGCATTCAACAATCAGCAGTTGGTCTGACAGTTCATTGGTCAACGAAACGGTAACCGCAAAGACCAGCGTCCGGCGCTTAGGTTTGATCTGTAACTCAACAGAGTAGCGTAGTCCGGACTGTTTCACGTCATCCAGTTCACGCAGATCAAGGTCGGGGATAAGGTCCAAGAGCGTCTGTTTCTTTTCAGGAGTGCCGAACCATTCCGAGAAAGGACCGTTGTGAAAGACGAACTTCAGGTCCGACGCCCGAACGATCGCCACGCCAACCCCGATCGCGCGCAGTAGTTGTTCATTGATGGCATGAATGCTCATGCAGCGTGCCGAACCACTATGATCGAACGTTTGTTTTCAATCGCTCCAAGGGCAGTTTGGATATCCTGAGCTGATACACCATGCATTTCCAAAGCTTCACCAAACAGCGCAGCCATTTCGTCAAAATCCGCATGCGTAATATTGAGATGGCTGTGAACCGCCTTGATCCTGTCATCGCTGAATGAAGCCGGGCCACCGATCAAAGAGGATACAAACTTGGTCTGATGATCAATCAATCGAGGCATATCGATATCTTCGAAATAGTCACCGATCTGGTCGGACTCTAACGCCATTTCATAAAATGACATCACCACCCGGCTGATTGTTTTGAAACCACCGTATTTCTCATAAAGCGTCTGTGCCACACGAATACCCGGGTGCTACCTTTGAATAACACCATGAGACTACATCAAATTTACGGTTTTGTTAACGTTTAACGAGTCAAAGCGCCTGCAACCTGTGTATCTGCTAAAAAACGTGACATCGAATTGTGAGTCATCGCTTACTAGGTTCCGTGTGTTTGATCATACGCGGACACAGCCGGTTGCACATGTGCTGATCGCGCTTCATCGCCCGGATCGTAGACCTCGATCAACAAGGGATAGCATGCTGCGGTATCCGATGAATGCTCGGACGAACAATCCCCGCCCGGACAGGCTGACAAACCAACGGTCAGGTCTATTTCGGCATAAAACTCTAGATAATCGCCAGGGCGCACCGGACTGGCCTTCATGAAATACTGCCCGGTCTCCTGTGTGAAGCCGGTGCACATGAAAACATTCAGCACGTCATGCACAAGCGGCTCGGCCTCGTGCAAGGGTATATCACGATGCTGGGCCAGTGCGCGTGTCAGGTTCGAATGGCAGCAATAATGGTAGTCCTGACCAGACAGCAGCCGACCAGTATACGGATCGCACCGCGTGCCGATCACGTCATGGACCGAGCCACCGAAGGCATCAAACCCGTACCAATCCAGCGTATCGTCAACTATAGTGGCCATCGGGCGCAGGAAAGGAAAGCTGGACCACATCCGGTCACCCGTCGACAAATGCGTGCCATGCAACGCGCGGGTTTTGCCGGAATAGAACCGCTCCGACAGGTCATGCGTGTTCCACAGGTTCAAATCCCCGACCTGCGACCCTTCGACCGAGGCGATGCGAAAGAAGGCACCGGCGGGCACGTCGATACAGGCAGCATCGCGCGGCGCAGCCGTCACTTCTGCCGATTTACGTGCTGTTTTTCGCAACGTTTCCAACCCACTCAGATTGGGTTGCGCCAGGCTGTCAGGAGGGTAGCAAATGACGGGCTGAATGGCCTGACGCGCCGCGGCATCAATAGGTGCTGCGTGTTTGGGGTTGTCAGATTTCATAGGCTACCTCCGGACCAAGTACCGATTGTTCCTTAGATAGTTAGCTTAGTTTCTTATCAACAACCATGCCAGCAATGAGCTGCTGCAAGAAACACAAGTCCAAACCCACATATCGGCTAAGCGAAGTGTCCTGTCAGTAAGGGGTGATGGCGGAGAGACAGGGATTCGAACCCTGGAGACGGTTTCCCGCCTACACACTTTCCAGGCGTGCGCCTTCGACCACTCGGCCACCTCTCCGTGAGCGGGATAATTGAACCATCGCCGGGGGATTTGCAAGGGGCGAATAGCGCGAAAACTCAACCTTTCGCGGTCGACTTGGAAATCGGGCTACAGCTCATCCCCGTCACCGTCAGACAGGTCCGCCTGGGTCAAATCGGCAGGTTTCGAAGGTGCCTGTCTTGGTTCCACTTCGGGCTTGGCGGCAGGCGATTGCGCCTGCAGCGCCTCGGGATTTCTCAGCCAGAGGTCACGCTGAGCGAACGGAATCTCGATACCCGCTTCGTTGAAGCGTCGGTTGATTTCGTGATTCATGTCGGACTTTACCGACAGCACCCAGTTCACATCCCGAAGGATCGCCCGGATTTCAAAATCCAGCGAATCCGCGCCGAACCCCTGGAACACCACGCTGGGCGCTGGGTTCGCCAGAACCATGGGATGTGCATTGGCAATCTCACCCAGGATCGTTTCAACCTGCTGTGTATCGGTGCCATAGGCGACGCCCACGGGCACGATCACGCGCCCGATGGTATTGCCACGGGTATAGTTGGTGACCACGCCGGAAATCAAATCCGAGTTGGGGACGATCACATCTGTGCGGTCAAAAGTCTCAATCCGCGTCGACCGCACCGAGATATCGCGTACATAGCCCATCATTCCGTTTACATCGATCCAGTCGCCTTTGGATATCGGTCGCTCAACCAACAGGATGATGCCCGAAACGAAGTTCGATACGATCGTCTGCAAGCCGAAACCAATGCCCACAGACAAGGCACCGGCTACAATCGCAAGAGAAGACAGATCAAAGCCAGCAACCATGATCGCCGCCAAAGCCGCCAGGAAAATTCCCACATAGCCGGACCCGGCCACAATTGCATTTTGCCCACCCGGGTCGATACTGGTTTTGGGTAGCAAAGAGTTTCGCAGCCCGCTTTGCAACAGACGCGTCAGCCCGTACCCAATCAGAAACACCGCGACAAAGGTCAGGAAGTTACTGGGCGAAATTGTTATCCCGCCAATGTTAAATCCTTCCAAGAGCCGCGACCAGGCTTCCAACAAATCTGTCTCACGCGCGCCCCAGTAAATCGCCAAAATCGGCAACGCCAGTATCGACAGGGCAAACCCGACCAAAACTGCGAACAAAGAATCCCGTGCAGCATCACCCTGCCCTGTAATCCAGCCATAAACCTGGCTGATAAAACGTTGGATGATGACCAGCGCAGCGATCAGAATAAGTGTCTTAACAGCGGGGAAGACAATGGCCTCGGCCGCGTTGATATAGCCAAAAATCGCCAGGAAAGGCGTTGTGATACCCAGCAAGAAAACTGCGCGGCGCAAAAACTCGATCACTTGGGTGAAACCGGCGCTGCGTACCGTGGTCGCTTGATCGGAACCTTCAGACCGTATGTCATTGATTCGAATTTGCCGAAGACGCAGCAGCAAAAGCGCAGTGACTACGATGATCGGAAAACTGACGACAGCACGGGTTGCATCAGAGATGTTTTCAATCTGCTCGAATAGCAACGCCAGCTCGTGCAGGATCAGCATGATCGCAAGAAGATCGATATATATGCGCAGTTCGGTGATTCTGGCGGGGGAAATGCGTTTGAACTCATTCGCCGCGCTCATCACGTAGATCTGGCGGCCAATCCAGTCATAAAACAGAATGATCGCAGCCCAGTAGGGAATCTCATCCAACAGCAAAGTGCCACGCAGACCGAGAACATCTGTCATGTCGATTGCTGTCACGGCGGCAACAACCCCGATCCAGGGCAAAACGATCCGCAGCAGAGAAATCACAAAGGTCCACGCACCCGCGCCGCGACCGCCGAGATTGCGCAGATAGTCACCGCCTTTTTCTGACCAGTATTTGCCAAAAATCAGCAAAACAGCCGACAGTATCAGCAATACGAAAATGCCTAAACCACGATTGGTAACCTGTTCGCGAACAACATCTGTCCGCATATTCTCGACCGTTTCATTGATGAGGCTGCGGAAAGCGTCTTTCACATCCGCCCAAGCCGGCCCCCAATAGACGGGATTGATCGGTGACGGCCCTTTTTCAAGCAGTTGTTTTTTCTGACGCTCTCGAAGGATCTGATCGATTTCGCTGATCAACCCGTTGGCACGGCTGAATGCTTCTTCGGATATGATCCGCGGAACCCTTAAGCTATTGAGCTGGTTTTCAAGATGTTCGCGCAACGCGGCGATGTCTTCAGGTTCCGAGGTATCGCCTTCGGGCTTGGGCCCCAGGGCCTTTAGCTGGCTTTCAAGGGTCTGTATCCGCTCTGTGTTGGCGCCACGTGCCGTGTTAAAATCCTCACGATACCCATTGATCTCGGAACGCAGATTTTCCATTGCGGCGTTCGATGCACGGTTTGCATCAATCACCGCCTCGGCCCGGTCCGCTGTCTTGATCCAGCCCTGATAATACTCACTCTGCCTGTCGGTCAGTTGCGCGCTGGCTGCGCCAACCAACCCGAACAGGCCGAACATCATCAGAACCAGAAACAGGCGGACCTGTTGCAGCATCAGATATCCTCGAACACACCGGGGATTTTGCGGGGCACTTCCGTCATCCAATCAGGCACCGGCAGCTCTTTCTCCCGCAGGAATTCCGGGTTGAACAGTTTCGATTGATAGCGCGTGCCGTAGTCACAAAGGATGGTTACGATGGTATGGCCGGGGCCCAGATCCTTGGCCAGACGCACGGCTCCCGCCATGTTGATCGCGGTTGATCCGCCCATAACCAGACCTTCTTCGCGCAGCAAATTGAAGATATAGGGCAGCGCTTCGTTATCGGACATTTGATATGAGAAATCGGGCGTGAACCCTTCGAGGTTCTTGGTAATGCGCACCTGCCCGATCCCTTCAGCAATTGAACTGCCTTCGGTCGCGATCTCACCAGTGGTGTAGTAGGAATACAGCCCCGCGCCCATTGGATCGACCAGACCAATTTTCACGCCTTTGGGCTGCAGCGCCTCGGCCACACCCGCCAGAGTGCCGCCCGATCCGACCGCGCAGACAAAACCGTCCACCTTGCCGTCGGTCTGTTCCCAAATCTCAGGCCCGGTGGTTTCCACATGCGCCTGACGGTTGGCGACGTTGTCGAACTGATTGGCCCAGATCGCGCCATTGGGTTCGGTCTTGGCCAGCTCCTCGGCCAGACGGCGCGAGTAGTGGACAAAGTTGTTGGGATTGCGATACGGCGCGGCGGGCACTTGTACCAGTTGCGCACCGGCAAGGCGTAGCATGTCCTTCTTTTCTTCCGATTGGGTTTCCGGGATCACGATCACGGTTTTGAACCCCATGGACGCACCGACCAGCGCAAGACCAATCCCGGTATTGCCCGCGGTACCTTCAACAATCGTGCCACCAGGCTTTAGCTCACCTCGGGCAACCGCATCGCGAATGATGTAAAGCGCCGCGCGGTCTTTGACGGACTGACCTGGGTTCATGAATTCGGCCTTGCCGAGGATCTCGCATCCGGTCTCTTCACTGATGCGTTTCAGCCGGATCAGCGGTGTTTTCCCGACTGCGTCGGCAAGGTCTCGTGCAATGCGCATGGCGCCCTCATGTCATTTGGTATCAGGCAAGATTTACAGCCGCGCTGCCGCAACCACAAGCGCGATAGTCACTCGCGCAGCCGGTCCCGGTGGCGGGCCAGCCAATGGGCTAAGGAAAGAAGCGGCAAATCCTTGAAGGCGTGGCTGTCTACAAGGTCGATGAATTCGAAATAAGGCACAATCCGTGTACGGATATCTTCACCTTCGCTGGCCAAACCGCCTGTATCCGTGGTTTGTGTCAGCTCTCCTAGTCCGACATAGAGATACAGGTACTCGGTCGACGATCCGCTGGATGAATAGGACCCGCCGGCAAATTCAAGCGTATCAAAGGTGACCCCGGCCTCCTCCGATGCTTCGCGATGCGCGGCTTGTTCCGGGGTTTCACCCGGATCGATCATGCCCGCGACAGGTTCCCACATCCAGGGTTCTGGGTCTTCGATCAGGAAAATCGGTGTCCGAAACTGTTCGACCAGCAGAACGACATCGCGCACAGGGTCATACGGCAAAACGACCACAGCACTGCCCTGCAACAGGCTGTTGTGGTTCAGAACCGGCCCCATCGAACCGTCATGCTGGCGATGTTGAAGCTGGATTTCCTCCATCCCGAAATAGTCGACATAGGCGCGGCGGTGGCTGTGGACGATCACGTCCTGTGTGATGTCACGCGGATCACCAGTGCGCCGCTGCCGGGCGAACAGCTTGGCCCAGGCACGGGTCTGGATGGCGGGCATGCTGCGGGTCATCTGCCTTGCGTCGACCCTGCCGAAATAGGCCATCTCCTCTTCGGCGGCGAGGGCCGTGACGGGCCCCAGTTTTTCGGCCCATGCATCCAATGACCACAGACCTGCGGGAACCCAGGCGCCGGGGGCTGGAAAAAACACCTGAGCCTCAGTCTGAGCGCCATCTGACAAATCAATGCTCAGCGTTTGCAGATCATAGTCGAAACCGCCTTCGTAGAACGCAAGCCGCGCCAGATCGACCTCGCTTAGGCCGCGCACCAGCAAACCATTGGCCTGTGCGCCGGGCACGGGTTGGATCATCGGGAAGTCCTGCCCCTGAACCGCGTGAACCGCGTGATCTGCAAGGGCCGCCGGTGTGATGCTCAAATCCTCTGCGGATCGGCCCAGGACACGCTCCAGCAGCGGGACATAGCGAAGAGTGCCGTAAAAGAACAAATCTGACACGGAGAAGCTTTCTACTTGGAGTGAAGGGTCAACGCCAGCGACGACTGGCGAATTCGGTTGCAAGCCCTGCCACGACGGATCCAACAACCAATGTGATCAGGATTTCAGGGACCAATAGAAGCTTTCCATAATCCACTCCGATCACAAAGATCGCCTTCACAGCCTCGAACGGGCCATCATAGCGGTTGCGCATGGCCAGGCGGAACATCTCGTAACAGCCCTGCACGAACAGCGCCCAAAACACCAGCGAGGCCACTCCGGTCAGACCATTGTTGATCCCTGCCGTCCATCCACGCCCGGCGCGTTTACCCATGATCTTCCAGCCACAGGCAACGGCCAGCGCGATGTTCACAAGGGTGAAATAGCCATAGTCTTTGCCCTCGTCCCCATTCTCGATGATCATGGTCGACACCAGAAAGGCCACCACCACCAGACAAAGGGCGGCAACAAGACGTGCGGCTGTGGGCATTGCGTATTCCGTTCCTTAACTTGGCTTTGCTATGGTGATCTGTGTCACATCGCAATTGCCCGTGTCAAAGGCGGCACCGCATGCGGTCAAATAATAATTCCACATGCGGCGGAAACGCTCATCAAACCCCATGTCCGAGATCTGATCCCATTTGGCGTTGAAGGTTTCGTACCAGCGGCGCAAAGTCAGGTCATAACTCTTGCCGAACTCTTTTGAACGCACCAGGTTCAGCCCCGCCAGATCGATTTGCTGACGCAAAACTGTCGGCGATGGCAACATACCGCCCGGAAAGATATATTTCTGAATAAAATCAACGCCATTTTTATAGTAATCCCAGCGATGATCGCCAACAGTTATGATCTGCAGCGTCGCCTGCGCCCCCGGTTTCAACCGCTCGCGCACCGTATCGAAATAGACGGGCCAGTATTTCTGCCCAACGGCCTCGAACATCTCGATCGAGGCGATGCCGTCATATTGCCCGGTTTCGTCTCGGTAATCCTGCAACTTCAGATCAACCATATCGGAAAGCCCAGCGTTTTCCATGCGTTGCTGCGCAAACTTCAACTGTTCTTGGCTAATGGTCAGGCCCGTGACCCTAAGGCCACGCTCTTTCGCGGCGTATTCGGCAAAGCCGCCCCACCCGCAGCCAATCTCAAGCACATGATCACCGGGTTTCACGCCCATTTCGTCAATCAGGCTGGCGTATTTGGCGGTCTGCGCCTTTTCCAAACTCTCTTGCCCGGTTTCGAACAAGGCGCTGGAATAGGTCATCGTATCATCAAGCCACAGCCCATAGAATTCATTCCCCAGATCGTAGTGATACGAGATGTTCTTCTTGGCCTGAGCCCGGTTGTTCCGGTGCAACCAGAACCGCAGACGTTCATAAGCCTGAACAAGGAACTTCCCGGTAAACCCATCATAGACCGTTTCCGAGCCCAGATGCACCAGATCCATGAAAGATCGCAGGTCCGGCGTGCTCCAATGCCCTTCCAGATAGGCGTCCGAAAATCCAAGCTCACCTTCGCGGATCAACCGAGCAAACACATCCGGGTCATGAATTTCGACAGCGGCAATAGGGCCAGGTTTTGCACCTTCGGTCCGAAACACACGCCCATCAGGCAGTGTGATGTCCAATCGCCCAGACTCCATCTTGCCGAGCATTTTGAAGACTTGGGCAAAATATCTGGGCAGGTTTTTCTGCCCCTCGGTCGATGTCAGGGTCATCCGCTCTCCCCTCTGCGGTGTTTGATGCAGGCTAGGACGGGTTTTTGTTTCTTGCAAGTTTTCAGTTCCTTACTGGTTTTTTTCGGCTGTCATACGCAGACAGTGCGCGGGCGCGGCCTTCGGCCATTTCAACAACAGGCGGCGGATAGGATTGTCCGGCATTCCGCCCCCAGCTTCGGGGGATCGCTTCGAAATATGACAGGGCCGTGGGCGTTGGGTTCGAACGGTCTTCGGCGATCCAGCGATCCAGATATTTGCCTTGTGGATCAAACTTTTCCTGCTGGGTCAGCGGATTAAAGATACGGAAGAACGGCGCGGCATCGGGACCCGATCCGGCCACCCATTGCCACCCCATCGCATTGCAGGCCGGGTCCCAATCGATCAGGCAATCCTCGAACCAGCGCATGCCAATCTTCCAATGGGTCATCAAATGCTTGGTCAGATAGCTTGCGACAATCATCCGGGCGCGGTTGTGCATTCGGCCTGTCACATACATCTCTCGCAGGCCCGCATCGACCACCGGAATACCGGTTTTTGCCTGCTTCCACGCTGTCACTTCAGGACGATCCGCGTCCCTGTTCCACGGAAATGCATCCCATTCAGGCCGCCAGTTTCCGCTGAGCAGATGCGGCGTGTGATACATCAGGTGATAGGCGAACTCGCGCCACACCAGTTGTCTCAAAAAGCTACCAGTACCCGAAACCCCCAGCATTGCCGCGCGCTGCACCCTGTGCCATGCGCTCCGTGGCCCGATCTCACCCAGCGACAGATATTCTGACAGGTTTGAGGTCGCGTCGATATCCAGCCGATCCCGGTCATCAGAGTAGCGCGCGACACGGTCAAGAAACCCGTCCAAATGATCGAACGCGGCGCTTTCCCCGGGCTGGACATAGGGGCGCACGATCTGCGCACCCCGGTTCATGGGCCTCGCCAAGTTCCAGTCAGTCAGGGTGTCGCTCTGGGGCCAGTGCGACGGTGCGGTCAGGCGCGTGACGGCCGCATCAGGCTCTGGCACGTCTCTCCCCTGCACCGCGCGCCACATCGGCGTGAACACCCGAAATGGCTGCCCGGTTTTGGTGGCAACGGTCCAGGGTTCGAACAAGAGATGACCTGAGAAGGATTTGGCCTGAACGCCATCCTCGATGAGCTTCGCCTTTATATTAGTATCACGTGCAATCGAGTCGGTGTCGTAGGCGCGTGACCAGTAAATCTCGGACGCGCCTGTCTCGGCGATCACCGCGCGCAACTGCGCCAACACATCGCCGCGCCGAAGGATCAGACGGCTGCCAATCTGTTCTAAGCTTTGGGAAAAGGCATCCAACCCCAGACCCAAACGCCATTTAGGGGCGGCCCCCAGCGCCTCGGCCAAAGGATCAAGGATGTATACCGGCACCACTGGGCGACCTGTTTGCGCAGCAGCGGACAGCGCCGGATGATCGGACAGGCGCAAATCCCTGCGAAACCAGACGATGATCGGAGAGTGCTGTGACGACATAGCCAGCCTGTTGTTTTCTTCGCACTACGAAACAGGGCTGAAAGTGGATCACAAAACGCGGTCAAGCGCCTCCAGCAATTGATCAATTTCCTGTTGCGTGGTGTAGTGCGTGAAGCTGACCCTTAGAACACCCGCGGCGGGATCAATACCCATCGCCTGTAACGCGCGCACCGCGTAAAAGTCGCTTCCACCTGCCATCACACCATGTTTTGCCAGTTCTGCGGCAACAGGTTCAGCTTGGCGTCCTAACGCCAGTGCAACCGTTGGTGCGCGGCGCGTTGCATCCGAGGGGCCGATCAGACGCACGGTGTTGCGGGTTTTCACGGCATCCAAAACCGGTTGCAGCAAAGCCTCTTCATGGGCGCGCATCAGGTCATGGGCAAAGGCGCCCTGCTCTGCCGCGCCTTGCTTTGGGCCACCGTGATGCAGACAAAGCTGTTCGATGTAATCGGCCATCCCGGCGCTCGCTGCAATCTGCGCGTGGTCTGGCCCGGCCGGCGTGAACCGTTTGTACAAGACATCGCCGTTGAAATAGTGTGCCTGATTGGGCAACAACTCACCCAGCCCGCGCCGGATGACCATACATCCCTGATGCGGGCCATAGGTTTTATAGGCGGAAAACAAGTAAATATCCGGCCCCAGATCGCCGACATTCGGCAGACCATGCGGTGCATAAGACACACCATCCACGCAGACAAAAGCGCCTGCGGCATGGGCGATTGCGGTGATTTCCGTCACCGGATTGATCTCACCCACCACGTTGGAACAATGCGGAAAACAGACAAGGCGCACCTTCTCATCCAGCAGGTTTTCAAGGTCCTGCGGATCCAGCGCGCCGGTGTCAGGATCAATTTGCCATTCCCGCACCTCGACGCCTGCGTCTGCAAGCCGCCGCCAGGGGCCGGAATTTGCTTCGTGGTCCTGATTGGTGACGACAATCGCCTCACCCGGTTTCAGCCATTGCCGGAAGGCTTGCGCCAGAACATAGGTGTTTTGCGTGGTTGACGGTCCAAAGCTCAACTCATCTGTCTCAACCCCCAGAATGGCGGCGAGCCGGGCGCGTGCCTCGTCCATCTCGGCGCCCGCAAGCTGGCTGGCTGCAAATGGTGCATAGGGCTGCACCTTGCGCTGGGTGTAGAACCGCGTCAGCCGGTCGATGACCGGCTTACAGGTGTAGGAGCCGCCCGCGTTTTCAAAGAAAGCCTTGCCCTGCAAACTGGGCTCAGAGAAGGCCGGGAATTGCGCCCGCACGAAATCAATATCTAACGGTGCCATGATCGGTCCCTCCCCTATGTGCTTTCGGCTGGTTGCGCGGTGTTAGCCCTGAACCTTGGTATAGGTCCCCTCACCGGCCAGAATGCCCCGGAACCCACCGGGCTCATCCAGGCCAAACACGATCAACGGCAGGTTATTGTCCCGCGCCAGCGCGATGGCCGAGGCATCCATGACCCGCAGGCGTTTGGCCAGCACATCATCATAGCTGACCGTGTCATAGCGCACGGCATCCGCGTGTTCCTTGGGGTCTTTGTCATAAACACCATCGACCCCGTTCTTACCCATGAAGATCGCCTGACAGGCCATCTCATTGGCCCGAAGTGTCGCGGCGGTATCGGTGGTGAAATATGGGTTGCCCGTCCCGGCGGCGAAGATGCAAACCCGCTTCTTTTCCAGATGTCGCACGGCGCGACGACGAATATAAGGTTCACAGACCTCATCCATGCGAATGGCCGAGATCACACGGGTGAACACCCCGATCTCCTCCAAAGCCGATTGCATCCCCAGCGCGTTCATCACGGTGGCCAGCATACCCATGTAGTCGGCTGTGGTCCGCTCCATCCCTTGGGCCGAGCCGCTGAGGCCGCGAAAAATGTTGCCTCCGCCGATCACCATGCAAATCTCAACGCCCAGATCATGGACTGACTTTACCTCTTGCGCGATGCGCTGAACGGTTGGCGGGTGCAGACCGAATCCCTGATCCCCCATCAGCGCCTCGCCAGAGATCTTCAGCATAACGCGGTTATACTTGGGTTTCGCGATGTCGGTGGATGAGGTCAGGCTCATATTGCGCTCCGGGCTGGCACGGGTTTATTTTCCGGCGCAAAATGAAGCAAAACCTCCGCAGGTTCAATGCGGTTGGTCAGGAATAAGACACACCGATATGGCTCAGCACAACCCGGCACAGGTTTGGGGTGATTTACCCCCGATCGAAGACGGCAAACCCGTCCTGATCGCAGGTCCGACTGCATCGGGTAAATCCGAGCTCGCCTTGCGGATCGCAGAGACCTTCGGGGGGGTTATCGTCAATGCGGATGCCAGCCAGGTCTATGACTGCTGGCAGGTCATCTCGGCCAGACCATCGGCACAGGACGAAGCGCGCGCGCCGCACAAGCTGTATGGTCACATCGCCTATGATCAGAGTTATTCCACCGGTCATTGGCTGCGTGAGGTCGTACCGCTGCTGACGGGCACTGAGCGCCCGATCATTGTTGGCGGAACCGGGCTTTACTTTACAGCCCTGACCGAAGGCATGGCCGAAATCCCGGCCACTCCGCCCGAGGTTCGACAAGAGGCGGATCAACTACCCCTGTCAGACCTGATCACTGGCTTAGATACCGTCACTTTGGCCGGGCTCGACATCAACAACCGCGCACGCGTCCAACGCGCGTGGGAGGTTCAGCGTGCCACCGGGCGCAGCTTGAACGCCTGGCAGGCAGACACCCCGCCGCCGGTCTTGCAGATCGAGGATTGTACCCCTCTGGTCTTTGACGTCGACAAAGCGTGGCTGCTGAACCGGATCGTCCGCCGGTTTGATCAGATGCTGGAACACGGTGCTTTGGACGAAGTGGCAGCCATGCGCGAGCGCTATGATCCCGCGCTGCCTGCTTTCAAGGCCATCGGCGTGCCCGAGCTGATGTCGTTTTTGGACCACCAGATGACCCTGGATCAGGCGCGCGAGCGCGCCACCATCTCGACCAGGCAATTCGCAAAACGACAGCGCACCTGGTTTCGGGCCCGGATGAAGAACTGGAATCGCCTATATATCTCAAAGTGATATCAACCAATCCTAGGGTGGCTGTTCATTTGATCAGAATCGGTGCCAATCTTCGAAGCGCTCTGGCCCGAGCGTCAGCAAATATCGGCTTTGGCAGCAGCCAGAACACGCTCGAATCCGATTATTAACAAGACAACCACTTCTGCCTGTTACCGAAAACAGCCCTTTACGAAGGGCAAAGGATGTCGTTTTTTTACCTTGGATGACGAATTCGAACATTGACGCTACTTTCATTCTGGTGCCGAATACACCCATGGGGAGACACAGAATCCGAATAAAGAGACCCATAGATTTACCAAACGGCGCGAAATGCGCCGCGTAATCTGATTCATCACATCCAAAAAAACTGTAACTCAGGGAGAAGAGTTAATGGCAAATCAATCAACTACCGGAGCAAATGTTCACTGGGCGGCCGAGATGCACGCTCAGGAATGCCGCGACGGTAAACTCAGCCGCCGCGAGTTCATGGCGCGTGCCACCGCGCTGGGTGTTGCCGTACCCACAGCCTATGGCATGATCGGCCTGCAAACACCTGCGGCGGCACAGGAGCCACAACGCGGCGGCACTATCCGTTATCAGATGGAAGTACGCGCCCTGAAGGATCCGCGTACATACGACTGGACTCAGATCGCCACCTTCACAGCAGGCTGGCTGGAATATCTGGTCGAATACAACAATGATGGCTCCTTCAAACCCATGCTTCTGGAAAGCTGGGAAGCCAATGACGACGCAACCGAATACACTCTGAATGTCCGCAAAGGCGTCAAGTGGAACAACGGGGATGACTTCACCGCCGAAGACGTGGCGCGCAACATCACCGCCTGGTGTGATGCAACGGTCGAAGGCAACTCGATGGCCGCACGGATGGCCTCGCTGGCAAATGCGGAAACGCAAAAGGCAGCCGATGGCGCAATCACCGTTGTCGACAGCCACACAGTTAAGCTGAAGTGCAACGCACCCGACATCACAATCATTCCGGGCATGGCTGACTATCCAGCCGCCATCGTGCACAGCAGCTTTGACGCCAATGACATGCTGAGCAACCCGGTCGGAACCGGATTTATGCTGCCTGAAAGCCACGAAGTGGGCGTGAAGGGCGTTCTGGTCCGCAACGAAGGCCATGACTGGTGGGGTTATGAAGCCGGCAAAGGCGGCTACATCGACCGCATCGAATTCATCGACTACGGCACCGACCCGGCCGCCTTCCTGGCCGCGTATGAGGCCGAAGAGATCGACATGAACTGGGAATCGGTCGGGGAATTCGTTGATATCTTCGACGGTATCGGCCTGGTTCGTTCGGAAATCCCGTCGGGCTTTACCATTGTCATCCGTCCCAACCAGTTGGCCGAAGACGGAAATGGCAACAAGATCTATGGTGATAAGCGGGTCCGTCAGGCGCTTGCGATGGCCGTGGACAACGAGGTTTGCCTGGAACTGGGTATGTCCGGATACGGTATCCCAGCCGACAACTGCCATGTGGGCCCGATGCACCCCGAGCATGACTCGGCCGTGACCCGTATTCCTTACGATCCGGCAGGTGCCAAGGCGCTGATGGACGAAGCGGGCATGGGTGATTTCGAGCACGAGGTTCAATCCATCGACGACGACTGGCGCCGGAACACCACCGCTGCTGTTGTCGCTCAGCTGAACGATGCGGGCATCAAGGCCAAGCACACCGTTCTGCCGGGATCGACCTTCTGGAACGACTGGACCAAATATGCGTTCTCGTCGACCAACTGGAACCACCGCCCGTTGGGTACACAGGTTCTGGCGCTGGCCTACAAATCAGGTGTTGCCTGGAATGAATCGGGCTTTGCGAATGAGGAGTTCGATACGCTGCTGGCCGAGGCAAACTCGATCGCGGATGTCGACAGACGTCGCGAGGTGATGGCCAAACTGCAGGCGATCATGATCGACGAAGGCGTGACCATTCAGCCTTACTGGCGGACGGCGATGCGCCACCACCGCGACAACATGGTGGGCGTTGAAAAGCACATCGCGGACCTGCCTCAGATCTACAAGTTCGGCCTCTTGTCCTGAGCCAACACTAAACACAAGGCCGCGCCACATTGGCGCGGCCTTTTCGTCCTGACTGCGGCGACCATAAAAACAGCTACGCGTGAAGCCAAACGGCAATCACGCCAGCCTACCAACAGGGGCTAACATGGGACTATTTATCCTAAGACGCGTGGGCATCATGCTTTTAACTGCATTGTGCCTGACGTTCTTGGTCTTCTTTCTGACGAACCTCTATCCAAATCTCGAAAAGCTCGCGAAAACGCAGGGCAATTTCCGCATGTCGGATGAACAGGTTGAGAGCTTTCTGGAAAAAGGCGGTTATCTGCAATCCACGCCGATCAAATACGGTGAATGGTTGGGGGTTTTGCCTTCGTACCGGCATACGAATGAGGATGGCACTGTTCAGGGCCGATGCATTCTGCCCGGGAAAACCGCCGAAGAGTCGCCTAATTTCTGCGGTATCCTGCAAGGATATTGGGGATATTCGACGGTCTTCAAAGATGAGGTTTCAGCCGTTGTGGGTAGCCGCCTGGCTCTGACGGGTCGGTTGATGTTCTGGGTGATGCTGCTGATGGTCCCGTCCGCGCTGATCCTGGGTATCCTGGCGGGGATGAAGGAAGGATCGGCCACGGACCGGACACTTTCTACCTTTGCCATCACCACCACAGCGACACCGGAATATGTGTCGGGCGTGATCTTCATCGCCATCTTCACCTCATCCGCTGTTGGATTGAAATGGTTCAAGGGCACGGCCACGCAAGCGATGGAAAACCCGACCTTTGAGAACTTCTTCCTGCCGGTGCTGACCATTGCGCTTTACGGTATGGGCTATATCGCCCGCATGACCCGCGCCTCGATGACCGAGGTGATGACGGCGCAATACATCCGCACCGCGCGCCTGAAGGGTGTTTCGTTCCCGAACATCGTCATGAAACACGCGCTGCGCAACGCGCTGATCGCACCCTTCACCGTTATCATGCTGCAGTTCCCATGGCTGCTGAATGGTGTCGTGATCGTCGAGACCCTGTTCAACTACAAAGGCTTTGGCTGGGCGCTCGTTCAAGCGGCAGGCAACAATGACATCCAGCTGTTGCTGGCAATCTCGGTCGTGTCGGTCTTTGTGGTGCTGATAACGCAGCTGATCTCGGATATCGGCTATGTCTACCTCAACCCACGCATCCGCATTTCATAAGGAGGGATAGGATATGGAACCACTAACCTGGACCGGCTCTATCGCCTTCCTGAACCCGCTATTGGCCCTAGCTTTGGGGCTGATGATCTTGTCAATCGTGGTCTGGATGCTGGCCAGCATCGTGCTGCCAGAGGATCAGATGACCGTGAACCCCGATGGTACGCTGACCTCAAGTTCGGGCTTGAGAAACCTGATCGGCGCGTCGTTGCGCTATAGCTTCCTCGCCAGTGTCGGGATCGCAGTTGCCTATATCGTGCTCGGCATAGTGATGGGCACGGGCGCAGGCATCATCGGCGCCATGTCTCAGCAATTTCTACCTGTCTGGCTTTCGCTGATCCTGCTTTACGCCATGTCGATCGCCTTCAAACGCAAGCTGGGTCTTTATGGCAAGCTGTTCGACAGCCCCATTGGCATGATTGGCTTTGGCTTGGTCATGTTCTGGGTCTTTACCGGGATATTCGGGGCCGTCGACATGATCGTCACCCATGATCCGCTGGCACAGTTATCGGGTATGAAGAACAAGGTGCCGGGTACTCCGCTCTCCAGCGTCGAGGATGGCCAATACGCCTGGTACCTGCTGGGCGGCGACAATCTGGCGCGCGACGTCTTTAGCCGGATGGTCAAAGGTGCCTGGATCGTGGTGCAGATTGCGCCGCTGGCAACGATGTTTGCCTTCATGGTTGGTATCACCCTGGGCCTGCCTGCGGGGTATTACGGCGGTCGGCTGGATACTCTGCTGTCGTTCTTGGCGAACTTGATCCTAGCCTTCCCGGTGATCCTGCTGTTCTACCTGCTGGTCACGCCCGAGATCGTGGCAACAGGTGTTCCGAACTATATGGCAGCCGTCCTGTTCATCTTCCCGATCATCTTCCTGGGTGTTCTGCTGAATTCGCGCTACTACACGCGTCCGAATTTCCGCACACCTCTTCTGATCGGTGTTTTGGGTGTGGCCTTGTGGTTGTATCTGTCGCTGATTTCGACCGGCGGTCATATCATCAATACGGATAGCTATCGCATCTGGGGTCTGCCCACCTATCTGGACCTGTTCGATATTCCGGGCGGCATTCTGGTGGTGTTCGTGTCAGTGGTCTTTGTGAACTCTCCGACCGTATTCCGGATCGTTCGGGGCCTGGCGCTGGATATCAAGACCCGTGACTATGTGGCGGCGGCGCAAACCCGTGGCGAGGGTCCTTGGTACATCATGCTGTGGGAAATCCTGCCCAACGCGCGTGGTCCGCTGATCGTCGATTTCTGTCTGCGGATCGGGTACACCACCATCCTTCTTGGAACCTTGGGTTTCTTCGGGCTGGGTCTGCCACCGGAAAGCCCGGATTGGGGCTCGACGATCAATGAGGGGCGCAAGCTTTTGTCGATCTATCTGCACCCTGCCCTTCCGCCTGCGCTGGCGCTGTTGTCGCTGGTTCTGGGTCTGAACCTGTTGGCGGACGGCCTGCGCGAAGAAAGTCTGAAGGACTGATGTGACTGTGGCCGGGGGGCCAGCCCCCCGGACCCCCCGGGATATTTATAGCCAGATGAAGGGGATCCCCCGGACTCTCGCGAGGAGAAACACAGATGAATAAATTGGCGGACTATGATGGGCCTATCTTAGAAATCGACAAGCTTTCGATTTCGTTCTTCACCCGTCTGCGCGAAATACCTGCTGTTATGGATTTCTCGGTCAGCGTACAGCCCGGCGAGGCTGTGGGGCTGGTGGGTGAATCCGGTTGTGGGAAATCGACGGTCGCGCTTGGCGTTATGCAGGATCTTGGCAAGAACGGGCGGATTGTTGGCGGCACGATCAAGTTCAAAGGTCGCGATTTGGCAGAGATGTCAACAGAAGAGCTGCGCGATATTCGCGGCAATGAGATCGCGATGATCTACCAGGAGCCGATGGCCAGCCTGAACCCGGCAATGAAGATCGGCCGGCAGTTGATGGAAGTGCCGATGATCCATGAGGGGGTAAGCCAGGAGGAGGCTTATTCCCGCGCGCTGGAAGTTGTGACGGATGTGCGCCTGCCCGACCCCGAGCGGATGCTGAATTCTTTCCCGCATCAGTTGTCCGGCGGTCAGCAGCAACGGATCGTGATCGCCATGGCGCTGATGTCGAAACCGGCGCTTTTGATCCTCGATGAGCCGACCACTGCGCTGGACGTGACGGTCGAGGCCGCTGTGGTGGAACTGGTCAAGGATCTGGGTAAAAAATATGGCACTTCGATGCTGTTTATTTCGCACAACCTTGGTCTGGTGCTTGAGACTTGCGACCGACTGTGTGTGATGTATTCGGGCGAGGCGGTCGAGCGCGGCTCGATCAAGGATGTGTTCGACGAGATGCAGCATCCTTATACTCAGGCGTTGTTTCGGTCGATCCCGCTGCCCGGTGCGGACAAGAATGCGCGCCCGCTGGTGGCCATTCCGGGGAACTTCCCGCTGCCGCATGAACGCCCGCCAGGCTGTAACTTTGGCCCGCGCTGCGACTATTTCGAAGAAGGCCGCTGTGACGCGCAGAACATCCCGATGGAAGCGGTGCCTGGCAATGATCGTCACCACACGCGCTGCCTGAAGTTCAAAGAGATCGATTGGAACGCGCCGCTTACCTTGGCGGATCAGAAGGAAAAAGGTGAAATCGGCCGAGTCGTTCTCAAGATGGACAACCTCAAGAAATACTATGAGGTGGCCGCAAATGCCTTGTTCGGAGGCGGTGAAACAAAGGTTGTGAAAGCCAACGAGACGCTGAGTTTCGAGGCACATGAATCCGAGACGCTCGCCATTGTTGGTGAATCCGGTTGTGGCAAGTCGACCTTCGCCAAGGTTCTGATGGGGCTGGAGACGGCGACAGACGGGCAAATCCTGCTGGACAATCGCAACATCGAAGACGTGCCCATCGAAGAGCGCGACGCCAAAACCGTCGGCGAAGTGCAAATGGTATTCCAGAACCCGTTTGACACGCTGAACCCCTCGATGACCGTGGGCCGTCAGATCATTCGGGCTCTGGAGATCTTCGGGGTCGGCAATTCAGAGGCCGAGCGCAAGAAGCGTATGCTGGAGTTGTTGGATCTGGTGAAACTGCCCCGCGCCTTTGCGGACCGGATGCCCCGGCAATTGTCAGGGGGGCAAAAACAGCGTGTCGGTATCGCCCGGGCCTTTGCCGGCGATGCGCGGATCGTGGTGGCGGACGAGCCGGTCTCGGCACTGGACGTGTCGGTGCAGGCTGCCGTGACCGACCTGTTGATGGAGATCCAGCGCGAGCACAAAACCACATTGCTGTTCATCAGCCATGACCTGTCGATTGTGCGCTATCTCAGCGACCGCGTGATGGTGATGTATCTGGGTCATGTGGTTGAGTTGGGGACGACCGATCAGGTCTTCTCGCCCCCGTATCACCCCTATACCGAGGCCTTGCTGAGCGCGGTTCCGATTGCGGATACATCCGTCGAGAAAACGCATATCGTTCTTGAAGGGGATATTCCGTCAGCGATGAACCCGCCGCCGGGCTGCCCGTTCCAGACACGCTGCCGCTGGAAATCCGAAGTGCCGGATGGGCGTTGTGAATCGGATGTTCCACCGGTCAGAACGCTGGCCGAGGGTCACCAGGTGAAATGCCATCTTGCCGATGAGATTCTGGCGCGCATGGAGCCAGTGATCAAAATCGCGGCGGAGTAAACTTCTGATCAGATTTAGAAAGGGCCGGTCATTAACCGGCCCTTTCTGTTGGCGCCGCGGTTTATGGGGAGACAGGCGGCGCGCATTGGTATGCGTGAATGACAGAAACCTTCCGACATAACCTCAGCCGGTCATGACGTTGTTCCCGAAATGCATGAACTCCTGACTCATTCCGGCAATTTCACCAGCTTCAAGCCGGAGGCTGGCGCTGTCGAGCATCTTGTAACTCTGCTGTCCTTTGACCCATTCATCGGCGGATTGCAGGGTGGTCAGCGTATATGATGTGACCTCGTTCAGGTAGTGGGTCGGTATGATGACCTTGGGCTTGAGCTTAGACACGATGTCATTGCCCTGATCAAAGCTGAGAATGTGTTCTGAACCATCCACTGGCAGCGTCAGAACATCGACCTGTCCGATGGCATCCCAGAACTCCTGCGGCGGGTTATGGCGGTTGTCGCCCCAGATTAACGTACGGATGCCGCCGGTTTCGACCAGATAGACCACCATATCCATATGGCCGACATTGTTCGGCGGGCAAGCTTCCACCCCAAATTCGGCGAGCGCGTTCGTCCAGTCGTACCAACCAGGCGCAACACAGGCGTGCTTGTCGGCAAATCCCGTGATCTTGACGTCGGCAAACTCGAAATTGCCCACCATCCGGTCCAACACCATGGTCGAGCTTGGGCGCTCAATCGCATCATGGTCAAAATGCGCATGAGTCGACAGCGTGATGTCCACAGGGATTTGCGGGAATTCGTTGCGGAACCAAAGTCCCCAGGCACCAGACGGATCATCGCGCCACGGATCAAACAAAACAGTTGCCCCATTGGGTGAAGTGATTTTGATTGCACAATGACCGTAGTAGTCGATGCCTACGGCCCCGGTGCTGGCCTGGCCGGTTGACCCCTGAAGATCAATCACATGATTGTTGTTACCCGGTTGCAGCCAGGCCTGTGATTGCGCCTCTGCTGGTTTTGCGCCAAGAACTGAAGCCGTTGCGCCGACGCCTGCAGCGCCCGCTGCCATAAAGAAAGACCGGCGCGACAACCCCGGTGCCAGATGATCCCTGTCTCCTTTCAGGAGTGTTGGTTTCAGATCTTTGCGATCCATTTTGATGTACCTCTCTGTTGATCGTGTGCAGTTCGTCCGCACCTCTCGGCAGAGGGTAACAAGTCAAAGCAAATGGGCTCAGACCGGAAAATTAGGGGTGAAATATGGGGGTAAACCCCATATTGGAATATCACGAAATCGAGAGCAGATGGCTGCGCAGGTTCTTGTCGCGCCCTTCAAGGCCCAGTTTGCGACGGATGTTGTTGCGGTGAAAATCGATGGTCGACGTTTCCCGCGACAGCGCTTTGGCGATGTCTTTGGTTGTTTTTCCGAACATCACCATCTGTGCAATTTCAATCTCGGTCGGAGTCATTACCGCGAAGGCATCCGTGAGTTTGTCAGAGAGTGACGACGTAATCTCGTTCAGGTTTTTCTCAGCCAACTCAAGATAAACATACTGTGCGTCGTCCCCTGGTAGCTGAGCACGAACCTTGTCCAGATATGGCAATACGCGGCTGCGCACCTGATCGACAATTTCGTGATCACGGCTTTTTCGATCATCATCCAAACTGGACAACAAAACCCGCAAGGCAGTGTTCGTTTCTTGCAACTCGCGGGTGCGGTCCGAGACACGGGATTCGAGCTGCGCCAGTGTCTCGTTCAGTTTTTCTTCCAAGGCGCGACGCAGGTAAACCTCTTGCAACAAGGCCAAATCCGACTCGACCATACGCGCAAACTGCGTCAGACCTTCGCGGAACAATAAGGCGCGCCTGTTGTGCTTGCGGTCCAAAACACAGATTGTGCCGAACACCGATCCATCCGGCCATTTCAACGGCAAACCGACGTAAAATGTCATACCGTGTTCAAGGTCGTCATTGTCTGCCCAGACCGGATCACAGGCGGCATCCTTGACCACCAGTTCTCCGTCGCGTTGAAGAACGCCGTGACAATAGAGCTTCGGATTGAGCTGAAAACTCATACCCACCGGATACGGGTTCTCTGGATGATCCGATGTGATCAGAACTGCATGATCTGGCGCATCAGTTTTCATGATCAGACTTGCCGGTACATCCGCCAGCTCTGCAACCAGGTCCACAAGCTGTTGCCAGTTGGCCAGTGTTTCCTTGGGAATCTGTGGGTGATCAACAGGCATGAGGGCTCTAACCAATTGCTGGACGATACCCTTTCAGGCTAGTTGGACCAACGATGAAAGATCAAGAATAGGCCGCTCTGCGCCGCAGCATCGGGGCCTAACCGCCCCAGATCACTTTCACATAGTTCTGGGTTTCCTTGTACGGAGGGATACCCCCGTGCTTTTCAACCGCTTTGGGTCCCGCATTGTAGGCAGCAAGAGCCAGAGGCCAGGATTTGAACTTGCGATACTGCCAGGACAAATACCGCGCGCCGCCTTCCAGGTTCTGTTTGGGGTCATGCGGATTCACGCCCAAAAGCTCTGCCGTTTGTGGCATCAGCTGCGCCAGACCCAACGCCCCTTTGTGCGATTTGGCGTGCGGATTCCAGCCGCTTTCCTGTTGCACCAGCCGCAAGAACAGCTCTTCCGGGATGCTATGCAAACGGGCCGCTTGCCGCGCCATGGTCAGATATTGACCCCGATAGCTACCGGTATAGCGTTTGGCGAAGCTGCTTTGCGAAGCTTTCGGTTTCAAACGCTCGGATCCGCGATATTGCGTCGCAGCGCGGCCATCCAACACTTTGGATTGCTTGAGGAAAATATCCATCCGGCTTTTGGTCGACAAGGTATCCGCCTGCGCAGCCCCTGACAGCAACAAAACGCCCAGAACCGTTAACCCAACACACACAGAACGCATCAAAGCCTATCCCGTCGCTCAAAAATCAGTCGGATTATATGTATTCCAGTCAAAAATGAAAGCTTGGTTAAGGCCAGGGCGGGAATTCTTGCCGAACGATGTTGTGATCAATCATGTTTTAACCATGACGCAGGCGATATAGGATCGCAAGGATATCCGGCGCCAGATTCGGCGCACTCAGATCAATACAGCACGGGGAAATACATGGCGGGTTCAGTCAACAAGGTCATTTTGGTCGGCAATCTTGGCCGCGATCCCGAGGTTCGGACATTCCAAAATGGCGGAAAGGTCTGCAATTTGCGCATTGCAACCTCGGAGACGTGGAAAGACCGAAATACGGGTGAACGCCGTGAACGGACTGAATGGCACTCGGTTGCTATTTTCAACGAAGGTCTGGTGCGCGTGGCCGAGCAATACCTGCGCAAGGGCTCAAAAGTCTATCTTGAGGGTCAGTTGCAAACCCGCAAGTGGCAGGATCAATCGGGCCAAGATCGTTATTCGACCGAGGTCGTTCTTCAAGGCTTCGGCTCTACACTCGTCATGCTTGATGCGCGCGGCGAAGGCGGCGGTGGAGGCCAGTCGGGCGGCTATGGCGGCGGTCAAGCCGGAGGCGGCTATGGCGATCCCTATGGCGGCCAATCCAATGCCCCGGCATCCGGCGGAATCGACGACGACGAGATTCCGTTCTAAGCGAAACGGAGACAACATATGACATGGTCCTTCTCCCTCGGCCGGTTACTCGGGTCCGAACTCAGGGTCCATGTCACCTTCTTCCTTCTGCTCGCCTGGGTTGGGTTTGCGGCCTATTCAAGCGGCGGCTGGCCAGCGGCCGTCGACAATCTGCTGTTTGTGCTGGCCCTGTTTGCCTGCGTCGTGGCGCATGAGTTCGGCCACGCCCTGATGGCCCGGCGCTTTGGCATCAAAACCCCTGACATCACCCTGTTGCCCATCGGGGGCCTGGCCCGGCTGGAGCGCATGCCAGAGAAACCGATGCAAGAGGTCTTAGTGGCCCTTGCGGGCCCCGCCGTGAACATCGCCATCTGGCTTGTACTGGTTCTGCTTGGCGCGGGGATGTCGCTAGGGTCGGTAACCGATCTGGATTCGGCCAGTTTCGGGCTGTTGCAGCGGCTTGCCTATGTCAATTTGCTGTTGGCCGCGTTCAACATGATCCCAGCCTTTCCAATGGACGGGGGGCGTGTCTTTCGCGCCCTGCTCTGTCTGCGGATGGATCGCAGTAGCGCGACGCGCATCGCTGCGGTCAGCGGTCAGATTGTCGCGGTCGGATTCGGATTCTGGGGGCTGAGTTCAGGCAATCCCGTTCTGGTTCTGATCGCAGTCTTTGTGTTCATAGCAGCCAACTCCGAAAATCAGGACGTCGCGCTCAGATCAGTGGCACGTCGGGTTCTGGCGCGCGACGCGATGATCACCGCGTTTCGCTCTCTGTCGCCTCAGGATACGCTAAGCACGACCGCCGAGGCCGTAATCCACACGACCCAGCACGAGTTCCCGGTTCTCGGGCCCAACGGTGCCCTGCTGGGTTTTGTCACACGGGATCGGCTGTTTGCAGCCCTGGCCGGGAATCATCCGAGATCCGACCCGGCAACTTCGATCATGGAGACAGATATCCCCCAGGTCGCACTGACCACAGGGCTGGAAACGGTGTTGGGCGAGTTGCATAAAGGCGCACCCGCCGTCGCTGTGATGAGCCAAACAGGCAATATGATCGGCTATATCACGCGCGAGAACATTGCCGAGTTGATGATCATAGGTGGACGCTGAGTAGCGTTTCAACGCGCTGCCAACGCATCCTGCAACACCGACAACACCGCATCGCGCGGTACGTCCGAGGTGACAAAAGCCTGGCCAATCCCATGCGCCAGGATAAAACGCAGTTGACCATCAATCACTTTTTTATCCTGCGCCATCAGGTCGACCAGAGCCTCGGCATCCGGAAGCTCTCCGGCGATATCGGACAGGTCGGTTTTCATCCCCATGGCCTTGAGATGTGCCCGAACACGGCTTGGATCTTCCTGCGAACACAGACCGAGACGGGATGACAATTCAAAGGCCAGTGCGCAACCGATGGCAACGCCTTCGCCGTGCAGCAAACGGTCGGAATAGCCTGTCGCGGCCTCCAGCGCATGGCAGAAGGTATGGCCGAGGTTCAGCAACGCCCGGTCGCCCTGCTCTGTCTCGTCCCGCGCGACGATGTCTGCCTTCATCTGTACCGAGCGTGTCACCGCATGGACCCGCGCGACCATGTCACCGGTCGAAACATCGGCGCCGTTAGCCTCAAGCCAGTTAAAAAACACCGCATCGCCCAGCAGGCCGTACTTGACGACCTCACCATATCCGGACAGGAAATCCCGCTGTGTCATGGTTCCCAGAACCGAGGTGTCGGCCAAAACAAGCGATGGCTGATGGAAGGCCCCGATCAGATTCTTGCCTTGCGGCGCGTTGATCCCGGTTTTGCCGCCCACCGAACTGTCGACCTGCGCCAGCAGAGAGGTTGGGATTTGCAAAAACCGCACCCCACGGCGCAACACGGCTGCGGCAAAGCCCGCCAGGTCTCCGATGACGCCGCCGCCTAAGGCGACAACCACATCACGGCGTTCTACTTTTTCGGCCAGCAACCATTCAACTGCGCGTTCAAAATGCGGCCAGCTTTTGGTTCCCTCTCCGGCCGGTAAAGCCAGAGATGACATCTCAATCCCAGCGGTCGCCAACCCATCGCGCAGAGCGTCCAGATGCAAGTCTGCCACGTTTTCGTCGGTCAGAACCGCCACTTTGCGGCGATGCAGCAAAGGCGCGATCCGTGCGCCCGACTGCGCCAGCAGATCAGGGCCAATCTCGACATCATATGCGCGTTCGCCCAGCGCTACATGTACGGTTTGATGCATTTATTTTCGTTCCAAAACATCCGGGCGGGCCAACAAGGCCTCGACCACGCGGTCCACCATATTGTCGATCGAGGTTTCGCCATCCGAGTCCGCGATCAGATCGGCCTTGGCATAAACCGGCACGCGATCCTCGTACAGGGCCTTGAGCGTGGTGTATGGATCGGCAGTGCGCAGCAAGGGGCGCGTATCCTTGTGACGCACCCGGTTCCATAGCACAGTCAGATCCGCGCGCAGCCACACCGCCGCGCCACGTTCACGGATCATGCTGCGATTCTCGGCAGACATAAATGCGCCACCGCCGGTGGAGAGTATCCCCCGCTCCTCATCCAGCAAACGACCAATGACCTGAGTTTCCTTCTGGCGAAAGAACGGCTCTCCATCGCGTTCGAATATCTCGGGGATGGTCATATTGGCCGCCGATTCGATCTCGGCATCGCTATCTAGGAACGGAACACCCAGCCGCAGGGCCAAGGCCCGGCCCACAGCCGTCTTTCCGGCCCCCATCATGCCAACAAGCACAACCGTTTTGTGCAGATCATAAGATGATCCGTCATCCGCAAGTCGCGTGTTATGCTTAATTTCGCTCATTTCATCGTGAATGACGTGATCTTGGAAAAAATGCCAGTTATAACTTGGTCAAAATCAAAAATTGAGGCAGCGTGACGCCATGGGCCGTCTGATCAAGTTCCTGATATATCTAATTTGCCTGTGTTTCATCGGGTTGGTGGGCTATGCCTATATCGGCCCGTTCTTTGGGGCCGATTTCTCGGCCCCGCAAAGTGAAATCCGTGAACCGGTCACGCTGGATGTCGACTAAGCACATTGCGGTGGCAGTGCTGCTGGCCGGGGCCGCGCACGCGCAGGAACCGCTGTCGGCCATCGAATGGCTGACCGAGCCCCCAGAAAACCTGCCAGGCACAGTCCTGCTGGAACCGCCGGTGACCCAGAACGGCATTCAGCCCGAGGTCGAGGTGACGCCGCTTGAGGCATTGTCTCAGCCGCTGGGCCTTGTGTCATCCTCGGTCACCGGCCTGCCGGTCGACCTGTGGCAGGGCAGCGATCCCGCGCGTCTGGCAGAACTGATCACGCGTGTTCCGGTCAAGACCAACCCGGCCATGCAGCGCCTGCTGTTTACGCTTCTGCTGTCGGAATCCCGTGCGCCAGCTGGGCCAGGTGCTGAGGAAGCCCTTTTGCTGGCCCGGCTGGATCGTTTGATACAGCTTGGCGCCGCTGATCCCGCGCAGTCGCTTGTTCAACTGGCCGGCCCTACTGACACGATGGCGCGATTTCAGCGTTGGTTCGATGCCACGCTGTTGACCGGGGATGAGGATCGCAGCTGCACTGCTCTGATCGCGCAGCCACATCTGTCCTCTGACTATGCGGCGCAGATCTTCTGCAAGGCCCGCCGGGGGGATTGGGCGTCGGCTGCTCTGACGCTTGAGGCCGCACATGCGCTGAGCCTGCTGCCGCCAGAGGAATTGGACCTTCTAGACCGGTTTCTCAGTCCCGAACTCTATGAAGACGCGGCTTATCTTCCCCAACCGGACGACCCGAACCCACTGACCTTTCGCCTGTTCGAAGCGATTGGAGAGCGGTTGCCTTCGGCCCCGCTGCCCCGCGCCTTTGCCAATGCGGACCTGCGCGATGTGGCGGGCTGGAAAGCTCAAATCGAAGCTGCCGAACGCCTGACCCGGATCGGCGCGCTGACACCGAACCAATTGCTTGGGCTATATACCGAGCGTGAGCCCGCCGCTTCGGGTGCCGTCTGGGATCGGGTTGCTGCGATCCAGCGTTTCGAAAGCGCTCTGAAAACCGGCAATGCCGAGGCAATCGTCAAGACCCTGCCCCGCGTCTGGGACCAGATGCGCAGCGTCGGGCTGGAGGTCCCGTTTGCAGATCTGTTCGCTGATCAATTGGCAAGGGTGACCTTGCCGGTGCCCGCGACAGACGCGCTGCGGTGGCGCATTCTGATGCTGTCCGAGCTTTATGAACAGGCCGCAATGTCCCCGCCAGACACGTCTACCGAGACGCAGTTCCTGACCGCCCTTGCACAAGGCGATCCGGGGCGTGCAATTTCTCCATCACCCCTGGCGGATGCGGTGGCGCAGGGGTTTCAATGGGCCGCTCCGGTGCCGCCGGATATTGACGCTTTGCTGGATCAGGGCCAATTGGGTGAGGCGCTGCTGGAAGCCATGCAGATGTTCGCACATGGCGCACGCGGGAACCTTGTGGACCTGTCAGCCGCCATTGCGGCCTTTCGGCGTGTGGGTCTGGAGGACACGGCAAGACGCGCCGCTCTGACCCTGCTGATCCTGCAACGGTGACCCAGATGAGCGCGCCAGCCTCGCATGAGTTGTGGATTTCTACCTTTCTACAGGCGCAAGCAGCCGAACTCGGGGCAGCGACCAACACGTTGTTGGCCTATGGGCGCGACCTGAAGGATTTTGCCGCATGGCTGGAGTATCGGAAGATTGCACTAGGTGACGCAGACCGCGACCAGATCGAAGCCTATCTGATCGATTGTGACGCCCAAGGCTTATCGAAATCCACGCGCGCGCGCCGTCTGTCAGCGATCAAACAACTCTTTCGATTTGCCTTTGAAGAAGGATGGAAAGACGCCAACCCCGCGATTCAGATCAAAGGCCCAGGCCGATCCAAGAGGCTGCCAAAAACGCTCGACGTCCCCGAAGTGGATCGCCTGCTTGAGGCCGCACGGACAACCGGGCGCAGCGCATCTGACCGGATCCGGAACACCTGCCTGATGGAGTTGCTGTACGCCACCGGCATGCGCGTGACCGAACTGGTTTCGCTGCCCGTTTCCTCGGCGCGGGGCGACCCACGCATGCTACTGGTTCTGGGCAAAGGCGGTAAAGAGCGCATGGTGCCCCTGTCCCCGCCCGCCCGCGATGCGCTGGCTGCCTGGCTGATTCAGCGCGATGAGGCCGAAGAGAAAGCACTTGAGAAAGGCGGGCAGAAATCACGGTTCCTGTTCCCCTCGCGCGGAAAATCGGGGCACCTGACGCGGCACCGCTTCTTTCTTCTGGTCAAGGACCTGGCGGTTGCTGGCGGCGTTTCCCCTGCAAAGGTCACGCCGCACACGTTGCGCCATGCCTTTGCCACGCATCTTCTGGCAAATGGGGCTGACCTGCGTTCGATCCAGACGCTGCTAGGCCATGCCGATGTCGCCACGACCGAGATTTACACCCATGTTCTGGACGAAAGACTGGCCGAACTGGTGTTAGAGCATCACCCGCTGGCCAAAGACCCGCAAGATCAGGGCTAAACCCTTGATCCATAGGGGCAGCACCCCCATAACGAGTGCAGATACACGAACAACCAAGGACCGATGGAACCCACATCCTCTCTGATCGACGGCGCATTCTGGTTTACCACAGGCGCCATCTTGCTTTTGCTTTTCCTGTCAGGCTTCTTTTCCGGCTCGGAAACCGCGCTCACGGCCTCATCCCGCGGAAAGCTGCGCGCACAGGCTGACAAAGGCTCTCGCGGAGCGAAAAAAGCGCTGGAAATCACCGAAGATAATGAACGTCTGATCGGATCGGTTCTGCTGGGCAACAATCTGGTGAACATTCTGGCGGCCTCGCTCGCCACGGCCCTTTTCACACGGCTGTTCGGCGAAAGCGGCGTGGCGCTGGCAACGCTGGTCATGACCCTGCTGGTTCTGATCTTTGCCGAGGTTCTGCCCAAGACCTATGCTATCACCAACTCGGAAAAAGCGGCCTCGGCGGTCGCACCGATCATTGGCGTTGTTGTGACCGTCTTCTCGCCCATCGTCGCCGCTGTACGGCTGTTGGTGCGAGGGGTTCTGCGCCTGTTCGGTGTGCGGATTGACCCCGACAGCAACATCCTCGCCGTTCGGGAAGAGATCGCAGGTGCGCTGCAGCTGGGCCATTCTGAAGGCGTGGTTGAAAAGGAAGATCGGGACCGCATTCTGGGCGCGCTCGACCTGGGCGACCGAGCGGTGGAAGAGATCATGCTCCACCGTTCGAACATCGAGATGATCGATGCAGATGCCGCACCCGAAGCGATCCTGAAGCAATGTCTGGAAAGCCAGCATACCCGCCTGCCCGTCTTTCGCGACGAGCCTGAAAACATCGTGGGAGTCGTCCATGCCAAAGACCTGTTCCGCGCCATGTATGCACAGGTTGGCGGTACCGATGGCGATGCGGATCGTTTGAAATCCTTTGATATCGCCAAGGTCGCCAATGCCCCCTATTTCGTTCCGGAAACCACCACGCTGGATGACCAGATGCGTGAGTTTCTGCGGATGCACAGCCACTTCGCACTGGTCGTCGATGAATACGGATCACTGCGCGGGTTGATCACGCTTGAAGACATCCTCGAAGAAATCGTGGGCGAGATCGCCGATGAATTCGACATCGAAGAAGACGTGCCTGTGACCCGGTCCGAGGATGGGCAATACCTTGTCGAAGGGGCGATGACGATCCGCGACGCGAACCGCGCGCTGGATTGGTCCCTGCCCGACGACGAGGCCAACACCCTGGCCGGGCTGGTTATACATGAGGCACAGATGATCCCCGTTGTGGGTCAGGTCTTCTCATTCCACGGCTTCCGGTTCGAGGTGACATCGCGTGAAGGAAACCGGATCACTGGACTGAAAGTCAGACCTCTTCCAGCGCTTTGACGTATCGACACCGGGCGCATTGTTGAAAAACTGTGCGCCCTGAGCGACAAAATTTGTCGCAATTCCACATGCACAGGAACGCTCTCGGATCAGACTGAGCGCAATTCTGACGGAGGTATTCATGAAACTTCAAACCCGTGTGGCCGTGATTGGCGGTGGCGTTGTTGGCTGTTCGGTATTGTACCACCTGACCAAGCTGGGCTGGTCAGACGTGATGCTGCTGGAACGGTCCGAGCTGACAAGCGGTTCAACATGGCACGCGGCGGGTGGGTTTCACACACTGAACGGCGACACCAACATGGCTGCGCTGCAGGGCTATACGATCCGCCTGTACAAAGAACTGGAAGAGATCACCGGCATGTCCTGCGGGTTGCACCATGTGGGCGGGGTGACGCTGGCCGACAATCAGGATCGGTTCGACATGCTGCTGGCTGAACGCGCCAAGCATCGGTTCATGGGGCTAGAAACCGAAATCGTCGGCCCGGACGAGATCAGGAAGATCGCTCCGATCACCAACACTGATGGTATCCTAGGCGCGCTTTACGACCCGCTGGATGGACATCTTGACCCATCGGGGACCACCCATGCCTATGCCAAGGCCGCCCGAATGGGCGGCGCCACGATCGAGACCCATTGCATGGTGCGCGAGACCAACCAGCGCCCCGACGGCACCTGGGACGTGGTCACCGACAAGGGCACGATTCACGCCGAGCATATCGTCAACGCTGGTGGCCTCTGGGCGCGTGAGGTCGGCGCGATGGCGGGCGTTTATTCCCCGCTGCACCCGATGGAACATCAATATCTGGTCACGGACTCCATTCCCCAGATCGAGGCGATCGTTGACGCCGGTGGCGAGCATCCGCACGTCATGGACCCTGCTGGCGAGAGCTACCTGCGGCAGGAAGGGCGTGGCCTGTGCATCGGGTTCTACGAACAACCCTGCAAGCCTTGGGCCGTGGACGGAACTCCGTGGGAGTTCGGCCATGAACTGCTGCCCGACGACTATGACAAGATCACCGACAGTATCGAGTTCGCCTATAACCGCTTCCCTGTTCTGGCCGAGGCCGGGGTGAAATCAGTCATCCATGGACCGTTCACCTTTGCACCCGACGGGAACCCTTTGGTCGGGCCGGTGCCGGGCATGCGCAACTATTGGTCGGCCTGCGGGGTTATGGCCGGGTTCAGCCAGGGTGGCGGCGTTGGCCTGACGCTGGCTCAGTGGATGATCGAAGGCGAACCGGAACGCGATGTCTTCGCCATGGACGTGGCCCGGTTCGGCGATTGGATCAGCTCCGGCTATACCCGTCCCAAGGTGATTGAGAACTATCAAAAACGGTTCAGCGTCGCCTACCCGAACGAAGAACTCCCTGCCGCGCGCCCCAACCGGACTACGCCGATGTATGACATTTTCAGCGAACTGGGCGCGGTCTGGGGTCAGCAATATGGGCTGGAGGTGCCGAACTACTTCGCGCAAGGCGATGAACCGGGTTTCGAGACGCCCTCTTTCCGCCGCTCGGACGCGTTTGACGCCACTGGGCGCGAGGTCCGCGCTGTCCGCAACGGTGTGGGTATCAACGAGGTCCACAATTTCGGTAAATACCGGATCGCGGGGCTGCAGGCACGCGATTGGCTGGATCGGATTATGGCCGGGCGGATTCCGCAACCAGGGCGCTTGTCACTAACGCCGATGTTGTCGCACAAGGGCAAACTGATCGGCGATTTCACGGTTTCCTGCCTGAATGAGACCGAGTTCCGCCTGACCGCCTCATACGGCAGTCAGGCCTTTCACATGCGTTGGTTCCAGCAAAACGCCAGCGAAGGCGTTGTAATTGAAAACATCAGCGACCAGCTCAACGGCTTCCAGATCGCTGGCCCGAAGGCCGCGCAGGTCCTGTCGGCCTGCACGCGCGAGGATATCTCGGACCTCAGGTTCATGGATGTGCGCCGGATGACGATCGGCATGACCGACTGCATCGTGCAACGGGTCAGCTATACTGGCGATTTGGGCTATGAGATCTACTGCGACCCAATGGCGCAAAGGCAGCTGTGGTCGAGTCTTTGGCAGGCTGGGCAGCCGTTTGGCATAACGCCCTTTGGCATGCGGGCCATGATGTCCCTGAGGCTGGATAAATTCTTTGGCTCGTGGATGCGGGAGTTCTCGCCCGATTACACTGCGGCTGAAACCGGGTTGGATCGTTTTATCTCATTTTCGAAAAACGCAGACTTCATAGGTCGCGCTGCTGCCGAGGCTGATCGCGCGACCGGTGTGACACGCAAACTTGTGGCCTTCGAAGTCGATGCGGCAGATGCGGACGTCAACGCCTATGAGCCAATCTGGCTGGACGGAACTGTTGTTGGGTTCTGCACCTCGGGCGGCTACTCTCACCATGCGCAAAAGTCCATTTCCTTGGGATTCCTGCCAACCGACCGTGCGCAGGATGGGCTGGAGGTTGAAATCGAAATCCTGGGGGATATGCGCAAGGCCCGTGTGATCTCTACCCCGCTGTTTGATGCGGATGGCGCGCGCATGAGGGGATGACTTACCGCCCTTGGGGCGGCATGTTGATCACATGACACAGATACCGATCCTGCTTCTGGCCGCCGGGCAATCCAGCCGTATGCGCGGTGCCGACAAGCTGATGCAAGAGATTGACGGCATTCCGTTGCTACGACGCTCCGCTCTGACGGCACTGAAGGCTGGCCCGGTCATCGTCGCGCTACCACCACGGCCTCATCCGCGACACAAGGCATTATCGGGGCTTGATGTACTTATTGCGTCAATCCCCGACGCCGCCGAAGGTATGAATGCCAGCCTGCGGGGCGCTTTGGCCCATGTCAGCCCCGATGCGCCTGCGACCATGATTATGCTCGCAGACCTGCCGGACCTGACGCCTGACGATCTGAAGGCAGTGCTGCGCGCTCGTCATCAGAACCCAAACCACCTGATCTGGCGAGGTGCCGCCCAAAGCGGCAAACCCGGTCATCCAGTTCTGTTCGACCAAAGCCTTTTTGCCACCTTATCGCAGTTGACCGGAGATACTGGTGCGCAATCCGTCATACGTTCGAATAGCGCGCGCCTGTGTTTGGTGCCCCTTCCCGGTCGAAACGCGCTGTATGACCTGGATACACCTGAAGACTGGGTGAACTGGCGAAAACTTCAGGACAGCAATACCCTGCCCCACAAATAGCTGCGACCCGATTGTTGCCAACCGGGTCGCGTACCCAATAAAGGACTACCACTTTCTTCAATCTCAAATGCGCGACCTAAAGCCTAACGGGCTGGTCGACTATGCTGCGAAACCTAAACAAGACCCCCTCGTTAACATGCAACATACACTACCTGAGATTGAGATCACCGTCGGCACCCCCTAGTGCTTTCGGCTCCCCCTCACTTGGGTATCTTCATATACCCTTATCCAATCGCTCGAAACAACATAAAATTGGGCAGAACAGACCAGTTCAGGACCACCCCCTTGGTTTTTGAGCAACATCCTGCTTTCAGCAACTTTACCTATAGTTGTACCCAACCCTGCAGCATCCGGAAGAACAACTGATTAAGAGCACGCATAACTGACCCAACGGCAAGAAAATGAGCCGGTTAACAGGACAGTCTTCGTATCGGGAATTTCGGGACTCAACCCCAAGACGATCTTCAGCATTCAGGACTTCAAGTGACCCCCATTGTTCCTGAAAGAAAGGCAATGCAATGAATTTGATTGTTTGACGCCGATTTCGGCAACAATTCTCTGATTCTTGAGGCAGACATCGGAGATCCAACGAATCTCCGGGCCGGAATGCTCAGCACTCAACTCGTCTTTTGTGGCAAAATTAAGTTTTCTTAATGGAACCATCAGGTAGCACACAGATTATCGGCATATCTCCGGCCTTAACGCGCGGCTGAAATCGCGTAACAGACACAGGAGACTTAAATGAGCATTCGTAAATCCTCGCTTCTACTGCCGCAGAAAACCGGCTGGATCGGCGCAAGCGCATTGGGCGCGGCATTGCTTGCATCAACAGCCCTGCCCGCTTTGGCGGACGAAGCACTGGCTGATCTTGTCGAAACCGTATCCCCATCGGTCGTGACGATCATTGCCGAGCAGGACCCAACTGGAAATGCCACGTCGCGCCAGGATTTTGACCTCGATGCCCATCCATTCGGCGAGTTTTTCAAACGCTTCGGTGGGCCCGAAGGCTTCCAAGCACCACAGCGCGGCCCAGCACAGGGTTTGGGATCAGGTTTTGTGCTGGATGAGGCCGGGTACATCATCACAAATCACCATGTTGTCGACAATGCCACAACCGTAACCGTGCGCCTGAACGATGACCGGAGTTTTGAGGCCGAAGTGATCGGCACCGACCCGCTGACCGATATTGCCGTTTTGAAGATTGATGCGGGTGAAGCGCTGCAAGCCGTCGAACTGGGCAACAGCGATATCATCCGTGTGGGTGAAGATGTCGTAGCCATCGGCAACCCGTTCGGGCTCAGCTCGACCGTGACAACCGGGATTGTGTCCGCCAAGGGCCGCAACATATCGCAAGGGCCATATGCTGAGTTCATTCAGACGGATGCCGCAATCAACAAAGGCAATTCCGGTGGCCCCCTGTTCAACATGGAAGGCGAAGTGGTGGGCGTAAACTCGGCCATCTATTCGCCAAGTGGCGGGTCTGTCGGACTTGGTTTCGCCGTGACGTCGAACATCGTTGAACATATCGCAGCCGACCTGCGCGACGATGGTCAGGTCAGCCGTGGTTGGCTGGGTGTTTCGATCCAGAATGTCAGCCCGGAACTCGCAGCTGCCCTGGGCATCGACCAATCGACCGGCGCGCTGGTTTCAGATGTTGTGGCCGGCAGCCCGGCAGAAGGCGTCCTGCAGCAAGGTGACGTTATCCTGAGGTTCAACGATGAAGCCGTTGATACCAGTAGCGATCTGCCGCTTTTGGTCGGCACCACCAAGGTGGGTACTGAAAGCACGCTGACCGTGCTACGTAATGGGGATACGCAAGAACTTCAGTTGACCATCGGCCAGCATCAGTCGGCATCGGCCGAGGCGGATATTCCGGTCGATCCCGAGGTCTCGGGCACCCAACTGGGCGTGACCGTCGCGCCGCTGACCGATACCGCACGGGCCGAAATGGGCGTTGCCCAAAGCGTTGATGGCGTGGTGGTGACCGATCTGCTGCCCGACAGCCCTGCGGCCAAGGCTGGCCTGCAACGCGGCGATGTTATCGTAAAACTGGGCAGCCAAGACACGCTGACACCCGACGCGCTCAAGGCAGCTTTGGACAGCGAGAAAACCGACCCGGCACTGGTGCTGATCAATCGCGGCGGCAACCAGATTTTCGTTGCGGTCGAGATCGCCTGATCCCAAACCCGCGCACGCCACATGATGGGGATATTTGGCGTGCGCCTCCCGGCCGGATTGATTTGTCCGCGATCCGCCGGGCGTGCCGGGTGCGCGAGGCTGCACCCGGCACAGAGTTGTTGATGCAGCCCCGTCAAAACCATGTGCTTTGTACGGAAATTGTGTTTAAATTTCGATAGAAAGGAACCCGATCATGAGCCGACGCCTTCTGATTGTCGAAGATGACGAAGACACACGGGACTTCATCGCCAAGGGCTTTGGCGAAGAAGGATATGTGGTCGAGGTTGCCGCTGATGGCCGCGAGGGTCTGTATCACGCCACTGATGGTGGATTCGACGCCGTCGTGCTGGACCGGATGCTGCCTGGGTTGGACGGGCTATCCCTGATCAAATCCATGCGCGCAGCCGGTTTGAAGACACCGGTGCTGATGCTGACCGCGATGAGTGCGGTGGATGAACGTGTGAAGGGGCTCAATTCGGGCGCGGATGACTATCTGGTCAAACCCTTCTCGTTTCAGGAACTGCATGCGCGGATCGAGGCGCTTTTGCGCCGTCCGCAGGAATCAGAAGAAACGCCAACCCTGACCTGCAAAGACCTTGAAATGGATTTGCTGACTCGCAAAGTCACGCGCGACGGGCATGAGATCACTCTGACCCCGCGCGAGTTCCAGATTCTGGAGTTCTTCCTACGCCGCAAGAACCGCGTGGTGTCACGCACCATGCTGCTGGAAGGCGTTTGGGACTATCACTTCGACCCGAACACCAATGTTGTTGACGTCCATATCTCGAAACTGCGCCGCCAGTTGGATGAGGGCGGAGAGGCACCGTTGATTGAAACCGTCAGAGGTTCAGGCTACATGATGTCTGATGGATAACCTTCGGCTTTCCCTGAATAATTCCCGAACACGGCTCGTTCTGGCCAGTATGGTGCTCAGCATATTTTTGACGGCAACCGTACTGGCACTGGTCTATTTTACAGCCAATCGCAGCATTGAATCCGAAACCCGTTCGGTTGTTTCGGCGGAACTGACAGGGCTGGCCGATGAATATGAACGCCGCGGGTTGATCGGTTTGATCACAGCCATCGAACGCCGCCTTCCCAGTGCCTCAGAACGCGACGCGCTGTACCTTCTGACGGATCGGTTTGGCAACAAGCTGGTTGGAAACCTCAAGCAATGGCCCGAGCATATTACGGCTGGCAGTGGCTGGGTGGAACTGGAACTGCGCCGCGCTGACAACGACCAACTTGTTCCCGTCTCAGCCGCCTCGATCCGCCTGCCCGGCCAAGAGCGCCTGATCGTCGGACGCGACGCTGTCGCGCGTCAGCAGTTTGATCGGGTTTTGCTGAGATCCGTGGCGCTGGCCCTCGGCATTGCTCTGGTTCTGAGCGTCCTCATCGCCTGGCTGTTCACCCGCTTGGTCTTTTCCCGCCTGTCGGACATTGCCAGCACCGCGGAAAACATCGTCTCGGGTGATCTGTCCCGACGTATGCGCCTGCGCGGCACTGGAGACGAGTTTGATCAGGTTGCAGGGACGTTGAACAACATGCTCGACCGGATCGAGGAGCTGATCAGCAACCTGCGCACGACATCAAATTCGATTGCGCATGATCTGCGATCCCCCCTGTCGCGCTTGAAACAACGGGTCGAGGCGCTGTCTGACCCGGGCAAAAGCGAGCAGGAGCGCGAGGCTGATATCGCCCGCGCCACTTTGGAAATCGACCACGTTTTGCGCATGCTCGGGCAGTTGACCGAAATTTCACGCGCAGAGGCCGGGCTGGGCCGCGAACAGTTTGAGCAGGTGGATTTGCAGCACCTCGTTGGTGATGTGATTGAACTTTATGACCCGGTTGCCGCCGATCAAAAAATCCAGCTCAAGGTCCAAGGAGGGGCTGCACCGGTTCAGGGCCACCGACCCTTGCTGTCACAAGCGCTGTCGAACCTGTTGGAAAACGCAATGCGATACGCGCCCGAGGACACAACCATTACCATCACAATTGGTGAGGACGATCAGTTTGCTCATCTGAGTGTGCGTGACCAGGGGCCAGGCGTTCCGCCCGAAGACCTGCCCCGCCTGCAGTTGCCTTTTGTCACGCTCGATCCCGCCCGGACCGAGCGCAATGCCGGGCTTGGCCTGGCGCTGGTTGCTGCGATCACGCATATGCATGGGGGGCAGTTCGCGGCCCGCAACTGCGATCCGGGCCTTGAGGTCACGCTGAACCTGTCGCGCCAAGCCTAATCAGGCGCCCCATCAATGGCCAGGTTCTTGTTTTTATAGCGTTTATCTTCGGTCACATCGGCACCAAACCACGCGGGCGGGGTGAAACCAAGTGCCTCGGATTCGCTGGAAAACTCCACTTCGACCAGCCGCAATGGTGCCAAAGCGCCTTGAAAGATATCCAGCTCGAACACCCTCCCATCCGGCAGACTGCCGGTGTAACGTTCCTTTTCAACCCGCCGCCCGTCTGTCTCGGGCCAGAAGGTTTCGAACTGTTCGGCGGACATCTCGGCCTCACGCTCCACCCGAACCAACCCACCTGCACCTTTGAGCGTCAGGAAATACTGGTCATTCTTCTGCCGCAGGCGCAGTTCAGTCGAATCCTCGGGCGCGGTCAGATAACCCTGACGCACCACAGCCTTTTGCGCGCCGCCTAGGTCCGGCAAACTGTTGACCAGAAACTTACGTTCGATTTCCTTGCTCATTTGGTCGAAACCACCCCGTTTTCCAATTCGTTATAAAGCGCCTGATAGGCTGACCCTGCAGCACCGCGCGGGGAGTAGGTAACCACCGGCGCACGATGTTGACCCATCTTCTCGATATCTGCCGCGAAGGGAATGCTGCTGCTCATGAAGCACTTGCGATAGGCTTTGCGCATCGTCTCCATCGTGTGCTGATGTAACGTTTTGCGCTGCTGCACCATCGAAAAGAACGCTTTCAGCTTCTTCTTCGGCAGTTTGTGTTCGTCGAAGAACCCGACCAACTGTTCAAAGGTCCGCTCGGACAACGTTGTCGGGATCACCGGCACAACGATCTGGTCTGCAGCCTTAAAGATGTTCTCGGACAAGGTCGAAAAGTTGGGCGGACAGTCCAGAATGATGACATCATAGTCACTGCCCGCAGCCATCAGCGCCTTCTTCAAGCGCGACCGGCTGTTCCGCATCCGTGACAGAAACACATCAAAATCACGATAGGTCAGGTTCGCGGGCAGAATATCCAGCCCTTCGAAGTCGCTTGCCCGGATTGCGCCGGTAAACCGTTTTACATCCTCAAAAAACCGCGCATCCGTCAGCTTTTTCGAAGGCTTCACACGGAAATAGAACCCCGAGGCCCCCTGCGGATCGAGATCGCACAGCAAGACCAGCTTGCCCGCCGCTGCATAGGCGTGGGCCAGATTGACAGAAGTGGCGGTTTTTCCAACACCGCCTTTGTTGCTGTAACAGGCAATGATCTTCATTCCTCACTCCTTGGACTGATGAAACAGGTGGCGAAACAACTGGCGCGTTTCAGGGGCATCGAATTGTTGGAAATTAGCGATGACACGGTCACGCTCGGCCCGTTGCCGTTGGTCCAGAACAGCGATCAGCCCTCCAACCGCCAGACCGGTCTGAGCATCAACGCGCCCTTGGGCGTTGGATTGGTGAGTGGCGAACTGTTGCAACGCCTCTTGCTGGACCGAATAATCATTGAACAGACCCAGATTATCCTGAAGCTTTTTCAAGGGCTTGAGGATGGATTTGAAGTCTTTCGCATCAAACAGGGGGGCAAAGAACTCCATCAAATAGCGCAGTTTCTTGCAGTCGATCCGCAAATCATGAACCACCTCATCCGGCGTTTCAGGCGTGATGCTGCGCGCAATCTTGCAGACCTTGCGATAGCGCTTCCAGATCAGGGCACAGGCATAATCATAGGCGCCGCGCTGCGCGTTTGACCCCGGTTGCAGGCCCTCGGTGCTGCTGAATAACGCGACCAGTTCTGCCATCTGGCTTTGATACGCCTTACTGCGCAGCCTGCGGGCAAGCCGGGACAGCTCCTGCATGCGCTCCTTCTGAAATTGCCCGAACATGGCATCCAATCCGGGATGAAGTGTATCGGGTACCAGATTATAATATATATCTTTTTCCAGAAGATAGACATCCAGATCCCGTACCCGGCCCGTCGGGGCCATCAGGTCCGAGAATGTCCTTTTCAGCACGGCTGTCTGATCCTCGGAAAAGGTCCCTTTGAACAGGCTGATCACGGATCGTATCCGGCGCATTGAGACACGGTAATCATGCAGGAATTCGGTGTCGATATCGGCAATGGTACCGCTTTCATTTTGTTGCGCAATCTGCAGAAAAGTATGAATAATATCGGCAGCAACTTGAATGGAAGGTTCCGATCTTCCCAAGATAATTTCAGGCTTTGCCCGATATGGGGCCTCACCCGGTTCCAAGGCTTGAACAATCGCAGACAGATCCGCTTTGTCTGACCCGGCCGCTAACATCGCGTCGCAAGCCCTTTGGTAGGCCTTGTCATACCCGCGCAAAGGACTGAGGCGAATAATCGTCGCCTGCCCGTTTGCCGTCGACAATCGTGTGACACGACCACGCACCTGTGTTTTCTCGAGATCATCCAGAACGGCAAGGCTGCCCTCCTCGACCTCGCCCGAGGCAATTGCCATCAGCGCGCGCAGTTTCGGAAATCCTTTCAAAGCGTCGCGCAACGGGCCGTCTGGCAAGTCTTGCACAAAACGCCCCTGGCCCTTGCATCTTTGGCTCAAACGCGTGCCTTGGCCATCCAGCAGGTGCAATGACCCGCCGAACTCCAGCAACATCCGACCGGATGCGCGGATCGACTGGTCATGACAATCCAGAAGAACAAATGGCTTGGAGGCCCATTCCGGATCATATCGCAGGTTCAGCCCGACAAACTCAGATGGATCAAACCCACCGCGCAGGACAAACAGCACCTCAGAATCAACACTCATGCGCCGCCCTTTCGAGGGGTGCCAAGGTAGTCATTAACCAATGTCTCCACGATTTTCTGCACGCTTGTGTCTTCTTCAATCGCGCGTATCTTCAGCGCCTTCAGGGTTTTTTCGTCCAACCGGAGCGAGGTGTTCTTTTTCCCTTTCTCCGCCTTTTGGCCTGAGCCTTTGGTTTTGGCCATCTCACCCTCCATGACAGCATGACGTCATGAAATCTTGAACTCAACCGAAACGCAAGCAAAAACCGGAACTCAGTATTGTTGGGGTGACAGCACAAGATAGGAGGTTTAAACCAAACTCATGCCCGATCCCGTGTCCTCGATCAGAAATCTTGGCCCCGCCTTCGAAGAAGCTTGCGCCCGTGCGGGGATACACTCTGCGCAGGAGCTACGTGAACTCGGCGCGGATGAGGCCTATACCCGGTTGTTGCAAGCAGGAACCAAGGCACATTTCATCGGCTACTACGTGTTGGTCATGGGCCTTCAGGGCCGCCCTTGGAACGATTGCAAAGGCGATGAGAAAAAGAAGCTGCGCCAAAGGTTTGACGCGATCAAAGCCAGTGCCAAACCCGCAGCGGAAAGCCAGTTGATCTCAGACCTAAACGCGATCGGGGTGCGCGTATCCGCAAGTGATCTGAAACAGGTTTGAACGAAAAAGGCCGCCCCAAACGGAGCGGCCCGAAATCAGCATGAAACAGTGGCTTAGCCGACCAGTTCGATACCCGAGAAGAAATATGCGATCTCAACCGCAGCGGTTTCCGGCGCGTCCGAACCGTGAACCGAATTTTCGCCAACCGATTCAGCGAACTCGGCGCGGATGGTGCCGGGGGCTGCGTCTGCAGGGTTGGTTGCGCCCATGACTTCACGGTTCTTGGCAATGGCACCTTCGCCTTCCAGAACCTGAACAACAACCGGCGCCGAGCACATAAACTCGCACAGTTCGTCATAGAACGGGCGTTCGGCATGCACTTCGTAGAACTTGCCCGCTTGTGCCTTGGTCATGTGAATGCGTTTTTGCGCCACGATGCGCAGGCCGGCTTCTTCGAACTTGGCGTTGATCTTGCCAGTCAGGTTACGGCGGGTTGCATCGGGCTTGATGATCGAGAATGTGCGTTCCAGTGCCATATCGGCCTCTCCTTACAATGTGGCGCGGGGCCCGCGCCGAAATCCATCGCGCGCCGCGTACCACGGTATTTGCCTTATGAAAAGCGTAATGATTGTTCACGGCTCAGATCGCCTCGGGCAGCGGGTCGATCCTGTCCAACCTGCGGACGTAAAGCACCGCTAACAGGCCAACAAAACTGCTGCCGCTCATCATACTCAGTACCAGATACGGGCCATTTTCGGGGCTTACGAATGCACCTGTCATCGAGGTCAGGATGGCACCGAGCGCCACGACCATCGCCCCGGACAGCCCCGCCGCGCTGCCTGCCAGTTTGGGCCGTACCGACATCGCCCCGGCCGAGGCATTGGCGTTGGTCAAACCATTGCCAAATCCCACACAAATTGCGGACCCGAAGAACACCCAGACCGAGTCGTGACCACCTACAAAAAACAACAAACCGAAGAACGGCCCAACCGAGGCCACGATCCGTCCACATAGGATCATAGTGGTTAGCCGGGTGTGCGCCGCGATGCGTCCAGTGACAAAGTTGCCCACCATGAAGCCACCTGTGATGATCCCGATCCCTAGGCCCAGCATCGCCGGGCTCAGATCGAACCACGCAGCGGCGACCAGGGGCGCGCCGGTGATGAAGCTGTAGAACCCGCCGATCGAGAACGCGGCACATAGCGCATAACCCCAAAATCGGCGGGCGCGAAACAAATGCGGGTATTCTTTCAATTGCGCGGCCAAGGTTGATGAACGGTCCGTGTTGGTCTCGCCCATGTCGAACCAAAGCATGGTCAGCAACCCTGCCCCCAGTACCGAATAGAGAACGAAGCCTGCGCGCCAGCCGAACAGCATGTCCAGCGCGCCGCCCAGCATTGGACCCAGCATAGGCGCGAGCGCCATGGCCATCGCTACATATCCTAGCTTGCTGGCGGCTTCGTTCGGCGGATATCGATCCCGGATCGAGGCGCTGGACAGAACCGACCCGGCTACGACGACGGCCTGCAACAGCCTAAAACCCAGAAAAACCCAGATCGACTCGGCCAGCGTGCATCCGATTGATGCAATCACGAAGACCGTCATGCAGATCAACAGAACCGGCCTGCGCCCAAACCGATCCGATAGCGGCCCCATGATTAGTTGCAGCACCGCCGAGACTGCCAGATATCCCGCCACTGACAAGTTCACGAGGCCATAGTCGACCGCAAAGTCTTTGCTCATATGCGCCAGCGACGGCAAGAACATATTCAGCGACAACACGGAAAGTGCAGTGGCGAAGATCAACGTGATCAGATGTGGGGGCGTCCGGGCCGCGCGCATGGGTCGAAACCAACTAAAATCCAACCGGACCAGCGCTAGCACATCGCTCTTGGTTTGAACATGCCAAGCCGCTGGCGGCGGCATCACGGCTCTGCTAAGAGCGCGTCATGTTACGGATCGAAGACATCACCTATGCCGTTGAAGGCCGACCCTTGTTCGAGGGCGCGAGTGCAACTATTCCCGACGGCCACAAGGTTGGTCTGGTAGGTCGCAATGGCACCGGCAAGACCACTCTGTTTCGCCTGATCCGAGGGGAGCTGGCGCTGGAATCCGGCGCTATCTCAGTCCCCAAACGGGCGCGAATTGGTGGGGTGGCGCAAGAAGTGCCGTCGTCCGATGTATCCCTGATCAACACCGTTCTGGCGGCTGACACGGAACGCAGCACGCTAATGGCTGAGGCTGAAATCGCCACGGACCCTGCCCGTATTGCCGATATCCAGACTCGTCTGGCCGATATTGATGCCTGGTCGGCGGAGGCCCGGGCGGCGTCGATCCTCAAGGGACTTGGCTTTGATGACGAAGACCAGTTGAAACCCTGTTCCGATTTCTCGGGCGGTTGGCGAATGCGTGTTGCCTTGGCGGCGGTGCTGTTTTCGCAGCCCGATCTGCTGCTTTTGGACGAGCCAACCAACTATCTGGATCTGGAAGGCGCGCTGTGGCTGGAAAGTTATCTGGCAAAGTATCCGCATACGGTGATCGTCGTCAGCCATGACCGCGGGTTGCTGAACCGCGCTGTGGGCTCGATCCTGCATCTGGAAGACCGCAAGCTCACCTACTACGCGGTGCCCTATGACAAATTCGCGGAACGCCGGGCGGAACGTCTGGCACAGGCGGAATCTGAGAATACAAAGGCAAAGGCCCGCATCGCCCATCTGCAAAGCTTTGTAGATCGCTTCCGGTACAAGGCGTCAAAGGCCGTACAGGCCCAATCGCGCCTGAAGATGATCGAACGCATCCAGCTGGTCTCAACCCCGCAAGAGGCTGCCCTACGTGCGTTTTCATTCCCCGAACCCGAAGAGCTATCGCCGCCGATCATCCAGATCGAAGGCGGTGTCACAGGCTATGGAGAGACCGAGGTTCTGCGCCGCTTGAACCTGCGCATTGATCAGGATGATCGCATCGCGCTGCTGGGCAAGAACGGTCAGGGTAAATCGACACTTTCCAAACTGCTGTCAGACCGCCTGCCCCTGATGGCAGGCAAGATGACCCGGTCCAACAAGCTGCGCATCGGCTATTTCGCGCAGCATCAGGTTGATGAGCTTTATGTGGACGAAACGCCCTTGGACCATCTGCGCCGTCTGCGTCCGGATGAGGCTCCGGGCAAGTGGCGCTCGCGGCTGGCAGGCTTTGGACTGAATGCCGATCAAGCGGACACAGAAGTCGGGCGTTTGTCGGGCGGTCAGAAAGCCCGCCTGTCACTCCTGATCGCCACCATCGACGCCCCTCATATGCTGATCCTGGATGAGCCGACCAACCATCTGGACATCGAAAGCCGCGAGGCGTTGGTTGAGGCGCTGACAGCCTATTCCGGCGCGGTTGTTCTGGTCAGCCACGACATGCATCTGCTGTCACTGGTGGCAGACCGGCTGTGGCTGGTCTCGGACGGCACAGTCAAACATTTTGATCAAGACCTCGAAGCCTATCGCGCGATGCTTCTGGCCCGAGATAAGCCGGTGAAGCAAAAGCCTCAGACGGCGAAACCCAAACGCCCCTCACGCGATACCATGCTGGCCCTGCGCGCCGATCTGCGCAAATGCGAAGATCGGATCGAGAAGCTGACGGATATGCACGATAAACTCTCGGCCAAACTGGCGGACCCAGGCTTATACGAGGATGACAGGATTGATGATCTGGAAACCTGGAACCGCAAATTCGCCGAGGTGACAGAGGCCATGCAAAAAGCCGAGGCGCTGTGGGTCGCCGCCGCCGAAAAACTGGAACAGGCGGAGAGTGCCGCATGATTGACGCCGCCTTCTTCATCACCGCCTTCACCACTTTGTTCGTGGTGATCGACCCGTTCGGCACGGCGCCCATATTTGTTGCGATGACACAGGATATGGACGCGCGCACACGGCGGCGCACGGCCTATCGCACCTGTTTGGTTGCAACCGGCATCCTGATTGCCTTCGCCGCCTTTGGTGAGGCGGTTCTGGGCTTTGTCGGCATCTCGATGGAGGCGTTCAAGGTTGCCGGTGGCGCACTTTTGTTCCTGACCGCACTGGACATGCTGTTCGAACGCCGCACCAAGCGGCGCGAGGATCGGGCTGAGGAAGAGGATCATAATGACCCGTCGGTCTTTCCACTCGCCATCCCTCTGGTCGCCGGGCCGGGATCGATTGCGACGATTATCCTGCTCTCCGGACAGCATCCGGGCCTTCATGGAATTGCAGCGGCAGTGGCCGTAATGCTGGCCGTCATGGCGGTGGTGTTGCTGTTCTTTCTGGCAGGCGGCCTGATCGCGCGTATACTGGGTAAAACGGGCCTGAATGTGCTGACCCGGCTGCTTGGCATGCTGCTGGCGGCCCTGTCGGTTCAGTTCATTCTGGATGGCCTCAAGGCCTTTGGCTTTGCGTCGTAAATCCCCATATAGAGTGCGGAATAAACTGTAAGGGCAACGGCATGAATGGCGACGATATCGGACGTTTGGTGTATCTGGTCGTGCTCGGCGCGGCCATAGTTCTGTGGTTTGTCGCCCAGAACCGTCAATCCCTGAACAAGACCCTGCAACAGGTCATGGCCTGGGTGTTTATCTTTGTGGGTGTCATCGCGGTCATTGGCCTGTGGGAGGATATCCAATCCTCGGTCAGCCCAGCCCCGCAGATGGCGGTCACCGGCGATATGATCGAGGTGCCGCGCGCCCAGGACGGGCATTATTACCTGCCGGTTATCGTGAATGGTGAACCTATCGTTTTCCTTGTGGATACCGGGGCCAGCCAAATCGTGCTCAGCGCGCAGGATGCGGAACGTGTGGGTATTGATCCTGATCAGTTGAATTATTTCGGCCGTGCAATCACGGCGAATGGAGAGGTTCGGACAGCTCCGGTACGGCTGGACAGTTTCGAACTGGGTCCGATTGCGGATCGCAATGTCTCGGCCTGGATCAACGAAGGAGAGCTGCACCAGTCGCTGTTGGGTATGGATTACCTGCACCGGTTTTCCAATATCCAGTTCACCGATGGCCGGATGATCCTGTCCCGTTAGACGCGTTCGCAGCTTGAGAACAAAGTGGGAACATGATATGCGCATATCATGTCTGCTCAGCTTCTTGGTGCCAAGCCCGCGCGTGCCGCGCCGGGGGTCAAACTTCATGATGAGGTCACCCTGCAACAGGGCCGCGTGCACGAAGCCTGCGGCCCCGCCCGGCGCAGTTTCGCCATGTGGCTGGCGGGGCAGACCCAAGGACCGGTCTTGTGGATTTATCCCGCATGGGAGCTGGGCCAGCTGAACCCTCACGGAATGGTCGATTTTGCTGACCCCGGAAGGTTTCTCTTTGCCCGCCCCAAACGGGCTGAGGACCTGCTGTGGTGCATGGAAGAAGCCCTGCGCAGCCGTGCCGTTCCGCTGGTCATCAGCGATTTGCCCGGCGCGCCGGGCCTGACACCGGTGCGACGGCTGCATCTGGCAGCGGAACAGGGTGATATAGGGCAGCCCCCGCTGGGCCTGTTGCTGACCCCCGGCGATGGTGGTGCGCAAGGGGTCGAAACGCGCTGGCACATGGCCGCCGCACATCGGGATGAGGCAAACCGCTGGACCCTGACCCGTCGTCGCGCCCGCGACCTGCCCCCGGCCAGTTGGCACGCCACGCTGGCCGCCCCACCCGCCAGGATGCATCTGCAACCTGCGAGAAGCGGCGAAGAGCGCTCACGCAAGATGTGATTGGCCGGGCCAAAGCCATCGCCCTGGCTGTTTCCAACGGATAAACGCGCAAACCGATTGTTGCAGGCAAACCACCGACAGCAGTTGTTTTGAGTTCAGGCCGAATAAGATAGCAAGTTCGCGTGTTAACCAATCATTACGTCCTGCGTACTAGCGTCAGGGCAGCAAACATCAACACAGGGCGGATCTGACCACATCCGACAAAGCAGCGCAGGCGAGAGGGATCGACATGACCAGAATGACCAGACGCAGTTTTGTAGCTGGATTGGCCACATGGCCCAGCCTGGGGGCGGCCCAATCCGTCATGATCCCCTATGCGCTTGCGCAAAAGGGCACATCGGTGGGGTTCACCTTTGATCTGTCCGGGGTGGCGCAATCGGGCACCATGCCGATCCAATCTGCCAACATTCAGCTGGATACAAAACGCCTGCAAAACAGCAAGGTAGATGTCATCCTGAATGTGGCCGCCGCGCGAACACGTTTGCCCTTTGCGCGCGGACCCATGTTGGGCGAAAGCGTGCTGAATGCTGATGCACATCCGACCATTCGCTTCACCTCGACCAAAATCCAGCTTGGCCCGGGTGGGCATATCTCGGACGGCGCTTCGATCAAAGGCGACCTGACCGTGCGCGGCATTACCCGGCCGGTGGCCCTTAATGCAGTCCTCTATCGTGCGCCCGGCAGCGCTGCGGATGATCTTGATGCCCTGTCGATCCAGCTGACTGGCGCGCTGGATCGACATGCATATGGGGCCTCCGGCTATCCTGATCTCGTCGATGATACGGTTGGCCTGAACATTCGGGCCCAGATCACACGCTTGAACTAATCCGCGAATTCGCAAAAAACGACACCAAGGCGTCGATTAGGCGCGCGCAAAGTACCCGAGACAGGTAGAGCGTGGTCTCATTATGCGCACGATCATTTCCTTTGCCGCCCTCTTCCTGTCCGTCATTCTGTTGCAGCTGTCGACAGGTGGTGTTGGGCCACTGGATGCGATCTCGGGCATCACGCTGAGTTTCACGACCGAGCAGATCGGTCTGCTGGGATCGGCACATTTCATCGGCTTCTTTATCGGTTGCTGGTGGGCCCCGCGCCTGATGGGCAGCGTCGGACATTCGCGCGCCTTTGCCGTGTGCACGGCCCTGGGCGCGATGGGTCTGATCGGGCATACCCTGACCGAAAACCCCTATATCTGGGCCGCATTACGAATTGCCTCGGGCACCTGCGTGGCCGGGTGCTACACAGTGATCGAGGCCTGGCTGAACGCCAAGGTCACCAATGAAACGCGCGGGCGGGCGATGGGCACCTATCGTATCGCGGATCTGGGGGCCTCGCTCAGCGCGCAGTTGATCATCGCGGTTTTGCCGCCTGCATCTTATGTATCATATAACCTGTTGGCGATCCTGTGTTGTGCATCGCTGCTGCCCTTGACGTTAACGCGGGCCAGCCAGCCTCAAACCCCAAACGCCCCGCGCCTGAGGCCCAAACTGGCCTGGGCCTGTTCACCGCTGGCCGTTGCTGGCGTCATCGTTTCGGCACTGAGCTCTGCGTCCTTCCGGATGGTCGGCCCGGTCTATGGGCAAGAGGTGGGTTTGAGCTTGGATCAGATCGCGTTCTTCCTCGCATCCTTCGTTTTGGGCGGGGCGCTAGCCCAGTACCCGTTGGGCTGGCTGGCCGACAAATACGACCGACGCTGGGTTCTGATCTGGCTTTCCGCCGCCGCCGTACTCAGCTGCGGGGTCACCATGGCCGCCAGCGGGGCGGGAACACTGGGCGTGATGCTGGCCGCCGGGTTCTTTGGGCTGACAACCTTCCCGATCTTCTCGCTGTCATCCGCCCATGCCAATGATTTTGCCACCACCGAACAACGGGTCGAACTGTCTGCAGCTCTGATGTTCTGGTACGCGCTGGGTGCAATTGCGTCGCCCTATGTGTCTTCAACATTGATCGAACAATTTGGCCCTGGCGCCTTGTTTGCCTTTGTGGCTGTTGGCCATCTGGGTCTGATCGGGTTTGGTCTGGCCCGCATGCGGTCACGCCCGACACCGGATGCGCGCACCAACTACGTCTATGCCCCGCGCACATCCTTTACCATCGGGCGACTATTGAAACGATCGCGCGAAGATTAAAAAGGGCCGGGATAATCCCGGCCCTTTCGTCGCTCACTGCTGGGTCGCAGGTGGTTCGTCTTCGGCCACGTCGGGCTCAGGCGTTGCCTCAAGCGCACCATTCACCACGCCGCCAACTCCGTTTTCCATCGACAGACCCAGTTCTTCGCCCAATTTCTTGAGCGCGGGCATCTGCACCGCCATGCCCATGATCGAATCGAGCGCCTGGTTCACCACCGGCTTGTCGCTGTTGGCGGCCCCACCAATCGCGCCCGCACCGATACCACCAACCTGATGGATCTTGATCGAGTCGATCTTTTCCGCAGGCTTGACCATCTCGGAGATGATCGACGGCATGGTTTCGATACGCGCCATGTCGACCTTCATGCGGATTTGCGCAGCGGACAAGGCATTGTCAGCCTCAACAATCGCGCGCTTACCTTCCGCCTCGGCCAGCATGTCGTTCTTCTTGGCCTCGGCCCGGATGTTCAGCGCATCCGCTTCGGCCTGCGCCTCTTCGCGGCGGGCTTCGGCACGGTCGGCGGCGGCCTCTTTCTCGGCCTGCGCAGACAGACGGATCGCGGTGGCCTGACGTTCTGCCTCGCGCGTGGCTTCGATCAGAACGATCTGCTTCTGACGCTCAGCCTCGGCCACCTCGCGTGCGGTTGCCACGGCTTCGGTCGCCTTGGTCGCCTCGGCCCGAGCCAGATCAGCCGATGCACGCGCGCGGCTTTCCTCTTCGGATTTCTGCGCGATGATGATCTGGCGCTCCTGTTCAGCCACTTCGATCTCACGCTCTTTGGCGATCTCCGCATCGCGGATCTTGCGCTCGCGTTCGATCTCGGCCGAGCGGATGGCTTCTTCCCGCGCGATCCGGGCGCGTTCGGTTTCCCGTACCGAGTCTTCGGTCCGCGCCGCAATCTCGGCCTCTTGCGCCACGCGCAGGGTTTCGACCGCTTGCGTCTGCTCGATCCGCGCCTGTTCTTCATCCTTTTCGATCAACAGCTTCTGCCGCTGGGCTTCCATCGCGGCACGGCGCACTTCAACCTCAGCCTCAGCATCAATCTGCGCGCGCTCTTTCTTTGAGGTCGCAATCACCTCGGCCAGCTTGCGCATACCCACCGCGTTAAAGGCGTTGTTTTCATCCAGCGCCTCAAACGGCGTCTGGTCCAGCGCAGTCAGCGAGACGGATTCGAGCGACAAACCGTTTTTCAACAGGTCTTCGGACACTGCGTTCTGCACCTCTTGTACAAAATCGGCGCGGTTTTCATGCAGCCCGTCCATGGTCATCTGCGCCGCCACAGCGCGCAGACCATCGATCAGTTTACCTTCGATCATCTCGCGCAGTTGTTCGACATCAAAGGTCCGGTCGCCCAAGGTCTGGGCCGCGCGTGCGATCCCTTCTTCGGTGGCCATAACCGAGACGTAGAACTCGACACCCACATCAACCCGCATGCGATCCTTGGTGATCAAAGCAGCCTCACCGCTGCGTTGCACTTCAAGGCGCAGGGTTTTCATATTGACCGGGCTGACCTCGTGCAACAAGGGCACGATGATGACGCCACCATCCATAATGACCTTCTTGCCGCCTGCCCCGGTTTTAACCAGGCTGACTTCGCGGGTTGCGCGCTTGTAAAGTCGGCCCAGCACCAGGCCGATAAACAGGACGACCGCCAAAATGGTCGCAACTGTAGTGATCAGGAAAGTAAGTTCCATGCAAAATCCTCCGATTTGGGGTTAAATACTTGTTAGTTCGAAAGGCCGACCAGAACGAACCGGTCTTGCCGTCGGTCGCGCAGCACAAGCACTTCGGTGCCCTGCTCCAGTGCGTCGCTGTCTTGCAGTGGTTCAGCCCGCAGATGGTGGGTATTGCCAAAGCGGTCCATGACCCGAACCTCGGCCGGGCGTCCACGTGTCGCCGTGCCCTGGCTGATCACGCCACGGCGACGGGCCAGCATTCGCTCTGACATTGCCTCGGTCTCGGTCTTGGGCAGAAGGCGGGCAAAGACACCGCCGAAACCACGGGCGAACCACAGACCAAATCCGCCGGCAGGCACCGCTGCAATCGTTGCCGGCAAGGCAAATCCAAACCCTTCCAGCAGGGCGATTTGCAACCCAAAGCCACTGAGGCCGAACCCAGCCAGCGCCACGGCCAGCCAGATCATGACCGGTATTTTTCCGACGCCAAGCCATGAGAACGGGCCTGTTGAGACGAGGCCGGGTGCCTCCGCCTCGACCTCAGCCAGTTCGAAATCGCCCAGATCGACATCCGCATCAATGTCCAGACCGAAATCAGCAAGGTCCACATCGGGGCCATCGACCACATCAAGATCAAACTCACCCTCGCCGACCAACAGGCTGCCACCCAGAGCCAGAGCCAAAAGTTCCAGCGTCAGGAGGCCGAACAGAAGCGCGAGCGAAAAGGTGAAGGGCGCAAATGCACCCTCGAGAAGAAAGTTGAACATATGGTTTTAGCCCTCGTTATTGTATACCTTAGTATACATTTAAAGTGGGAAGTGACTGTCGATTTTCAAGTGTTTATGAACAATAATTACAACCTATAGGTATTACGCCGCCGTAACAGGCAACAATTCCTGCCCCTACGTCACGTGAAAAAATCTGCTCTTCGCGCGTTTCTTGCCGTCAGTTTCAAACCCGGGCTTTTGCTGCCCGGTTACTTAAGGTAGACGGGCGCGCAGACAGACAGGTGGAAACGCAACATGGCCCGGATTCTAATTACCTCGGCGATCCCTTACATCAACGGGATCAAACACCTCGGCAACCTGATCGGCTCGCAGCTGCCTGCCGATCTTTACGCACGTTACCAGCGCGGCCGGGGGAATGAGGTCATGTTCCTGTGCGCCACCGATGAACACGGCACCCCGGCTGAGCTGGCTGCCGCCAAAGCAGGCAAGCCGGTGGCTGAATATTGCGCCGATATGTATGCGGTGCAGGCCGATATCGCAAAGCGCTTTGGGCTGAGCTTTGATCACTTTGGCCGGTCTTCCAGCGAGCAGAACAAGGCGCTGACCCAGCATTTCGCAGGCAAGCTGGATGATGCGGGGCTGATCCGTGAAGTCAGCGAGAAACAGGTCTATTCCAATGCCGACGGGCGCTTTCTGCCTGACCGGTATATCGAAGGCACCTGCCCCAATTGCGGCTATGAGCGTGCGCGCGGTGACCAGTGTGAGAACTGCACTAAACAGCTGGATCCGACCGACCTGATTGAGCCGCGCTCGGCCATTTCGGGTTCGACCGATCTGGAGGTGCGTGAAACCAAGCACCTGTATCTGCGCCAATCGGCAATGAAGGATCAGTTGGATGCCTGGATCGACAGCAAGGCCGACTGGCCAATCCTAACGACATCCATTGCCAAGAAATGGCTGCATGACGGCGACGGTCTGCAGGACCGCGGCATCACCCGCGATCTGGACTGGGGCGTTCCAGTCAAGAAAGGCGATCAGGACTGGCCGGGGATGGAGGGCAAGGTCTTTTACGTCTGGTTCGACGCGCCGATCGAATACATCGCTTGCGCCAAGGAATGGGCCGATGCGAATGGCAAGACGGATGCTGATTGGCAGCGCTGGTGGCGCACTGACAAGGGCGCGGATGACGTGCGTTACGTACAGTTCATGGGCAAGGACAACGTCCCCTTCCACACGTTATCCTTCCCGGCCACCATTCTGGGTTCGGGCGAGCCGTGGAAGATGGTCGACCACCTGAAATCGTTCAACTATCTGAACTATGACGGTGGTCAGTTCTCGACCTCTCAGGGTCGCGGCGTGTTTATGGACCAAGCGCTGGAGATCCTGCCAGCCGATTACTGGCGCTGGTGGCTGCTGAGCCACGCACCGGAAAGCAGTGACAGTGAGTTCACGTGGGAGAACTTCCAGCAATCGGTGAACAAGGACCTTGCTGACGTCCTGGGCAACTTCGTCAGCCGGATCACCAAGTTCTGCCGTTCGAAATTCGGTGAAACCGTGCCTGAAGGCGGACGTTTTGGAGAACGTGAGACTGCGCTGATCGAAGACATCTCCAAGCGAATCCGCACCTATGAAACCCATATGGAAGCGATGGAGGTCCGCAAATCGGCGCAGGAATTGCGCGCGATCTGGGTCGCAGGCAATGAATATCTGCAGGCCGCAGCCCCATGGTCGACCTTCAAGGAAGATCCGGAACAGGCCGCCGCACAGGTGCGTCTGGGCCTGAACTTGATCCGTCTCTATGCCGTGCTCAGCGCACCGTTCATCCCAGACGCCTCAGCACGGATGCTGAGTGCGATGAACACTCTGGATACAAGCTGGCCCGACAGTGCCGATGACGCGCTGAACGCCCTGCCCGCCGGGCACGCGTTTTCGGTTCCGGACGTATTGTTCGCAAAGATCACAGATGAGCAACGCGAAAACTGGCAAACCCGCTTTGCCGGAACGCGCGACTGACAGGCGGGCTGTTTTGGTCTGACAACTGATCCGAGGTGAAGGTTCCAACCTTCACCTTTTTTCGTTCTCTGCGCTCTGATTATCCGCAGGTTCAGCACCCAAATCTACATCTGTTGCACATCTAAGTTGGCCTGCAATCAGAACAATTTCTGGCCCACTCCAACATATGGCACGATTCAAGACGCTTGAGATATGTCTCTAAACGAGCCATCCTGACCCAGACATCAATCGACTCGCCATGGCCGCGCGCCATTACGCAAATTCCTTTTGAACGAGGCGTCCGCCATGCCCCTTGCATTGAAGAACTCTATCCTCCGCTATCAGGGTCCGGCTTTGGCCATCGCTGCCCTGGCCAGTCTGGGCGTCAGTTATACTGCGCTGGCCCAGGATCAAAGCGAGGCGCCAGCCCCCAAAGTATCCATCGCGGCGGCTTATACGCAAGAAATCACAGATGAGGCGGCGTTCATCGGACGGGCCGAAGCGATCAACAAGGTCGATATCGTGGCGCGTGTGAACGGGTTTCTGGAAAGCCAGAATGTCGAAGACGGCGCGCTTGTCACCAAGGATGAGCTGTTGTTTACAATCGAGCCCGACCTGTATCAGGCCACGCTTGAGGCCCGCAAAGCCGACCTGAACCGGGCCCAGGCCAATCTGGAACTCGCCAAGATCGACCTTGATCGTAAGGAAGAGCTGTTCAAACGCGATGCCACGCCCGAATCCGAACGCGATACGGCCCGCGCAAATGAACTGGTCGCCGAGGCAGAGGTTAAAGCTGCCAATGCCGCGATCCAGCAAGCCGAACTTGACGTGAGCTATACGCAAATCCACGCCCCGTTTGACGGGCGGATCGGGCGAGTGACAACCAGCGTTGGCGATGTGGTTGGCCCCTCGAACCCGGCATTGGTCAATCTGGTCAGCGAAACCCCAATCTATGTGAATTTCTCGCTGAACGAAAAGCAGTTCACCTCGATCCTTGAGCAGTTTAACGAAAACGCCGCTTCGCTTGCGGAAAGCGGTAAAAGCCCGAATGTCCATGTGACCCTGCCGAACGGCACGGAACTGGATGAGACAGGCGAGATCGTCTTTGTTGATAACCGCATCGATCCGCTGACCGGTGCGATCACCATGCGCGCCCAGTTCGACAATACCAATCGTCTGATCCTTGATGGCGCTTTCTTGACTGTTCACATCGAGGCGTTGGAGCCCACACTACAAGTACTGATCCCGCAGGCCGCCCTGCAACGCGACCAGCGCGGTGAATTTGTTCTGGTCGTCAATGACAAACAAATGGTCGAACAGCGCTATATCACTACGGGCGATACGGTCGATACGGCGATCATCGTGCTGGATGGATTGCGTGAAGGCGAAAGCGTGATCGTCGAAGGTTTGCAAAGGGTTCGCCCGGGCGTCGCGGTTGACGCGGTTGTGGCCTCAGAGCAGCCGGGAGAATAACACATGTTCTCGGCCCTTTTCATCAGCCGGCCCAAGCTGGCGCTTGTCATTTCGCTTGTCCTGACAATCATGGGCGGCATCGGCTACATGGTCCTGCCAGTCGCTCAGTTCCCGGATATCACGCCACCTGTGGTCAGTGTGACTACCACCTACACTGGCGCAAATGCCGAAACGGTGGAAAACACCGTTGCCGCCCCGATTGAGGCACAGGTGAACGGTGTTGACGACATGATTTACATGACGTCAACCTCATCCGACAACGGCTCTTATTCGCTGAATGTCACCTTCGAAGTCGGTACCGATCCTGACATCGCGTCGGTCAACGTGCAAAACCGGGTGTCGCAGGCCACATCCTCTCTGCCCACCGAAGTCACTTCCTCTGGCGTGGTCACTCAGAAGTCTTCGACCAATATGCTGATGCTGGTCACGCTGACCTCGCCGGATGGCACATATGACAGTGTGTTTCTGTCGAACTATGCGTCAATCAACTTGCGCGATGCGCTGGCGCGGGTTCAGGGGGTCGGCAAAGCTGATGTTCTGACCAATCTGGAATATGCGATGCGCATCTGGATGGACCCGGACAAGATGGCTGCCCTGTCCATCACACCTGGTGACGTGATCAGCGCGATTCAGGAACAGAATATCGAAGTCTCTGCCGGTTCGATCGGCGCACCGCCTGTGCCGGAGGGGCAGACCTTTCAGTACACGATCAAATCCAAGGGTCGTTTGACTTCGGCCGCCGAATTCGGGGAAATTGTGATCCGTACAGGCGATGCCGGTTCAATCGTGCGGGTTCGCGACATTGCACGCGTTGAACTTGGCGCACAGTTCTATTCGGCCTCGGGGTATTTCCAAGCGGTTCCTGCAACAGTCATCGGCATCTATCAGGCGCCGGGGGCAAACGCCCTGGCCGTATCTGACCGCGTTCAGGCCGAGTTGGAAAGGCTATCACGCTCTTTCCCGGCGGATGTGGAATATGCCGTCCCCTTTAACACCACCGACTTTGTCGAAGCCTCGCTGAACGATGTAGTTTCAACCCTGATCCTGACTTTCATCCTTGTGATCTCGGTGGTGTTTGTCTTCCTCGGCAGTTGGCGGGCGACCATCATTCCGGCCGTCGCCATCCCTGTGTCATTGATCGGCACCTTCGCCTTCCTGCTGGTTTTTGGCATGTCGCTGAACACGATCTCGCTGTTCGCTTTGGTGCTGGCCATCGGGATCGTGGTGGATGATGCCATCGTGGTCGTGGAAAACGTCGAACGGATCATCGCTGACGAGGGCCTTCCGCCTGCAGAAGCCACACGCAAAGCCATGGGCCAGATCACCGGTCCGGTCATCGCAACCACACTGGTTCTGCTGGCCGTATTTGTGCCCGTGACCTTCATGCCCGGCATCTCAGGCCAGCTGTATTCGCAATTTGCGGTGACCATTTCGACCGCTGTTGTGATCTCATCCATCAACGCGCTGACCTTGTCACCGGCGTTATGCGGGTTGGTTCTGCGGGCCCGCTCCGGCCCTCCCAAAGGTGTGCTGGCCCTGTTCGAACGGTTCATTGGAACGGTACGGAATGGCTATGTCTCGATCGTGCGCAAGCTGCTGATCTTGCCGGTTGTTGCCCTGGGTGTGATCGTGGCACTTGCGATGGGAACCGGCACGATCATGTCCAACACCTCCAGCGGGTTTATCCCACTTGAGGATAACGGCTATCTGTTCGTTGATGTTCAATTGCCGGATGCGGCCACGCTGGAGCGGACTGAAACGGTGACCGCGCGTCTGGACGATCAGATACGCGAAATACCCGGTGTTGCAAGCACGGTTCTGGTGAACGGCTTTTCCCTGCTGAACGGCACCATCACCAACGGTGCCGCGATTTTCGTCAACCTGGATAACTGGGATGACCGGCAGGAGGATGATCTGAGTGCTGATGCCATTCTTGCCAAGATATTGGCCATTGCGAATGGTGAATCCGCAGCCTCGGTCCTGGCGTTCAATCCACCACCCATTCAGGGTCTCGGCATGTCCGCCGGGGTTGAGATGGAGGTGCAGCAAACCGGAGGTGGCACACCGCAGGATCTGGCCTCGGCCGTGGGCTCCTTTGTCTACGCAGCAAATCAGCGGCCAGAAATCGGCCAAGCCTACACGACCTTCCGCGCCAACGTTCCGCAGTTGTTTGTCGATCTGGATCGGGAAAAGGCCAAGACCCTGCAGGTTTCAGTGGCTGAGATTTTCCAGACCATGCAGGCGCAGCTGGGGTCGTATTACGTGAACGACTTCAACCTGTTTGGTCGGGTCTATCGGGTGATGATCCAGGCAGATGGGACCTATCGGGACAATGTCGAGGATATCTCGAACCTCTATGTTCGTTCTCAACAAGGCGAGATGGTGCCTCTGGGCACGTTGATCGATGTTGAGAACGTATTGGGCCCGGTTCTGCTGAAACGACATAACCTGTTCCGCTCGGCCACAGTCACGGCGGTGCCTGCCCCAGGGCTATCTAGTGGCGACGCGATCAGTGTGATGACCGAGGAATCCGCCACCGCCCTGCCCCCCGGCTATGCCTTCGAATGGACGGGGACGGCGCAGCAGCAATTGGCCTCGGGCAGTCTGGTGATCATCATCCTTGGGCTGGCGATCCTGTTTGGCTACCTGTTCCTTGTTGGCCAGTATGAGAGTTGGTCGATGCCCGTGTCGATCCTACTGTCTGTGATCGTTGCCCTTTTCGGGGCGGTGGCCGCCGTGGCCATCGTGGGCAGCGACATCAACCTCTATACCCAGATCGGGATGATCATGTTGGTGGGTCTGGCCTCGAAGAACGGGATTCTGATCGTGGAATTCGCCATGGAGCAGCGCGCCAAAGGTCTGTCGATCAAGGACGCCGCAGCCGAGGCCGCCTATCAGCGTTTCCGTGCCGTGATGATGACAGCGCTGTCCTTCCTGCTTGGAGTTGTACCGCTGCTGGCGGCCAACGGGGCTGGTGCCGCAAGCCAGAAGGCCATTGGTGTGGCCGTATTCGGCGGCATGCTGGCGGCCACCCTGGTTGGCGTGATCCTTGTGCCGGTGCTTTATGCCCTGATGCAGAGCCTGCGCGAATGGCTGAAAGGTAGCAAAGGCGATCCTGATCCGGCAACCGAGACCAGCTGAGATCAACGGTCATGAAACATGATAAAGCCCCGTGCTGGTCACGGGGCTTTTTTTGCTGCGACGCTATGCGGCACTGGCCTCTGCCCGGTTGCGTCGTCGTACAGTAACCTCGCGGATTACGGCCTGCGCTTCTGGTGGTGGGGCCTGCTCAATCCGGCGGTAGTCACTCCCGTCGATTTGTCGCGTCAGCAACCCGCAGGAGATCATAGTGCGCCGCAACGTCGCCGGGTCATCGAACAGGTGCTCTTGCACAAGCCGTTCATTGACCTCCGTCTCGGCCAGGCTAATCCCGGCGGGAACGCTGGCCCATAAGGCCCACAGGGCAAGGGTCTGCACAGCACGTCTGGACGGCCATCGTTTCAGGCGCCCTGCGGCGTCGAATTGAAACAACGCCCGCTCAACCGTCCGCATGTCCAGCGGCCCTGCATCAGGTCGTGTTTCGATACGCCGCTTGGCCGCGTTGGCGGCCCGCATATGCTGCAGGTTCTGAAACCCGGCCGCGCGGGCCAGCATGTTCATCAGGCTGAGATGAGTTGGGCTGGCCTCGCCCAATTGGTGGTTCAAAGCACGCGCGAAGCCGGTCAGGTCATCCACGTGCAAAGGGATAGGAGTTTTGGTCATCATGCATCCATATCGGGCGTTTCATACGCTCGTCGGTCGCTGACTTAACGAAACAACGCCCCTAGGGACTGCGATGTCGTTTCAATCTGAATGGCAGGTTTAGCTCTCCCGCAGGAGCAGCGACGCCTCGGTGTCTGCCGACCGTGCCCAAGGGCTAACATGCTCTGCCCCGGCAGCCAAGCCTTCGATGACCTATGCCTGCAGGCGCCGCGCCATCCACTGATCGATCCGTTCGATCTGCTCTGGCTTCAGCCGCAGACCCAGCTTGTTACGCCGCCAGACCACATCCTCGGCCCTGCGTGCGTATTCCTTGTCCATGAGCCAGGCAACCTCGCGCGCAGTGAGTGTTGCGCCGAAATCTTCGCCGAGATCGGCTGCCTCGGACGCATCACCCAAGACCTCTTGCGCTTCGGTCCCGTAGGCACGGATCAGACGCGCCGCCCAAGGCACAGACAAAAACGGATAGTCGGCGACCAGACTGTCTCTGAGCATCTGCAGGCCATCAACGGGGAAATCCCCGCCGGGAAGTGCCACACCCGCCGTCCAGGGGCCCGGCAAATCCGGGAAATGCTCGCCCACCTTCTCCAGCGCGCTTTCAGCCAGACGGCGATAGGTGGTGATCTTGCCGCCGAACACGTTCAGCACCGGCGCACCGCCGATTGCGTTCACTTTCAGCGTATAATCCCGCGTTGCCGCCGTCGCGCTGCTGGCCCCATCGTCATAGAGCGGACGCACGCCGGAATAGGTCCAGACGATATCGTCCTTGGTAACCGGCTGTGCGAAGTAACTCGTAGCAAAGGCGCAGAGATAATCCTTCTCAGCCTCGGTACAGAACGGGTGTTCGGATGGGTCCGCGTGGTCCTGATCGGTGGTGCCAATCAGGGTGAAATCCTGCTCATACGGAATGGCAAAGATGATGCGCCCATCTTCGCCTTGAAAGAAATAGCACTTGTCATGGTCGTACAGCTTGCGCGTCACGATATGGCTGCCGCGCACCAACCGCACACCTTCGCGCGAATTCACATGGATTTTGGACTGAATGATATCACCAACCCATGGGCCACCTGCATTAATCAGCATCCTAGCGCGGATCACGCGCGTTTCATCACTGTCGCGATCCCTGACCGTAACTTCCCAAAGATCGTCAACCCTGTGGGCGGATATCACCTCAGTCCCAACCATGATCTGCGCCCCGCGCGCCTCGGCATCACGGGCGTTCAACACGACCAACCGCGCGTCTTCGATCCAGCAATCGGAATACTCGTAGGCGGTTTCGAACTTTTTCTGCAATGGCGCGCCTTCGGGTGCGCTGTGCAGGTTCAGCGATCTGGTCCCCGGCAATATCTTACGCCCACCGAGATTATCATACAGGAACAACCCCAAACGGATCAGCCAGGCCGGGCGCCGCCCGCGCATCCACGGCATGACTGTGCTGAGCAGCTTTGAGGTCGGCGTTTCGGAATCGAAGCGCATGTCCTTGTGGTACGGCAGCACAAAGCGCATCGGCCAACTGATATGCGGCATTGCGCGCAGCAGCGTCTCGCGTTCGATCAGCGCCTCGCGCACCAGTCGGATTTCGAAATACTCCAGATAGCGCAGGCCCCCATGAAACAGTTTGGTCGAGGCTGACGACGTGGCCGAGGCCAGATCGTTCATCTCGGCCAAGGTCACCGACAACCCACGCCCGGCGGCGTCACGCGCGATACCGCAGCCGTTGATCCCGCCACCGATGATAAACAGGTCTGCGATGTGATCGTTTGTCGACGTCATGGCCAGTGATTCCCACTACAATCCGGTTGCCTGCATTAATCAGAGCACCCTTCGCGCGATCAAGCTTTATGTTCGTTTATTTTCGTTTTGCAACACAGCTATGAATTTCACGCAGGGAAACTTGCCAAATCGACGTGAAAGAACATAAACGAAGATACCAGAACCACATGGAAATGCCGATGTCCCTGTCCTTTCGCCAAGCCGATATTCTTGAGATCGCCAGCACCGAAGGGCGCGTTACAGTCGATGGGTTGGCCGAACGGTTCGGAGTCACCGTTCAAACCATCCGGCGCGACCTGTCCGAACTGGCCGAAGCCGGCAAGCTGGATCGGGTACACGGTGGCGCGGTTCTACGGTCGAGCCTGGCCAATATCGGATACGAGGATCGCCGCACCCTGAATGCCGACGCGAAAACCCTGATGGCGCAAGCTTGTGCACAGGATATCCCCGATGGCGCATCGGTTTTCCTGAACATCGGCACATCGACCGAAGCCGTTGCCCGCCAGTTGCTGACCCATAAGAACCTGATGGTTGTGACCAACAATATGAATGTCGCCAATATTCTGGTCGACAACCCTGATTGCGAAATCGTGGTGGCGGGCGGCATGCTGCGCCGCGCGGACGGGGGGCTGATCGGCAACCTGACCGTGTCAACCATACGCCAGTTCAAGTTCGACTACGCGGTGATTGGATGTTCCGCACTGGATGTAGATGGCGATCTGCTGGATTTCGACTTTCAAGAAGTTCATGTCAGCCAAACCATCATCGCACAGGCGCGGCGCAGCTATCTTGTGGCGGATCATTCGAAATTCCAGCGCTCTGCCCCGGCCCGGATCACCTCTATGGCAGAGATGGACACCATCTATACGGATAAACCGCTGCCTGTGTCCCTGGTGCAGAATTGTGGTACATGGGAAACCAGGGTTCGTATCTGCGACGCGCAGGGAACTGCGGCGTAAATCCACCATAAATGGATTGACGACCCTCCACCTAGACCGGAGGATAGAAGCACCATCCAAAACAGGAGGCACGAGCATGGGACTATTGGGGCAGCCGCTTGGCTACTACGACTATCTGACCTTCGTGGCATTGATTCTACTCCTGGCCGCTGTGATGGCGTTGTTCCTATTCATCATGGGGTTGCCCGGTCGGATTGCGATCAAACGCAACCACCCACATGCCGAAGCGGTCAAAATCATGGGCTGGATGGGATTTCTGGCGGTTGTGCCCTGGGTCCATGCCTTTATGTGGGCGTTTCATGATGGTGTGACCGTCGACATTCGCCGGGGCCCAGACGAAGAAAAGGACGCCATCCGCAAAGATATCGAACGTCTAGGCGGAACGGTGAAAGAAGAATATCAGGCCGCGTCCGACGAGACGCAGAAAAGCTAAGGCCAAAGGAAACACTCGGACATGTTCGTCGCCCTCGGCATTACGCTGTTCTACATCATTTTCGTCTGGTTCATCTTCTTCAAGATGGAGTGGCTGAAGTTCAACATCGCCTGGGGCATTGTCTCGTTCTGGGTGGGTGCGCACTTGCTGCTGATTTTCCTTGTCGCATTGCGGTTCTTTCAGCCCTTCTCGGTCGACAGCCACGTGGTGCGATCCACCATTCAGATCGTCCCGAAGCTGACGCAACCCACCATCCTGACCGAAGTTCTGGTTGAACCGAACACAACTGTGACAAAGGGCGATCCGCTCTATCGCTTTGATGACACTGTGTTTTCACTGGCTGTAGACAATGCACAGGCGCAATTGGTCGCGGCGCAGCAAAATGCCAAAATCCTGGAACAGGACGTGATTGCCAAAACCGAAGCGGTCGAGCGGGCAAATGCACAGCTGGACTATGCGCTGACCGAACAAGCCCGGTACGAAAACCTGGTTCCTGTAGGTGGCGCCCGACAAGATGAGCTCGACCGCTGGAACGAACAGGTGGCTGAGGATTCAGCAGCCGTCAAACAAGCCGAAGCAAACCTGCAAAAGGCCGTTCTGGCGCAGGACTCCCAGATCGACGGGGTAAACACAGGGATCCTACAAGCGCAGGCGCAATTGGCCGAAGCCAAATATTTCCTTGATAATACAACGATCTACGCACCGGAAAACGGTATGATCGTCTCACAACAGGCCCGCCCCGGTCTGGTCGTTGGCGATATCCGTCTGGGCGCGATTGCCAGCTTCGTGACCGAAGATAACCCCTATCTTCTGGCAACGTTCCGCCAGCAGAACCTGAAATTCGTTGAGGTTGGGCAAGAGGTTGAGGTCGCGCTGGACCTCTATCCCGGTGAAATCCTGCCCGGTAAGGTCGAGGCGATCTGGTGGGCCACGCGTCAGGGTCAGTATCTGCCCTCGGGCCGCCTGCCCGGCTTTGAACTACCGAAACTGCCCGGTCGGATCGCGGTGCAGATCACGGTCGAGATGCCCGAAGAGCATATCCTACCAGCGGGCGGCCACGCCGCCGTTGCCATCTATACTGGTCAGGGCAAGAGCTTTGAGTTTCTGAGGCGTATCAACATCCGCCTTTATTCCTTCGCCAACTTCATCCGACCGCTGGACATTTGAGGACACAGATCATGAAACGGGCCAAACCCTTTCGCCATTTGATGGGAACGGCCCTGTGCGCGGCGATGTTGGCCGCTTGCGCTCCGCTGGGCCCCGATTTCGTGCGCCCGAATTCGCCGGTCGTGAAAGAATGGATCGAGGTCAACAGCCCAAGCGCAGGACAAAGCGGCCTAACCGCGCGCAGCGCACCGGTTGTGAAGTGGTGGGAGACATTCAATGACCCCACCCTGAACAAACTTGTGGCCGAAGCCTATGCCCAGAACCTGAGTTTGCAAGTTGCCGGGGCGCGCGTATTGCAAGCGCGGGCGCAGCTGGGGATCGCCTTTGGTGAGCTTTATCCGCAATCGCAGGCGCTTGGCGGATCCCTGCAAAGGCGCCTTATCAGTGACAATCTTGGCCCGATTGCAGATATCAACCGGATCATCCCTTTGGATACCGAGTTTTCAACCTCGCAAGTGGGCTTTGATGCCCAATGGGAACTGGACGTCTGGGGGGCACAACGTCGCGGCGTACAAGCGGCACGGTCGAACCTCGCCTTGCAGGTGGCGAATTACGATGACGCATTGGTCACGCTAACGGGTGACGTCGCCGCGCTCTATGTGAATATTCGTGCTTTGCAGGAATCCCTTAGCGTCGCCCGAGAGAACATCAAACTACAGCAAGACTCGGCGGATTTGACGCAATTGCGGTTCAACAACGGTGTTACCACCGAACTGGACGTTCAGGAATCGACCGCCCTGCTAAACAACACCAAAGCGCTGGTGCCTGAGCTAGAGAGCGATCTGCAACAGACCAAGAATGCGCTGGCCGTATTGCTGGGCGCGACACCTTCGCGGATGACCAGCCTTCTGGGCAATTCCGGTCGCATCCCATCGGCGCGTTCCAATGTCGCCGTGGGCGTTCCGGCCGAGTTGCTGCGCCGTCGCCCTGATGTTCGCGCCGCCGAGCTGGCCGCCGCCACCCAATCGGCGCAGGTGGGTATCGCCATGGCAGACCTCTATCCACAGTTTGTCTTGTCCGGCTCAATCGGATTGCAAGCCTCGGGCGGGCGCGATCTGTTCAGTTCGAACAGCACAACGGGTCTGGCCAGCGCGGGCGTTGTCTGGAACGTGCTGAACTATGGGCGTGTCAAGAACAACGTGCGGGCGCAGGACGCGGCTTATCAGGCGCTGATCGCAAACTACCAGAACACCGTGCTAACGGCCTATTCCGAGGTGGAAAGCGCTATGGTCGCCTATGCGCAGGCGCGTAAGCAGGTCGGGTTCTATCAGCAAAGTGTCGACGCCTCACGCAAGGCTGCAGAGATTGCGATCAGCCAGTATCGTGACGGGATCGCCAGCTATTCTCGCATTCTGAACACCCAGACTGCGCTGCTGCGTTCTCAGGCCAATCTGATCGAGGCGCGGCAAGAGGTGTCCAGCAACCTGGTCGCTGTCTACAAAGGTCTGGGCGGCGGCTGGCAAATCCGCCAAAACCGGGAATTCCTGCCCGAAACGGTTCTGGCCGAGATGGCATATCGCACCGATTGGGGTGATCTTTTGCAACAGGCCCCGACCGGCGCCAGCCTGAACTAACCTTTACTTCGTCAACCCGCGCAAACCGCCCGAGATCAGGATGTTCACCTCATAGAGGATGCGTGGCGCAGAGAACCCACCGGGGCTGGCCAAGTAATTTGGGCTCCATTCCGGGTCAAACTTTTGTTTGAACGCCCGCAGCCCTTCGAAGTGATAAAACTGTTCCCCGTGTTCATACACAAACCCGCCAATCCGGTTCCAGATCGAGGCGAGTTGGCGGTTCTCGATCCCCGAAAACGGGGCTGCGCCGAGTGAAAACCAGTGAAAGCCCTGCTCGGACCCCCACACCATCATCTCGGCAAAGAGCGCATCCATGACAAAGCTGGGGCTGTCTGGTTCGTACCGCATCAGGTCCAGCGAGAGCTCGGATTTATTGCCCCCCTGAAACAGATTGGCAAAGGCCTTGATCTGCCCGGTCTCTCCGTTTCTCAGCACGGCATGATCAAAATAGGACAGATAAGTGTCATCGAACCCGCCAAGCGCAAACCCTTTCTCAGCCCCCGCTTTTTGCGCCAGCCAATCATCCGAGATTTTGCGAAGCTCCGGCAGTAGCGGCGCAAGCTTCTCTTTCGGGATGACCTCAAACACATAGCCTTCCCGCTCAGCCCGATTCTTGGCCTGCCGGAACCGCTTGCGGGACTTGCCGTCCAGCGAGAATTCCTGAAGCGGAACGCGGGCAACCTCACCGATTTTTAGAATCGATAGGCCCAGATCGAGGAAGGTCGGCAGGTATTTGGTCGAGACGCTGTAAAAGGCACATAGCTTTCCCTCCCGATCAGCCATTTCGCGCAGTTGCCAGATCAGTTGCTGCCCGGCTTTTTCGTCCCCCACGGGTTCACCCTTGGAAATGATGGCGTTGCCCGTATCGGCATAGGCGATAAACGCTGTCTCGTCCGGCGCAATCAGGAACTGTTTGTCTCCAGTCAATGAAATCTGGGACTCCGTGTCTTCGCTCTGCATCACCAGCCGTTCCACGACCTCGGGGATTTCAACGCGCTCTGGCACCGGAATCTCGCGCCCGAACAGCGAGGTGACCGCAACAATGCCCACAATCACCGCTACTATAAGGCTGGAGCGCAAGAAGCGTGAGGCATCGCCGTTCCAAGCAAATTCCCACCACAACGCATTTTGGTATTCGACATGGGAATAGGCAAAAAGGCCGATCCAGAAGATCACCGCCAGCAGAACGACTACGCTGATCAGCCACGGGATATTCAGCCGGAAGATCGACGCCCCGCTGACCCGGTAAAACGCCCCGCGGAACAGTGCCAGAACCGCGATTGTGCCCAACATACTAACGGCTTCGTGTGTATCCAATCCCTTAGCAAGCGACGCTGCAAACCCTGCCACCATCAGCAACATGGCCACGACCCAAGCCCGGTAGAGTTTGCGGAACAGGCCCCTAGAGACCAATAACAGCAATACGCCGACGGCACTGCCCACAAGATGCGAGGCTTCGATGAACGACAAAGGCAAGACATCGCGCAAGACGCTGAGGTTTTGCGAATTTGATGGTAACGCGCCAGAAACCAGCAAAATCACACCAGCAATCGCTGTCACACCCGCCGCCACCATCGGAACAATCGGGCGGATCGCCCGATAGACCCAGCTGGCTGCGCCACCAATCCTCTGGCGCTGCGTCAAGGCCGAGGCGACGGCGATCGACAGACTGGCGATAGCGAAAGGCAGAAAGGTATAGACAACGCGATACAACAGCAGCGCAGCGATCACATCCGACCGACCCGACGCCCCTAATCCCGCAATTACTGTAGCCTCGAATACGCCGATCCCGCCAGGCGCATGGCTTAGAATGCCAGCCGCAATAGCCGCCACAAAGATCGCAAAGAAATAGGGGTAACCTACACCCAGATCGTCCGGCATCAGCACATAAAGTACCATGGATGCGCCAAACAGGTCGCCCATCGCCGCCAGTGTCAACAGGCTGGCCAGTTTCCCGCCAGGCAGATCAAACTCGAACCCCGCGAATGAAAAGCGGCGCCCACCGGTGGCCAGCCAGATAAAAACCGCCACCAATCCGGCCAGTAAAATCAGACCAATAGCCGTCTCAATCGTTTCACTGACGGGCAGAACTTTGGATATCCCGTCCGGGTGCAATGTCAAAAGCACCCCCAGGATCAAAGTCAGCCCCATCCAGAACGCAACCCAAGACGTGGCGATCACCCCTGCGACCCGAGCCAGATCCAAACCCAGTGAGGCGTAAATACGATACCGGATAGCGGTACCTGTGATGTATGAAAATCCCAAACAGTTCGAAACCGCATAACCACAGGCCCCGGCCATGCCCGCAACTGGCAACGGTACCTCGCCGTCTGCAACACTTTGGACGGCAAAGACATCATAAAAGGATAGCGATAAAAAGCTGACGGCCGTCCAGCACAGCGCGATAAAAAACACGGTCCAAGGGGTAGCTGCGATATCAGATTGCACATCCGCCCATTTCACATGGGACGAAAGGTCATGCAGCACTGTCAAAGCGACCAACGTGATCACAACTGGAATGGCAATCCGCACCCACGGCTTTTCCAGAAGGCCTGTCAGCTTTTCGGCCCATTGCAGGGCTTTGGGCTCAACGCCTTGGTCTTGTGCGGTCATGGCTCTGGCCCCTGCCTGTAGATCACCCGTGGCGGAACTGTGTCACAATTTCCTTCCCGGTCAAAGCACTAGGGCAATTAAGACTGGAAATCACAACCGCCCCTTGCGCGTTGACAGCAGCAGGTTGGTCTCGGACCGGGTGATCCCCTCCATCCGTCTGATCTGAAACAGAACTTCGTCCAGCTCAACCAGCGTTTCAGTGCCAATCTCGGCAATCAGATCCCAACTGCCATTGGTCGAATGCACGGCACGCACCTGACGCATGGCACCGATACGCGCCATGGTTCGTTCGGTACCGCGCCCTTCGATCTCCAGCATCATCAGGCCCCGCACCGGACTTTGTGCCTCGTCCTGCCGGGTCAACACGGTGAACCCGACAATCTCGCCGGACTGCTTCAATCGCTGCATCCGACTGCGCACGGTCGTGCGGGTCACGCCCAATGTTTCCGCAAGTTCCGACAGAGATGCGCGCGCATCTCGATGCAAAGCACTGATCAGCCGTGTATCCAGTTCGTCCATTGAACCTTTCCATTTCGGATTTTCAAAGCCCATTTTGAACAATTTGCGGGCTTCCAGCAAGATATATCGAACGGCTAAATGAATCTATGGAAAGCAAACACATTATTTTGGTCGGGGCCCCGATGGATTCAGGCAAACGACGACAGGGATGCCGGATGGGCCCCAATGCCCTTCGCGTCGCAGGCCTGGATCAGGCGCTCGCCGATCTGGGACATAACGTAGCGGATTGGGGCGATGTGGACCCGGATCAGGTGGATCTGGCACCGCATTCCCATCTGTTCTCACTTCCCGAATGCGTGGGCTGGACCCGCGCGCTCAGCCGTACTGCCGAACAGGCGGCGTCTGAGGGTACGCCCATTTTTATGGGCGGCGATCATGCCCTGTCGATGGGCAGCGTTGCGGGCATGGCCGCGCACGCGAAACAGATGAACCGCCCCCTGTTTGTGCTTTGGCTTGACGCGCACAGCGACTTTCACACGCCGCAAAGCACAGACAGCGGAAACCTTCATGGCACCCCCGTGGCCTATTTCACGGGGCAGCACGGTTTCGAGGCTTTCCCTGCGCTGCCTGCCACCATCCCCACAGATCGCGTTGGGATGATCGGTCTGCGTTCAGTCGATCCGGCAGAGCGCGCCGTCCTGGAACAGAAAAGCGCGATGCTGGCTGATATGCGCAGCATCGACGAACATGGAATCAAAGCGCCATTGATGGCCTTTCTGGATCGTGTCCGCGCCGAAAACGGACTGCTGCATGTTTCACTGGATGTAGATTTCCTGGATCCGGCCATCGCGCCTGCCGTCGGTACAACCGTCCCCGGAGGCGCGACTGAGCGCGAGGCCCATCTGGCCATGGAGTTGCTGCACGAAAGCGGATTGCTCTGCTCGCTGGATCTGGTTGAGTTGAACCCGTTTCTTGATGAACGCGGACGCACCGCGAAACTGATCGTCGATCTGGCCGCCTCATTGATGGGACGCCGGATCTTTGACCGCCCCACCCGGAGCTTCTGATGACCGCACCCTCTGACAAGGCCCTTGTTCCTTTTGTATCCGTCGACAACATGATGCGGCTGGTCCACCATATCGGTGTCGAACAGATGATCAACAGGATCGCAGCTCAGATCGAGGCTGATTTCAAACGGTGGGAAAGCTTCGACAAGACCCCTCGCATCCCGGCCCATTCCCCACATGGTGTGATCGAATTGATGCCCACCTCGGATGGCGAAGCTTACGGGTTTAAATATGTCAACGGCCACCCAAAGAACACCTCCGAGGGTCTTCAGACCGTCACCGCCTTTGGCTTGCTGGCAGATGTCTACACAGGCTACCCCACCCTGCTGACCGAGATGACCATGCTGACGGCCCTGCGTACTGCAGCAACGTCAGCCTTGGTCGGTCAGTATCTGGCCCCGAAGAACGCAACAACAATGGCAATGATCGGCAATGGCGCGCAGTCAGAATTCCAGTGCCTGGCCTTCAAAACCATGTGCGGGATCGACACAGTACGCCTCTATGACATCGACCCGAACGCCACCGCCAAATGCGCCGCCAACCTGCAAGGCAAGGGCCTAAACGTCATCGCCAGCAAAACCGCTGAAGAGGCCATTGAAGGCGCGCAGATCATATCAACCTGCACCGCTGACAAGAAATATGCCACCATCCTGACCGACAACATGGTCGGCCCCGGCGTGCACATAAACGCCATCGGCGGTGACTGCCCGGGCAAGACCGAGCTGCACCGCGATATCCTGTTGCGGTCCGAGATCTTCGTGGAATACCCCGAGCAGACAAGGATCGAAGGTGAGATTCAAGCGCTTGAAGATGATCACCCAGTGACCGAGATGTGGCAGGTGATGACGGGACAAGCCGAGGGACGCAAAGACAATCGCCAGATTACCCTGTTCGATAGCGTGGGCTTTGCCATCGAAGATTTCTCGGCCCTGCGTGTCGTCAAAAACGTGGTTGCCGATACAGCGTTTTATGAGCCACTCGATATGTTGGCAGACCCGGACGATCCTCGCGATCTGTTTGGAATGTTGATGCGGGCAAAGTAACACCCGCGCCGATCCTTTAGTGACCGTGAAGGAGGAGGCTCTGCCCCCGCCGCCCTTCGGGCGCCTCCCCCGGGATATTTTTGGCCAGATGAAGTAATGGATCATTAACCAAAACCATCCAGTATGGAGAGGCGGTACAGGCAGGGATGCCGATGGCCGCGCCAGGTAAAGCTCTCTGGGCGGAGGTTCAGAGGGTGAATCCCTGCTTCTTCTGGCCAAAAATATCCCGGAGCGCGAGGCAGAGCCTCGCTGCCCCTACCCCGCCAAGGATGGCAAGTAGAGGACAATGCCCGGGAAAGCCACAAGCAGCGCAATTGTCAACGCATCGGCGATGAAAAACGGTGTCACACCTTTGAACACATCCTGAACACTCAGATCAGGTCGCACGCCGGCGACAACAAAACAGTTCAAGCCAATGGGCGGTGTGATCAGACAGAACTCGGCCATCTTGACGACCAGAATACCGAACCAGATCGCGCACATCGGACCGGACATGCCAAAGGCGCTGTCTGCGGCGCTGACGGTTTCGCCACCGTTCAGGGCCATCACCGCCGGGTAGACAACCGGAAGGGTCAGCAAGAGCATCCCGATGGCATCCATGAACATACCCAGCACGGCATAGGCCAGCAGGATGCAGATCAGAATCAGCATCGGGGACATTTCGAGCGACGTGATCCAATCTGAGAACGCACCCGGCAAATCTGCGAAGCCCAGAAAACGCACATAGATCAAGACGCCCCAGATGATCGAAAAGATCATCGCCGTCAGTTTGGCGGTTTCCAACAGGGCAGATTTGAACTCCGGCCAGCGCATGCCGTGGAACAGGGCGAAACAAAAAACGATGAATGCGCCGATTGCGCCGCCTTCGGTAGGGGTGCCCCAGGCTTTGTCGCCAAAAGGGTTATAGACAAAGCAGATGATAATCAGGATCACGGCCACGATCGGAAGGGCTCCGGGCAGTGCGGCGAAGCGTTGTTTCCAACTGAAGCCCGTGACCGGCGGGCCTACGGATTTGAACACAACTGCAATGCCGACGATCAGCAGACCATAGACAAGCGCTGAAAACGCCCCGGGTATGAACCCCGCCAGTAGCAGTTTTCCGACGTCCTGTTCAACAATGATGGCGTAGATCACAAGAATCGCTGATGGAGGGATGAGTGACGCCAAAGTGCCACCCGCCGCCACCACACCTGCGGCAAAGCGTTTGTTATAGCCAACGCTCAGCATCTCTGGGATCGCAATGCGGGCAAACACGGCAGATGTGGCTACTGAAGCGCCAGACACCGCGGCGAAACCTGCGGTGGCAAAGATGGTCGAAACGGCCAGCCCGCCCGGCACCCAGGCGATCCAGCGTTTGGCCGCTTCAAACAAGGCACGGGTGAGACCAGCGTAGTAGGCCAAATAGCCGATCAGGATGAAGGTCGGAATCAGGCTGAGCGTATGGGCCGCCACCTTGGAATGCGGCACCTGCCCGGCTGTTTTCACGGCCACCGTGACGGCCTTGCCAAGACGGCCAGGGTCATACCCGAACTTGGCCCAGAAAATCCAGACAAGCCCGAACAGCCCGGCCAGGCCCGCAGCAAAGGCCACGCGCATACCGGTTACAACAAGAAGCAGCAGGAAGCTGGTGACCCAAAGGCCGATCTCAATCGTATCCATGTGCTAGCCCTGCCCGTCGAATTGTTCAGCCTCGGCAGCGGCTTGCGCGGCAGCATCCTGGATCAATGGCACGGCAACCGGCGTTTCGAGCCCCAGAAAAAGGGCCCGCCCATATCCCCAGGCTTGCAGGACCAGCCGCAAACACAGCACAGAAAACGCCGCAGGCGCCAACAATTTCGCAGGCCAAAGCGGGATGCCGATGTCGATTGAACTGTCACGGCTCCACAGCGGAGCGCCGAAATCGAAGGACCGGTCGAAATGTGACCAGCTGCCCCAGACCAGAGCCAGCATCAGGACAAGGATAAGGACGATCGAAACAAGTTCAAACAGCCACAAGGCCCGCCCATGCAGGCGAGAGATCACGATATCCATCCGAATATGCCCACCGTCGCGCTGCACATATGAAATGCCAAGAAACGCGATCAGCGGCATGGCCTGTTCGATCCAGTCCACATAGCCGGGCAGCGGCGCATTAAAGGTGTTCCGACCACTGACCGAAACAACGGCCAGAACCATCAGGCTGAACACGGCGAATCCGCTTATCAGCGCCATGAAACGCTCTAGCATCAGCAAACGCTGATCCAGCTGGCTGAGGCGGCTGCCATCTTCCAGCACCGTGGCTTGACCTGCCATTCCGGTGATCCTTTGTAGTGAAGCTATTCGGGCACCCGGTAAGGGTGCCCGAAAATAAGATTAGTTCCCGCCGCGCTGTTGCTGCAACGTGGCTTGAACAAGATCATAGAGTTCTTGCGCCGGAAGGCCCTGGGCAGACATATCCGCGATCCACTGTTCGCGGATCGGGTCAGCCGCCTTTGTGCGGAACTCTTCGATGACCGCGTCGTCAATCATCACTTTCTGAACGCCTTTTTCGGACAGAACGCTATCCCATTGCTCCAGCAGACCGCCGTAATTCACCAGATAATGCGCAATTGCTTCGTCAATCGAACTGTCGAGCGCTTCGCGATGCTCGGGCGACAATGCCTCATAGGCGTCGATGTTCACAACAACCGGGCAATTCACCGTGCCGGGGTTCAGATTTGCGGTCCACCAATCGGCCTCGTTGATCGTGCCGAAGGACAGATGCGCGTGTTGGGCAAAGGCCACGGTGTCGACAACACCGGATTCCATCGCGTTGTAGGCTTCGGTTGCGGGAACTGATGTCGGAACCCCGCCGACAGCCTCGAATGCCTGACCCAGACCGCCGGTGGCGCGGACGCGCATGCCTTCGAAATCGGCCAGTTGATCGCGTGGATCACCGGTACCCACAAGATTGTATTGCGGCATGGGCGACGTCATCAGAATACGTGCATTCCACTGCGCCATTTCGTCGGCCACGGCCGGATGGTCATAGACCGCATGGCTGACCGCGACTTCTTCTTCCAGATTGTTCACGCCCAAGAAAGGCAGTTCCAGCACAGTGATCGCGCGGTTCTTGTCGCGATGATAACCTGCGCAAAACTGCGCAACCTCAAAGGCGCCGATCTCGATCCCGTCCAGGTTCTCGCGCGGTTTGGACAGGCCGCCATAGCTGACATTGATGGTGAACTCGCCACCGGTTTTTTCGCTCACCAGTTCGGATAGCTTTTCAACATGCTCGGTAAAGGCACGGCGCTTGCCCCAGACCGAGGCATTCCACTCCGTTGCGGCGGCTTCGGTGACAAAGGCAATCCCAAGGGCGGTGACAGCCGCACCGCTCAAATACTTTTTCATTCTGATGTCTCCCTTACATGCACCTCCTCCCGAGGCGCTTGGGAAAAAGTTAGCGCCAACCCCCGCCTCTGCCAACCCCGCAGAGGTGCCAATGGATACGCGCAGGTCATGTTCACACCATGGATCAGGCCTTGGCCCAGTCTGACTTTGAGACGAAACGACGAAAGGGATGATTTCGACGATGGCAGGCAGCATTACAGCTTATGCGTTGATTATCATCACTTTTTCGATATATTTTACAAATTTGTTTACAAAAATATACTTGAGAAAGAAATTTTTTGACAAACAAATGCAGGGATTACCGCAATTTATTTATTTATTTTCAGAACGCAGCAATACTGCGCTCGGGGAGGAATGGGATCGACATTACCCGTTCGGCGGGCAAAGAAGATCCAGAACAATCCAGTCCAGAGGGAGGAGCCTCAAAAATGACTACCGCTGCCCAGGCAGATGCCAAGACATATGCGCCATCCGCAGATACCATCGCGCGCGCGCATGTTGATGCCGCCAAGTATGACGCGATGTATGCAGCTTCGATCAGTGACGCCGACGCTTTCTGGGCCGAGCAAGGCAAGCGCGTCGACTGGATCAAACCCTTCTCTCAGGTCAAAGACGTCAACTACGATCTCGGCTCGGTCAAGATCAACTGGTTCGCTGATGGTACGCTGAACGTATCCGCCAACTGCTTAGACCGCCATCTTGAGACACGCGGAGATCAGACGGCGATCATTTGGGAACCCGATGATCCAAATGATCCCGCCCAGCACATCACCTATGCCGAGTTGCACCGCCGCACGTGCCGGATGGCGAACATTCTGGAAACGCTGGGTGTGCGCAAAGGTGACCGGGTTGTGATTTATCTGCCGATGATCCCCGAGGCGGCCTATGCGATGCTGGCCTGCGCACGGATCGGCGCGATCCATTCTATTGTTTTTGCAGGATTTTCACCGGACGCCTTAGCTGCACGCGTCAATGGGTGTGACGCCAAGGTTGTCATCACCGCTGACGAAGCCCCGCGCGGGGGCCGTAAAACGCCGCTGAAATCCAACGCTGATGCGGCCCTGCTGCACTGCAAGGACACGGTGAAATGCCTCGTCGTCAAGCGCACAGGCGGTCAAACCACTTGGATTGATGGCCGCGACTTTGACTATAACGAGATGGCCCTGGAAGCGGATGACTATTGCGCACCTGCTGAAATGAGCGCCGAGGATCCGCTGTTTATTCTCTACACCTCCGGTTCGACCGGTCAGCCAAAAGGCGTCGTGCACACCACCGGCGGTTATCTGGTCTACGCCGCAATGACGCATGAGATTACCTTCGATTATCATGAAGGCGATGTTTACTGGTGTACGGCGGATGTGGGCTGGGTGACCGGCCACAGCTATATCGTCTATGGCCCGTTGGCCAATGGGGCGACCACGCTGATGTTTGAAGGCGTACCAACCTATCCGGACGCCAGCCGCTTCTGGCAGGTCTGCGAAAAGCACAAGGTCAATCAGTTCTATACCGCCCCAACTGCGATCCGTGCGCTAATGGGCCAAGGCACTGAGTTCGTCGAGAAATGCGATCTGAGCGACTTGCGCACATTGGGGACCGTGGGTGAGCCGATCAACCCGGAAGCCTGGAACTGGTACAATGAGGTTGTCGGCAAAGGCAAATGCCCCATTGTGGATACATGGTGGCAGACCGAAACCGGCGGTCACCTGATGACCCCCCTGCCCGGTGCACATGCGATGAAGCCGGGTTCGGCCATGAAACCTTTCTTTGGCATTCAGCCCGTGGTTCTGGACCCGCAATCCGGGGTCGAGATCCAAGGCGATGGGGTCGAAGGCGTTCTGTGTATCAAAGACAGCTGGCCCGGCCAGATGCGCACCGTCTGGGGCGATCATGAGCGGTTCGAGAAGACCTATTTCTCGGATTACAAAGGCTATTACTTCACCGGTGACGGATGCCGCCGGGATGAGGATGGTGACTACTGGATCACTGGCCGCGTTGACGACGTGATCAACGTCTCGGGCCACCGCATGGGCACCGCCGAGGTGGAAAGTGCGCTGGTCGCGCATGCCGCTGTGGCCGAGGCGGCCGTGGTTGGGTATCCCCATGAAATCAAAGGGCAAGGTATCTATTGCTACGTCACTTTGATGAATGATCGTGAGCCTTCGGATGAGCTGTTGAAAGAGCTGCGCACTTGGGTTCGGACCGAGATCGGACCGATTGCCAGCCCGGATGTCATTCAGTGGGCTCCCGGCCTGCCCAAGACCCGTTCGGGAAAGATTATGCGCCGCATCCTGCGCAAGATCGCGGAAAACGACTTTGGCAGTCTGGGCGATACATCAACCCTGGCCGACCCGTCAGTGGTTGAAGACCTGATCGAAAACAGGGCCAACACCTAGGCCCTGATCTAAGACGACCTCACCGCCCGCGCAGGAGGACCTTGCGGGCGATGAGACACACGAATGGGAGGAGATAGGCCGCAAGGCTTTGATCCTGAAACCGAATACTTCGATTGAACCGCCTTGGCGGAACAGCGGAGTTTTGCCGGACGTCATGAAACGTTTGGCACAACGAAGAAGCGGCGCGTCGCACTGGAGGAGTTGTGCAGCGCCGCCCAAGAGGGAAGCGAAGGAGGACACCGCATGGCGGATCATTCATCAAACTCCGCGCAGGCTGCCGATGCCGATAAGGGCTATTGGCAGGCCAACCTGCGCCTCATCTACATCAGCCTCGTTATCTGGGCGCTGGTGTCGTTTGGATTCGGCATCCTGCTGCGTCCGCTTCTGTCGGGGATCGCCATCGGCGGCACCGATCTGGGCTTTTGGTTCGCTCAGCAAGGATCAATCCTGGTCTTTCTGGTGCTGATCTTCAACTACGCCTGGCGCATGAACAAGCTGGACGCTGAATACGGCGTGGACGAGGAGTAAGCGAGCAATGGATCAGTTTACCATCAACCTGCTGTTTGTTGGCGCATCCTTCGCGCTCTACATCGGCATCGCGATCTGGGCCCGTGCTGGGTCCACATCTGAATTCTACGCCGCCGGTCGCGGCGTTCACCCGGTCACCAACGGTATGGCGACAGCGGCAGACTGGATGTCTGCGGCCTCGTTCATCTCGATGGCCGGCCTGATTGCCTTTACCGGCTATGACAACTCGACCTTCCTGATGGGGTGGACCGGTGGCTACGTGCTGCTGGCTCTGCTGCTTGCCCCCTACCTGCGTAAATTCGGCAAGTACACCGTCTCGGAATTCATTGGCGACCGGTTCTACAGCCAAACCGCACGTGTCGTTGCGGTTGTCTGTCTGATCGTTGCGTCGGTGACTTACGTGATTGGTCAGATGACCGGCGTAGGCGTGGCCTTTGGTCGCTTCCTTGAGGTCGACAACACCACAGGCCTGCTGATCGGTGCCGCAGTTGTGTTTGCATACGCGGTGTTTGGTGGGATGAAAGGCGTGACCTACACGCAGGTCGCTCAGTACTGCGTGCTGATCACCGCCTACACCATCCCGGCAATCTTCATCTCGCTGCAACTGACAGGCACGCCGATCCCGGCCTTGGGTCTGTTTGGCGACACCGCAAGCGGTGAGCCGCTACTGACCAAGCTGGACGCGATCGTGACCGAGCTGGGCTTTAACGAATACACAGCCCACCACTCGAACACACTGAACATGGTACTGTTTACGCTGTCGCTAATGATCGGTACTGCTGGTCTGCCGCACGTGATCATGCGCTTCTTCACTGTGCCGAAAGTCTCTGACGCACGTTGGTCCGCTGGCTGGACGCTGGTCTTCATCGCTCTGCTGTATCTGACCGCCCCTGCGGTTGGTGCCATGGCACGTCTGAACATCAGTGAAATGATGTGGCCCAATGGCGGCATCGAAGGTGGTGCTGTGAGTGTCGAACAGATCGACAACGACCAGCAATATGACTGGATGGCCACGTGGCAGAAAACCGGTCTGTTGGACTGGGAAGACAAGAACGGCGACGGTAAAATCCAGTACTACAACGACAAATCCGAAGCGATGCAGGCCATTGCGGAAGAAAAAGGCTGGGTTGGTAACGAGCTGACCAAGTTCAACCGCGACATCCTGGTTCTTGCGAACCCGGAAATTGCCAACCTGCCAGGTTGGGTTGTGGGTCTGGTTGCTGCCGGTGGTCTGGCTGCGGCGCTGTCCACGGCTGCGGGTCTGTTGCTGGCGATCTCGTCAGCGGTGTCCCACGACCTTGTCAAAGGGGCGATCAACCCGTCGATCTCTGAAAAGGGTGAGCTTCTGGCGGCGCGGATTGCCATGGCTGTGGCCATCGTGGTCGCAACATGGCTGGGTCTGAACCCACCGGGCTTTGCGGCGCAAACCGTGGCCCTGGCCTTTGGTCTGGCGGCAGCCTCGATCTTCCCGGCGCTGATGATGGGGATCTTCTCGACCCGCATCAACAACACCGGCGCGGTCGCTGGCATGATGGCTGGCCTGGTTGTGACCTTGGTCTACATCTTCCTGCACAAAGGCTGGCTGTTCATTCCGGGTACCAACTCGTTCACCGATGCTGACCCGCTGCTGGGTCCGATCAAGTCGACCTCGTTCGGCGCCATCGGTGCAATGATCAACTTCGGCGTTGCCTACGTCGTTGCCGGTATGACCAAAGAGACTCCGCAGGAGATCGTTGAATTGGTCGAAAGCGTTCGCATTCCCCGTGGTGCTGGCGCAGCTCAGAATAAATGAGCATGATGCGGTGCATGAATAACCTCTATGTGCCGCGTCTTTCGACTTACTGTTCCCGCCCGGCATTCCACCGGGCGGGATTTTTGCTTGGAGATCATTGAGCGTTCTGATGACCCTGTCCCAATCGCAGATCACCCGGTTTCTGAAATCCGTCCATCCCTATGACGCGTTGGCCGAGGACGTGCTGGAAGATATTGCGCGCCGGGCGGACATTCAGGATGTGGACGCGGATGCGCAGCTTTATGATCTGGGGCACACCCTGCCCGGCGTGTTTCTAATCTACGAAGGGCTGGTTGAGATCACGGATGAAAACGGTGCCGTTGTCTCGCAACTCGGATTGCGCAATTCCTTCGGCGAACGGGGCTTGCTGCGCAATGGCAAAGCCGCGACACGTGCAACCGCGCAACGCGCATCCATCCTGATCATCCTGCCGCCCGATCTGGTACAGGATCTGGTCACCTCGCATGAGATCGTATCCCGGTTTTTCAACCGGACCCGTGGGGATCGTTCCGGCCCGCAGAGCCTGGCCACCAGTGCCATCGACGTTCTGATGGCCCGTGATCCCGCGACCTGCCTACCCGATACCCCCGTCCCCGAGGCCGCGCGCCTGATGCGCGACAAGAAGATTTCATCCCTTTGCGTGACAGATGCCGAGGCGTTGTTGGGGATCGCAACCCTGCGCGATATCTCAGGCAAATACGTGGCGGATGCACTGCCCCCGGACACTCCGATTTCGGAGATCATGACCTCAAACCCCATTACGCTTTCCCCCACGGATATCGGGTCTGATGTGCTGCATATCATGATGGAGCGTGGGATCGGTCATATTCCCATTTGTAATGCGGGTCAGTTGGTCGGAATTGTGACGCAAACCGACCTGACCCATTATCAAGCGGTGAGCTCGGCTGAGTTGGTGCGCAGAATTGCCCATGCCGGTTCCCCCGCTGAAATGGCAACCGTTACGGCCGAGATATCGCAATTGCTGGTCCAGCTTGTGGCCGCAGGAAACCGGCACGAGATCGTGACGCGTCTGATTACCGATATCGCTGATACCGCCACACGACGCTTGCTCGCGCTGGCCGAGGATAAGCTAGGCCCACCGCCTGTTCCCTATCTGTGGCTGGCCTGTGGCTCGCAAGGTCGGCAGGAACAGACAGGCGTATCCGATCAGGACAATTGCCTGATGCTGGACGACAGTGTCACCGACGACGACATGCCTTACTTTCAATCTCTGGCCAAATTCGTCTCGGACGGGTTGGATGTCTGCGGGTATTTCTATTGCCCCGGCGACATGATGGCGACCAATCCGCGTTGGTGCCAGCCTCTGCGGGTCTGGCGCGAGTATTTCAACGGCTGGATCGCTAAACCCAACCCTGAGGCGCAGATGCTGGCCTCAGTCATGTTTGACCTGCGTCCCATCGGCGGCACGTTTGATCTGTTTGCCGATCTTCAGGCAAACACGCTGAAAGCGGCCAGTTCGAATTCGATCTTTGTGGCCCACATGATCGCAAACTCGCTGAAGCACACCCCACCTTTGGGGCTGTTTCGCGGGTTTGCCACTGTTCGGTCAGGAGAACATCGCAACACATTGGATCTAAAACATAATGGCGTGGTGCCTGTGGTTGATCTGGGCCGCATCTACGCCCTGCAAGGGCAGTTGACCGAAGCCAATACCCGCGCGCGGCTGAAAGCGGCTGAGGCGGCTGGCGTGCTCAGCCCCTCGGGTGCACGGGACCTTTTGGATGCCTATGACCTGATCGCTGAAACCCGCCTGGAACATCAGGTTCGAAGGGTCAAATCAGGCACGGGCCCGGATAATTACCTGCCCCCCTCGGATCTATCGGATTTCGAGCGCAGCCATCTGCGCGACGCCTTTGTGGTGATTAAGACAATGCAATCTGCGGTTGGTCATGGCAAAGGGATGCTGGGCTAGGATCTGTTGACGCTCTGGTAAAGCAAATGAATTGAAGAAGGGGCCGTCTGCGCCCCGAAAGTGGAGGAAACAGATGTTTCTGGAATTGATCGGCACAATATTCGCAGGCTTCGCCTTTGCCGGGGTCGTGATGGTGCTGAACAAGGTAACCGGTGGCCTGTTGCCCCGATGGGCAACCCCGGTTGCGGCAGGTTTGGGTATGATCGGGATGACCATTGCCAGCGAGTATTCGTGGTATGACCGCACCCGCGACACGCTGCCTGACAGTCTGACGGTGATTCAAGAGGTTGAAAGCCGCGCAATCTACCGCCCATGGACCTATGCGGTGCCCTTTGTCGATCGCTTTGCCGCCATCGACACGGTCTCGCTGCGGACCAATGATCAAGTGCCGGATCAACGCCTGGTCGACCTGTATTTCTTTGGCCGCTGGGCGCCGCGTTCGATGGTTCCTGTTGCGGTTGACTGCACTCAGAACCGGCGCGCCAATCTGGCCGATGGGGCCGAGTTCGGGGCTGACGGACAACTGGTAAACGCCGATTGGTTCACAGCTGGTAGCAGTGACCCAATCATTGAGGCCACCTGCGGAGTGTAATCATGCTGACCCGCCTCAGCCTTCGACTTAGGATTTTCCTGTTCTTCTGTTTGCTTGCCTTAGGCGGGCTCTTGGTGACGGCTTTGGCTTTGGGGCTCAGCTATACCCGCGCAGGCCAGCCAGAACTTCTGGATGCATTCGTTTTCTCTGGACTTCTGATCGGGTTTGGCCTGCTGGCACTGGTCGCAGGGATTTGGCTGCTGTTTGACGACAATATCGCAAAACCGATTGAGCGCATTTCGGCACAGCTTCGCGCCCGTGCCCATGCCGGCGTTAGCACGGACATGGATATGCAGGCCGCGCGCTACCTTGGCGATCTGGCCCCCGCAGCCGCGGGGCTTGCCGATCAATTGTCGGATAAGACGTTGAATATAGCCGAGGCTGTGGCGACCGAAACCGCTGCTTTGGCCACGGAAAAAGAACGCCTGACCGCTTTGCTCACCGAAATTCCGGTGGCCATGCTGCTGGCAAGTCCGACGCACAAGATCGTACTTTATGATGCGCAGGCGGCTGAGGTTCTGGCCCAGATTGCGCATCCGCGCCTGAATGCTTCTCTGTTTGAGTATCTCAAATCAGACTCGCTGGAGGCCGCGTTTAAACGCCTGACAAAAACCGGGCTGGATGTGGATTGCACCTTGCACAGCGTCGACGACAAGCAAAGCTATCAGGCGCGGATGAAACCCTTGGGTGATGCGCCGGGATATATGCTTATCTTCGACGATAGCGCGGCCCGCATTGCACCGGATTCGGCACGCCCGCTGGTCTATGATTTCGATCTGCTGACAAGCGCGGCAGAGGAAGCATTTGAAACCCGGAACCTGACGGATTTGTGCTTTGTCGTATTCGATACGGAAACAACCGGCCTGCTGCCCCACAAGGATGAGATCGTTCAAATCGGCGCGGTGCGCGTCATCAAGGGTCGGATCGTTGCGGGTGAACAGCTGGATATGCTGGTCGATCCGGGCATTCCAATCCCAGCGGCTTCGACCAAAGTGCACAAGGTCAGCGACCACATGGTTCAGGGCGCACCAGATATTGGTCAGGCGGGGCGGATATTCCACCAATTCGCGCAGGATGCGGTGATCGTCGCCCATAACGCTCCGTTTGACATGGCTTTTCTTCGCCGTCATGCGCAGCGTATGGGCGTTGAATGGGACCACCCCATTCTGGATACCGTCCTGATGTCAGCAGTTCTGTTTGGCGCCAGTGAGACGCACACGCTGGACGCCCTATGCGAAAGGCTGGACATCACCATTCCTGACGCTTTGCGTCATACGGCATTGGGGGATGCGGTGGCGACGGCAGATGCATTGGTCAAGATGCTGCCGATGCTTGAGGCGCGCGGGATGACCACCTTCGGCGCGGTAATTTCAGAGACCCGCAAACATGGACGGCTGCTGGAAGATTTGAACTGAGTTCGAGACAGCGCTCTAACAATCGATTCTTGGGCGCGTGTATTTCTTAGGCCCCCTATCGTCCGATTATGATATCGGCACACAAACCGCCCAATCGCTCGCTTTGAGCCAGCCGCAGAACGCCGCCATGTGCCCGCGCCACATCCGCAACAATTGCCAAACCCAGCCCGACTCCGCTGCCTTGATTCTGGTTGCGGGCCGGATCAAGGCGCGAGAACGGCTTTACCGCCTCGGTACGTCGATCCGCGGGAATGCCCGGCCCATCGTCTTCAACCCGGATTCGCAAGGATTTTGGGGTGATCGACAGGCTCACATCGGCACGGCTGCCATAGCGCACCGCGTTGCTGATCAGGTTCTCAACCGCCCGCCTCATGGCCATCGGACGCAGCATGACGGTGCCCTGCCCGTCGACCTCGACCAATACGGCCGCATGGCCCGCCCGTTTGGCATCTTCAACGATCTGGTGCACAAGGATTTCGATGTCGACCTCTTCCGGCGCACCTTCGGCTGCCCCGCGCGAGAAGTCCAGAAAGGCATCCAACAGAGACTGCATCTCGGTCACGTCCTGCTGCATCGGTGCGGCCTCATCTTCAGGCAGCATCGACAAGCCCAGCTTGAGCCGGGTCAAAGGCGTTCGCAGATCATGGCTGACACCAGAAAGCATCATTGTTCGCTGTTCGATCTGCCGTTCGATCCGAGCGCGCATGTCCAGAAAGGCATTGCCTGCTGCGCGCACCTCAATCGCTCCTCCGGGTGTGTAGTCGACCACCCGCCCCCGCCCAAAGGCCTCGGCAGCCTTGGACAGCCGCGTGATCGGACGCAGCTGATTGCGCATATAAAGAAACGATATCGAAGTCATCACGATGGCGAAAAACACCATTGTCACGATCAACTGGTGCGGGGCAGTAGGCGCAAGCCGCCTGCGGTCGAACACAAGTTCCAGTGTGCCCAAGGACGTGTCCATGTAGAGCCGCACGTCCGGTCCGTTGGGTAAAGCCACCGCCTCAAGATCAGGCAGCAGAGCATGCAAATCCTCCTCAATCTGCGGGGCGATGAAATCATACCAGCGCCCGGTGCCGATATCCGGCGCTTCGTTGAGATCGAGGAACCTAACGCTCATCTCAAGCGCGGCCAGATCGGGGCGCGCAGCAGCCATCGCCTGTTGCTGGGTCTCAACGCCCTCCATCGCACCGGTCACCAGATTGACCTCGCGCGCAGCAGCACGGACCATTTGCGCTGTCACGTCCTCAAGATGTCGCTGCAGAAAAGCATTTCCAACAACCAGCAGCAGGACGATCACCGGCAAAACCAGAATCAACGCCGCCCGGGCGTAAAGGCTGCGTGGCAGATAAGGTTTGAGCCATTGCGAAGACATGCGCTAAACCTAGCGGGCTGCCCGGGCAAGAGGAAGAGGACAGAATGCAGGTGCCAGATGATTTCGACCCGCCCACAGGGATCGCGGCAGAATTGCAACCGGGACTAAGGCGTATTCTGGCCCCCAACCCCTCGCCCATGACCTATCGTGGGACCAATACCTATCTTCTGGGCGAACGCGACATAGCTGTTATCGACCCCGGCCCGCTTTCGGACTCGCATCTGGAAGCGATACTGGATGCATTGCAACCCGGTCAAAAAATCAGCCATATCTTCGTGACCCACAGCCATCTGGATCATTCACCGCTGGCCGCCCCTTTGGCGGCACGTACCGGAGCGCGGATCTATGCATTCGGAGGCCCCGAAGCCGGCCGCAGCGATGTCATGTCCGAACTCGCACGAAACGGTCTGGCTGGCGGCGGCGAAGGGATTGATCTGGCGTTTCGCCCGGATGTTGAGGTCACCGATGGTGAAGTGATCGAAAGCGATGGCTGGCAACTTGAGGTGATCCATACACCGGGGCATCTGGGTAATCACATTGCGCTGGCCTGGGGTCAGACCTGTTTCACAGCAGATCATGTGATGGGCTGGGCCAGTTCGCTGGTCTCTCCTCCGGATGGAGATCTGACGGATTTCATGTCCGCCAGCTATCGCCTGCAAGAGCGCAGTTGGTCTGTGTTTCATGCCGGTCATGGCGCACCTATCACCGACCCGCCCGGGCGGTTGGCGTGGTTGATTCAACACAGGCTCGGCCGTGAAGCTCAAATCCTGTCGGCGCTGGAAGACCGCCCCGGCACCGCCCGGCAATTGGCCCAGCGCATCTACACGGAAACACCCAAAGCGCTGCTGCCCGCAGCAGAGCGGAATGTCTTTGCTCATCTGGTTGACCTGGTTGGAAAATCCAATGCAACGCACGAAGGAGTACTATCGGCCGAGGCCGTCTTTTACCGGCAGGCATAGGCGCAAAGTTTTTTCCCAAAACGCGCGCTTCCCCACTGGACGGCAAAAATCGGGGTTGGTATATGGCGCAAACCGTTCCGGCGTAGCTCAGCGGTAGAGCAGTTGACTGTTAATCAATTTGTCGTAGGTTCGATCCCTACCGCCGGAGCCAAAGATTTCAAGGACTTAGCGGTTGCCCGCTAGGTCCTTTTTCTTTGCGAGTACCGGGTCAGTACCGCAAACCATGCCATTTGATCCCGGTCTTGTCGCTCGTCGGCGACCAAAAGGACTATCGCGAGTCTCTGTTTGGTTGCCGCGTTTCTATATCGCCAGATCGCCAGACGTACAAAACGCCGATTGGGTGTCTATGACTTGCCTAACTCAAACGCCGTTCGGCGGTCATTTTAAGGAAGCGTCAAAAGGCGGATAATACGAACCAACCGATCCGCTGGTATTTGCATAGGCTCAACTTTGAAGATTGCCATACGGCCAACAAGAACCGGCTTCTTCAGAAACTCTTCGGTCGCCTGCAGACGTGGCCGATCACCGTAGTCATCAATTAAAAGTGTCACTGGTCGGGTGATATTGAAAGCCGTTGCCAAGGCGCAGCCAACGCGAAATCTACCATCGACAAGCACGACGTCCGGGTGCTTAAACCCTTCGCTTTGCCAAACTGACAAAGGGTATCGGGGGTATCGTCCTGATTTGTCCTGATTTACCGGGAAGCCCCACTTCTTTGTATCACCTATATCCACCCAAGAGATGTTAACTTCGCTGCCAGTGCTAGGAGGGTTCTCACGAAACCAACGCCGCATTTTACGCGCCCAAATTCGATCACTCTCGACACTAAAAACCGTTTTGTCTTTCATCTCGGCAGCCAGAACGGTGGAACCACCAGACCCGTATTCAAGAATGACAGAGGCGGCCTCATAATGCTCGCGCAGAACGTTCTGCGCCTCTTCAGGCATTGTAAGAACAGGTTTTTCTAGTACGGATGTCTTCAACACACTCTCCAGGTCCAAAGTGCAGTTTCCCCCAACCTTTGTCGAATGTCGCGATGAATACCAAATGTAATCCAGCGATACCACTTATCTTCTCATCCACACGACCAAGTGGCAACGACATCTCATGTCATAACATTTCTTCGACCTAGCTTGGCTGCGTCGGAGGCAGAATACTAAAGAAGAACAGCGCCCAAATCACAATTTACGCATTAAACCGCTCTTGATTTCCATTTGGCTCAAGGTCGTTGGTTTCGGTTTAGCAAGCCCCTCAAAAGGTCTCACGAGCGCCCGCTTTCTTTTTTGGAAAAAACTTACAACTCACTCTGGACGGGGCGAAATCTGGTTGCTATACGGCGCGAACCGTTCCGGCGTAGCTCAGCGGTAGAGCAGTTGACTGTTAATCAATTGGTCGTAGGTTCGATCCCTACCGCCGGAGCCATTCTTCCCCAGTATCGCAGGATCAGTCGGTCATGGCTGTTTCGAAATCGGCACGCAGGTTCCGTTTCAGCACTTTACCCGTGGCGTTCAGGGGCAAAGCCTCAACAAAAACAACTTTATCCGGGATTTGCCATTTCGCGATCTTGCCCTCGAAGAAAGCCAGCAATTCCTCTTCACTGGGGTCCTGCCCCTCGGCCTTGACCGCCACCAGCAAGGGCCGTTCATCCCATTTTGGATGCGGGACACCCACAACAGCGGCGGTGGCAAGCTTGGGATGAGCCACGGCGATGTTTTCCAGCTCGACCGAGCTGATCCATTCGCCGCCTGATTTGATGATGTCCTTGGACTGTCTCGAATCGTCATGTACCCATCCGGGTCCAGTGTTGCCACATCTCCGGTGGCAAACCAGCCATTCTGCAACAGCGTCTGATCCTGCATCAGGAAGTAGCTGTCCAACACCCATGGGCCACGTACCAGCAGATCGCCCTGGGTGACACCATCATGAGGCAGTTCCTTTCCATCATCATCGACGATTTTCAGCTCAACCCCGTAAGGCGGTCGCCCCTGACTTTCGCGCAGCTTATGTTGTTGATCGATTGGCAGATCCCGGTGTTTGGCCATCGGTGTATTTGCCGTGCCCAGAGGGCTCATCTCGCTCATGCCCCAGGCGTGAACCGTATCGACACCGTAAGTGTCGCGGAAGGTTTCGATCATCGACGGTGGACAGGCCGCACCACCAATCACGGTGCGTTCCAGACTGGTCAATTCGCTGCCAGATTGAGCTGCCTGCGCCAGCAATCCCTGCCAAATCGTCGGGACCCCCATGGCTAGTGTCACGCCATAGGTGTCGATCAGTTTGACCAGAGACGCGCCATCCAAGCCCGGCCCCGGCAGAACCATTCTGGATCCTGACATCGCGCAGGCATAGGGAGAGCCCCAGGCATTGACATGGAACATCGGTACAACCGGCATCACCACATCCATGGCGGAATAGCCGATCACGTCCCGTGTGTTCGATCCAAAGCTATGCAGCACGGTTGACCGGTGCGAATACAGAACCCCCTTTGGGTTACCTGTGGTGCCCGAGGTATAGCAAAGGCTGGACGCCGTGTTTTCGTCAAAGCTGGGCCAGGCATAGTCTGCATCGCCGGTTTCGATCAGTTCGTCATAGAACGCGACCCCATCAATCTGGGCCAGCGCTTCGTCATTGCGCGGCCCCATCAGGACAAAATGGCGAACCTCTGTCAGCGATGGCTTTAGTGCAGCAACCAATGGAATGAAGGTGGCATCAAAGAACAGAACCCGGTCTTGCGCGTGGTTGATGATATAGGTCAGTTGCTCGGGAAACAGGCGCGGGTTGACCGTGTGGCACACATATCCGGCGCCCGAGGTTCCGTAGTAGATCTCAAGATGGCGGCGGTTGTTCCAAGCCAGCGTACCGATCCGGTCCTGTGGCTCAAGGCCCAGCTTGCCCAGCGCCGAGGCCAGTTTACGCGCATTGGTGGCGACCTCAGACCAACTGGTCTGCGTCACCGTTCCATCCGTTTCAACCGAGTGTATCTCGGTCTGACCGTGATAGCGTTCGGCGTGTTCGATCAGCGACGAGATCAGCAAAGGCTGCGTCATCATCTGTCCCAGCATGGACATCCTCCCCATTTCTCGGCTTAGCCTTTTGCGGCCATGGCCGTGTCATCGACACCTAGGGGCGATGCCCCACGGGTCAATTCCGTTCTCCTCAGAAGGAACCCTGCCAAGCATTCAATTGTCTTACAATATCAGAATGGCTGCCTGCCCTAAGGGCAAGCCACTAGATTTTGCGCTAGTCTCGGTGTTTCAACGCGTAAGCAACCAACGCCGCAGTCGAGCCATCCTTGCCTGTGGCGCTTTCCTCACCATCTACAATGGGACCCAGAGAGGTGGCCAGTTCTTTGCCCAGCTCTACACCCCATTGATCGAAGGAGTTAATGCCCAGCAGAACGCCTTCGACAAAGACGCGATGTTCATAGAGCGCAATGATCTGGCCCAGCACAAAGGGTGTCAGTTTCGGGTAAATCAGTGTGGTCGACGGCCGATTGCCTGCAAACACACGGTGGCGGGCCTGACGGTCCAGTTCTTCCCCTTCAAAGCCTTTCTCGGCCATCAGCGCGCGCGCCTCACCCAACGACCGCCCGCGCATCAGCGCCTCGGACTGGGCCAGACAATTGGCCAGCAACAGGCGGTGATGATGGGCCAGTTCCGGTTCGTGCCCTTCTGCAGCCACCATGAACTCACAGGGGATGACATCCGTGCCCTGATGGATCAGTTGGTAGAACGCGTGCTGACCATTGGTGCCGGGTTCGCCCCAGACAACCGGGCCCGAAGGTATGCTCAGCGACGAGCCATCCATCGCCACGGATTTCCCGTTCGATTCCATCTCAAGCTGTTGGAAATAGGCTGGAAGGCGCAGCAGGCGTTGATCATAGGGCAGAACGGCGCGGCTCGCATAGCCCAGAACCTGACGGTGCCAAATGCCGACAAGGGCCAGCATGACAGGCATGTTCTCGGCCCAGTCGGCTGATCGGAAATGCACATCCATTGCCTGCCCGCCTCGCAAGAACGCATCAAACGCGTTCGTGCCCACGGCGATCATCACCGGCAGCCCGACAGGGCCCCAAACCGAATAGCGCCCGCCGACCCAATCGGCAAAGCCAAAGACGCGGTCCGCCGGGATGCCAAACTCCTGCGTCTTGTCCAAGGCGCTGGACACGGCTGCAAACTGTTTGGCCGGGTCGCCCCCGCCATCGCTCATCCATGCCCGCGCGGTGCGTGCGTTGGTCATGGTCTCAATGGTCGTAAAGGTCTTGGAGGCGACGATGATCAACGTCCGCGTCGGATCAAGCTGCCGCAGCGTATCCGCGACATGCGCCCCATCCACATTCGAGACATAATGGACGCGCGGTCCGTCATGATAGGGCGACAGAGCATGGGTCGCCATCACCGGCCCCAGATCAGATCCCCCGATGCCGATATTCACCACATCCGTAAAGCTACCGCCTATCCCGGCAATGGCACCTCCGCGAATTTCTTCGGCAAAGACACGCATGCGCTGCAAGGTCGCCAGTACATCAGGCATGACGTCTTGCCCATCGACCTGCACAGCGTCGCCATCCAGATTTCGCAAAGCGGTGTGCAGAACAGCGCGCCCTTCGGTTTCGTTGATCTTTTCGCCCGCAAACATGGCACCGCGCCGCTCGGCCAGGTTGGCGTCCTGGCACAGTCGGATCAGGCCGTCACGCGTATCAGCATCGATGCGGGTCTTCGAGTAGTCAAAAACCATATCCCCCGCTGAGGCCGAGAAATTTTGCGCCCTGTCCGGGTCTGCCGCAAACAAATCCACGATGCGGTCGGTCTGCGCAGTGGCCAGCGCTTTGAGATTGTTCAGGTCCATCACACTCACTCCGCCCAATGTACGGTCATACCACTCAGAACCGCCGCGATTGGCGCCTCTTCCGGTGGCAGCGCCATGGCACGCTCCAATGCATCGCGCTTGGCCGCCCCGAAGATGATCAGGTGTTTTGACAAGGCCCCGTCCAGAACCGGGCCCGTCAATGTAATACGCGGCTCGGGCTGAACCTGTGTGCGAGCCACGGCGAGCGTGGGGGCATGGCTGTCGAGCGCCGCCTCCAGCCCCTCCATCCCAGGAAACAGGGATGCCGTGTGCATGTCTTCCCCCATGCCCAGTACCAGAACGGACAGCGGCAGAACCGGCGCGATCAGAGATTCGATTTCCGGCAACGCCGCTTCAGGCGCGGCCCCCGGAACATAAAGCGGGATGTATGTTGCGCCCGATGCACGATTGGTCAGCAATCGCTGGCGGATCAGGCGTTCATTTGAACGCTCGCTGTCAGCGGGAACGCAGCGTTCATCGGTGGGCATGACCCGCACACGTTCCCATTCCAGATCAGCCGCGCAGAGAACATCGAACACCGGGCCCGGAGTTGTCCCCCCCGGAACCGCCAGCGCGATGGTTTCATTGTGCAACAACGCGGCTTCAAGCTCTCCGGCAAGCATATTAGCGACATCAATGGCCAACATATCCCGATCGGCATAATCTTGAATCTTCATGGCTTTATTCCTTGCCAGCGGCGACCATCACGTTTCATCAGCAGCTCGGCGTCGCCGGGGCCTGTGCTGCCGCTGTCATAGGGTTTGGGCACATCACCGCGCGCCTGCCAGCCGGCGATGACCGGGTCGGTCCAGGCCCATGCGGCCTCGACCTCATCCCCGCGCATGAACAGGGTTTGGTTGCCACGGATCACATCCATCACCAGACGCTCATAAGCATCAGGGGGATCCTGGTTTTCAGGCCCCAGCGCATCGGCAAAACTCATATCCAGCGGCACGTCGATCAGGCGCATACCGCCCGGCCCTGGTTCCTTGATCGTCACTTTCAGCGTGATGCCTTCATTCGGCTGCAACCGGATCGACAGGGCATTTGCGTGCCGTCCAGCAGCCTCACCAAAGATCGAATGCGGCGCATCTTTGAACTGAACGTTGATGACCGAAGATCGCGCGACCAGCCGTTTGCCTGTCCGCAGGTAGAACGGAGTGCCCGCCCACCGCCAATTGCTGACATGCGCTTTTAAAGCGATATAGCTTTCGGTGGTTGAACGTGGGTTGTCCACAACCTCTCGATAGCCCGGCCCACCCTCGCCCGCTGCAAACTGACCACGCACGATGTGATGCGGCTCGACCGGATCAAGCGCGCGAATGACTTTCAGCTTTTCATCGCGCACCGCGTCGGGGTCGAACTTGGCAGGCGGTTCCATGGCAATCAAACAGAGCAGTTGCATCAGATGATTCTGCACCATATCGCGCATGGCACCCGCACGTTCGTAATACTCCTCGCGCCCATCTACACCGACCGTTTCGGCAACGGTGATCTGGATGTGGTCAACGTATTGACTGTTCCAGAGCGGCTCGAACAGCATATTGCCAAAGCGCACGGCCATCAGGTTCTGGACCGTTTCTTTGCCCAGATAGTGATCGATCCGGTAAATCTGTCCTTCGTCAAAATGCGCTGCCAAGGTTGCATTCAGGCCGCGGGCACTGTCGAGATCATGGCCAAACGGTTTCTCGACCACGATACGCGTCTGGTCTGACACCATACCATGCGACCGGATCTGCTCGGCCAGAGGCCCAAAAAGGCGTGGACCAACCGAGAAATAGAACGCCCGTATGCGGTCCTTGGTCAGCCGTCCAGCCAGATCTAACCATCCGTGCCCGGACATTGCATCCAACACGACATAGTCGATCCGTTGCAGGAACCCACTCAGCGCTTCGATGTTTTGGGCCCGTCTCGGCGCGTCTCGTCGCAACGAGTCAGCCACGATATCTCTGAAATCAATTGGAGACAGATCGGATCGCGCAGCACCAATAATCTGTGCGTCTTCTGGCCATTGACCTGCACAAAACCGGCGAAACAGGGCTGGCAAAATCTTGCGCTGCGCCAAATCACCAGTAGCGCCGAAAATGACCAGATCAAATGGGTCAACAGGTATGACACGAGAAACCATGGCTTGTCCTTATCCTGCCCCCATCGACATGTCCAATGTTAGCGCAATCATTTTCGTGCCTTTTAGCGGAAAAACTCTCGTTCATCAAAACTCTGTCAGAACGCCACCAGACCCTTACCATCAGGACAACAAACAGATAAATCAGTCAAACGACTTCAAAGGACCGGATGCGGGAATGAAAGACAACGCCCCTCAGCTTGCCAATATCGGCAAGTTTCAAGACAGATTGGTGACGGCAGACGGGCAAACCCGCGCGTCAGTTGCCCTGACAAACCCGCAGACCCTGTGGTTCAATACCGGTACGCTGTGCAATATCGAATGCGCGAACTGCTATATCGAAAGCAGCCCCACCAATGATGCGCTGGTCTATATCACGGCTGCCGAAGTCACCGACTATCTGGATCAGATTAAACAGCGCAACTGGCCTGTTAAAGAGATTGCGTTCACCGGCGGTGAGCCCTTCATGAACCCCGAGATGATCGAGATCACCCGCGCCGCACTGGACCGTGGGTACGAGGTCTTGATTCTGACCAATGCGATGCTGCCCATGATGCGACGCAAGATGCGCGAAGGTCTGCTAAAGCTTCATCGCGATTTTAATGACCAACTGACCTTGCGCATTTCAGTCGATCACTATCGTCCTGAACTACATGACGAAGAACGCGGCAAAGGCAGCTTTGCCAAAACGTTGACAGGGATGGAATGGCTGCGCGATCACGGCTTTAACATGGCCGTGGCAGGGCGCACCGTCTGGGGTGACTGCGATGCCGACAGCCGCGCAGGCTATGCCGCTTTTTTCGACGCGCACGGATTTGATATCGATGCAAACAACCCCGCGCAGACCGTTCTGTTCCCGGAAATGGACGAAACAGCTGAGGTTCCGGAAATCACCACCGCCTGCTGGGGCATTCTGAACAAATCCCCCGACGCGGTCATGTGTGCCAGCGCGCGCATGGTAGTGAAACGCAAAGGCGCCGCGCGTCCGGCCGTTCTGGCCTGCACCTTGCTGCCCTACTCACCTGAGTTCGAACTTGGCGAGACACTGGCCGAGGCCGAGGCAGATGTGCATTTGAATCACCCCCACTGCGCAAAGTTCTGCGTCTTGGGCGGGGCCAGCTGTTCGGGCTAGTTCACCCGAAACTCTCCAACCATATTGCGCCATTCCCCGGGTGCAATCATCTTGCGATGGGTGAATTTGACCGAATGCAGCGGCCCATCAATCTCGCGCTGCCAGAAGTCTATGAATTCAAACAGTTTGGGGTGGTCGGGAGCAAGATCGTATTCCTGCCAGATAAAGGTATTCAATACGTGGATGTAGTCAGGCATGTGATAGAAAAACTCTGCCGTCGTCAGCCCATATCCTTTCAGCATCAATTCTGTTTCGCGCTGCTCCATTCAGACCTCCGGTTTCATGAAAGGTCTCTTCAGCATAACACGCAAAGGGGCTAATTCTTGATTAACAATGTGTTACGCGAGTGTTACTGGTGTTTTTTTGCATTCGGAATTGTTGCTTGCTTGCACCTTATATGCTGTGTCTGATAGGGTGAATCCACAAGATATAGACCCAGAACAATAAACGGGCAGTTTACGTGAGCGATACGCCAGAAATTCCTGAAAACATGGACGAAAACCCGCCTGAGCGCCCTGTCTATGACGGCCCGACGGTCTCCATCGAATCCGAGATGCGCACATCCTATCTGGACTATGCCATGTCGGTCATCGTCTCCCGCGCGATCCCCGATCTGCGTGATGGGTTGAAACCGGTGCACCGCCGCATCCTGTATGCGATGCACGAAACCGGCAATACCCACGACAAATCTTATCGCAAATCGGCCCGTCCTGTGGGCGATGTGATGGGTAAATACCACCCGCACGGCGACAGCGCGATCTATGACGCGTTGGTGCGGATGGCGCAGGATTTCTCGATGTCGCTGCCCTTGCTGGATGGACAGGGCAACTTTGGTTCGATGGACGGCGATAACCCGGCGGCCATGCGCTATACCGAGGTACGCATGGACAAGCCCGCAGCATCCCTGCTGGCCGATATCGAAAAAGAGACGGTTGATTTTCAGGATAACTATGACGGTAAGGACCGGGAACCAACCGTCCTGCCCGCCCGCTTCCCGAACATGCTGGTCAATGGTGCCGGTGGTATTGCGGTGGGCATGGCGACGAACATTCCGCCGCATAACTTGGGAGAAGTGGTCGACGCCACATTGGCGCTGATCGACGATCCCGATCTGACATCCGAACAACTTATCGAATATGTGCCCGGCCCCGATTTCCCGACCGGCGGCGTGATGCTGGGACGGTCCGGCGCGCGCAAGGCCTATCTGGAAGGCCGCGGAAGCGTCATCATCCGCGCCAAAACCCGGGTCGAAGAAATCCGTAGGGATCGCTACGCCATTGTCGTGGATGAAATCCCCTATCAGGTGAACAAGGCCTCGATGATCGAAAAGATCGCCGAAGCGGTGCGTGAGAAACGCATCGAGGGCGTAGCGCATGTGCAGGATGAATCTGACCGCAACGGCGTGCGGGTTGTCGTGGAACTGAAACGCGATGCGACGCCCGAGGTGGTGCTAAACCAGCTTTATCGCTTTTCACCGATGCAGACTTCGTTCGGTTGCAACATGCTGGCCTTGAATGGTGGACGGCCCGAGCAGTTGACGCTGCGCCGGTTTCTAACGTCGTTCATCGACTTCCGCGAAGACGTTGTCGCCCGCCGTACGGCTTACGACCTGCGCAAAGCGCGTGAACGCAGCCATATCCTGTGTGGCCTGGCCGTTGCGGTCTCGAATGTGGACGAGGTGGTCGCCACCATCCGGTCCTCGGCCGACGCCGCCGAGGCGCGTGAAAAGCTGATGACGCGCCGTTGGCCCGCCTCCGAGATCGAAGACTACCTGCGTTTGATCGACGATCCGCTGTCCAAGATGAACGACGATGGCACCTATAACCTGACCGAGGTTCAGGCCCGCGCCATCCTCGACCTGCGCCTGCAACGCCTGACTCAAATCGGCGTCAAAGAGGTCACGGACGAGTTGGAAGAACTGGCCGGTAAGATCAAGGAATATCTGGAAATTCTGTCCTCACGCGAACGCATCATGAGCATCATCGCAGATGAGCTGCGCAGCGTGCGCGAACAATTCGCCGTGCCACGTCGCACCGAGATCGTCGATTGGTCCGGCGACATGGAAGACGAGGACCTGATCGAACGCGAGGACATGGTCGTGACGGTCACCTCGGGCGGCTACATTAAACGCACGCCGCTGGCCGATTTCCGCGCGCAAAAGCGTGGCGGCAAGGGCCTGTCAGGGATGCAGACCAAGGAAGAGGATGTGGTCACCAACCTCTTCGTGGCGAACACGCATACTCAACTGCTGTTCTTCACCACCGATGGGATGGTCTACAAGCTCAAGACCTGGCGCCTTCCACAATCCAGCCGGACTGGCAAGGGCAAAGCGATTGTCAACATTCTGCCGATCCCAACCGGGGTTTCCATTGCGGCGATCATGCCCGTCGATGTCCCGGATGAAGAATGGGAAAACCTGCAGATCGTCTTCGCCACCAGCGCCGGTGACGTGCGCCGCAACGCGCTGAGTGATTTCACCAATGTCAAACGCAACGGCAAGATCGCCATGGATCTGCCCGAAGATGTCGAACTGGTGAATGCGCGCATCTGCTCCGAAGATGATGACGTCATGCTGGTCACCAATTCGGGCCGCGCGATCCGGTTCCAGACCACCGATGTGCGCGTCTTCAAAGGCCGAAAATCGACCGGTGTGCGCGGCATTAAGCTATCCAATGGTGATCGGGTTGTTTCGATGTCCGTGATCCGTCATTTCGAGGCCACGTCGGACGAACGCGCCGCCTATCTCAAGATGCGCCGCCTGATGGCCGGTGTGACGGATGAGACCGAAAGCGATGAAGACGAAGGCAACGCTGACAGCGTGTTGCCCCAGGAACGCTATGCCGAGATGTCGGCCGCTGAAAACCTGATCCTGACCATCACCACCGGGGGCGCGGGTAAGCTGAGCTCCAGCCATGACTATCCGGTGCGTGGACGCGGCGGCATGGGAGTCGCCGCGATGGATAAGGCGATGCGGGGCGGTGAACTTGTCGCCTCCTTCCCGGTTGAGATCGATGATCAGATCATGCTGGCCACCTCCAAGGGCCAATCAATCCGGGTGCCGGTTGATGGTATTTCCTTCCGTTCGCGCAGCGCAGGTGGCGTGCGTGTGTTCAATACCGGCAAGGGTGAAGAGGTCGTTTCCGTCGCCTGGATCGCTGATCAGGGGGATGAAGAAGTCGAGGAATAACCCTCACATTCCACAACAGAACTGAAACAAAACGTCCGCAATGCGGGCGTTTTGTCGTTTTGGATCACGTTATTGACACTGACGCGATCCATGAACTTGCTCGAAACCCTGCTGCTGCTTAACTTTTTCCTATGTGGTCCTTCGCACATATCCGCCCCGCCTATAGCCGAGCCGAGCGTTTGAGTGACGGGGTGGTCCATATTCTGGGCATATGCGCCGCAGTCATCGGCGTGCCGCTGTTGATCACCATGACCGTGCTTTACCGGTACGACCCGGCGGCGGTTGTTGGCGTTTCGATCTATGGCGTGACACTGATCCTGATGCTCAGCTTGTCCGCTTTGTACAACATGATCGAGAGCGATGATTGGGCCGAGCTTTTGCGCCGCCTTGATCATTCGGGGATTTATATAAAGATTGCAGGCACCTATACGCCGTTCCTATTGTTATCAGGCACACAGGCAACGGGGCTTTTGCTGGGGCTATGGTCCTCGGCCACCTTGGGGTCGGTTCTCAAGATGCTCGACCCAAACCGCTTTCGCTGGTTCGGCCTGGCGCTGTATCTGATGATGGGATGGGCCGCAGTTTGGGCCGGGCAATCCATGCTGGCAGAGCTTGCGCCCAGCGTTCTGGTGCTGATGATCGCCGGAGGGCTGGTGTATACTGCAGGCGTCGCGTTCTACCTGTCTGACTGGATGGCCTATCACAACACGATCTGGCATGTGTTTGTACTGGTGGGCAGTGTCTTGTTTTTCGCCGCCGTCGCCGCGCGGATTCAGTTGCTGCCTGCCCTCTAGCGCACGTGGTTTGCCATCAACAACTCCTCGACCGCCCAAAGCCGATCCTGCCCCCAGAGGCTTTGCCCATCGACGCAAAAGCTGGGAACACCCCACAGGCCAACCTCTTGCAGGCGGTGCTGGTTTGCCTCCACCCGGCTTCGCCAATCCTGCGCATTTAGCAAGGGTCGCGCGATGTTCCACTCCAGACCTGCGCTGGTCACGATCCGCTCCATGCCTCTATCGGTCGCGGCATCCACGCCCTGCGACCAGGCGGAGCGCATGAAGGCCGAACAATATGGCACCAATTTGCATTGATCTTCTGCATAGTCGAACAGCGCATAGCCTCGTTCGACTCCGGCGCCCAACGGATCACAAATCCGGCCAAAAGGGATGCCCAGGCGCCGTGCCTCGCGGGTGCAATCGTTTAGAATGTAGCGCGATTTGGCCTTGGGAACCGGCAATCCACGCATTAGCATGGGCAGCACTGGCTTTAACGTCAGTCGGGCGTTGTGCCGCTTGGCAAGATCAACGACGCGGTCGAAAGCCAGATAGGAATACGGGCTGCGGAACGAGAAGAAGAACTCCAGTTCTTTTTCTCCGCCGGTAAACGCGTGCGCCGAGAGATCAGGAACCGAAATGATCGGAGTCCCTTGACCCAATCCGGCCTGCTGCAACCGCTGTTCCAGATAATGCAGGCGGTCGATCCCCCAATACCATTCGCCGCCATAGAAGAACGTACCGCCCAAATAATGCCCCTTTGACGCCAAGGCTCGATCCCCCGCAGCCATCGCGTGGGAAGGGTCCACGTCCGGTTCATCCGGCAGCGCGCGACCGGTCCAGAGAGAAACAGAAACATCCCTCAATCGAGCAGCCCAATCCTGGGTGCCAAACGCGGCTGCGAACAGACGGTTGGCCTTTCGTATCCTTTCGATGGAGGGCTTCACTGGCGCATTCAACCCCTGTTTCAACGCCAATCGGGTCGCATCGACCAAAGCGTTTTTCTGATGGGCTTCGGGTTCGGGCACGGCCTCGGATGCTGGGCCCGAGATAAGATGCGGACATAGCGTAACCCCATACCGTGCGTGAAACGCGGGCAGGATTTGCGCGGTCAGCGCACAATAAGGATCAGCGGCATCGTGGAAATAATGCACGACATGATCTGCACCACGCAGGCGACGGCGCAAATCATGCGCCCCTCGGCGGGCATTCATGAATTGATCACTTGTGATGGCCGCTGCCAGATAGGATTTCAGATTTGTTTTCAAGGACAAACGGCTCTCCGTCGAGTATGGTGCCGCCTACTCTACCGATCCAGAGATCAAACGCCACGTTGCCGCACGACAACGTGACGGCAACCTGTCAAAGACCGTAGAGCGCCCCGAATTTCTGCTCCAGATAGTCCAGCAACGGACCCGGCCCCGGTTCGATCCCGCTGGCCTGCCGAATGATCTCGCGCGGCGCATAGAGACCGCCGTGACGCTGAACCGTTTCGCGCAGCCATCCGGTTGCCTGCGATGTGTCACCTTCGGCCAGTTGGGCCTCCAGTTCAGGCACCGCCTTCCGCAAGGCTTGATAGAGGCACCCGGCATAGACATTGCCCAAGGAATAAGTTGGGAAATAGCCAAACAGGCCCACCGACCAATGCACATCCTGCAAACATCCGTTCGAAGGCTTGTCTACCGCATAGCCAAAATCAGCCTTAAACCGGTCATTCCACGCGGCCTCAAGATCGCTAACCTGCAAATCCCCGGCCATCAGCGCGCGTTCCAGATCAAAGCGCAGCATAATGTGCAGGTTGTACTGCACCTCATCCGCCTCGGTCCGGATATAGCCATTATGGACGCGGTTGACGGTGGCATAGAACGCATAAGCGTCGGCAATGCCAAAGTCACCAAACGCGTCTTTCATCTGCCTAAACAGCCATCCGGTAAAGGCGTGCGACCGACCCAGCTGATTCTCATAAATCCGGCTTTGGCTTTCATGCACGCCCATGGACACGCCCTGACCCAGCGGCGTCAGCAAATAGTCGCGATCAATCCCTTGTTCATAGGCGGCATGGCCGACCTCATGAATGGTTGAATAGAAGCAATTGAACGGGTCGGTTTCGCTGGTGCGGGTGGTGATCCGCACATCCAGCCCGCTGCCCGAGCTGAACGGATGCACCGCCTTGTCCACACGGCCATTGTTCAGGTCATACCCAAAGGCAACCGCCAGCTTTTGGGTAAGCTGCATCTGAATGCGTTCATCGAAGTGACCGCTCAGTTCTGCGGGCTGTGGGCGTGCAAGCACTGCAGCGCGCAGAGCCACCAGGCGTGGGCGCATTTCATCAAAGATCGCCGCAATCTGGGTGCCGGTTGTGTAGGGCTCGTAGTCCTCGACCATGGCGTCATAGACGTCACGGCCCTGCGCCAGCGCCTCGCCTTCTTGCCGCTTCAGCGCGACCACCTCTTCGAGCACCGGAAGGAAGGCCGAGACATCTTCGTCCGCCCGCGCCTGCGCCCATTTCCCCTGAGCTGCCGAGGTCACCCGGGCAATTGCAGTTGCCAGATCGGCCGGTACTTTGACCGTCCGTTCATAAGCCCGGCGGATCTCGCGCAGCTGCGCCTTGCCTGCCTCATCCTGCGGGGCGGCCTGGTCCAACCAATCCGACACGCGCGGGTCAGACCGGCGGGCATGCAGCACAGCCTCGATCGCGGCCATTTCTTCGGCCCGTTGCGGGGCGGCTCCACGTGGCATCATCGTTTCCTGATCCCACCCCAGCCGCCCTGCGATCTGAGCTAAGGCCGAGGTTTCACGTTGAAAGGCCATCAGGTCATTGAATGCGGTCATAGTATCAAACTCCGCGCACTGAAGTTGCAATTGGATAGGCCGTCAGGAAGCGCGCGCGCAGGATCAGCGTCCAGACGACAACGGCCATGAACTGGTGGAAAATGGCGATTTGCCACGGGGCCGCATAAACGACCGTGACGATGCCGACCACCACCTGCAGCGACAGGGCCGCAAAGGCTGCGTTGAAGGCGAAACGGGTCTGCGGGTGGGCGCTGCCCTGCCCCCGACGCCAGACGATGATGGCGAAGATGAACAGGAGATACCCCGCGCAACGGTGGATGAATTGCACCAGACCGGGGCTTTCGAAGAAGTTGCGCCACATCGGTTCCAGCATAGTCGCATCTGGCGGCAATAGCTGCCCACCGATCAGAGGCCAGTCGGTGTACGACCGTCCAGCGTCGATCCCAGCGACCAACGCACCGATGAGGATCTGCAAAAAGGCGAAATGCAACAAGCCAGTCGAGAGCGAGAACAGTTTCGCCTCTTTCGCGCGGCGGGCCTGCATCAGGTCGCGTTCCTCGCGGCCGAGTTCAAAGATGTACCAAGCAAGGAACCCAAGGATCACGAAGGCCAAGCCGAGATGGGTGGCCAGACGATAGCTGGCAACGGCCGTCATCCCCTCGCCCTGCGTCACGCCCGAGGCAACCATCCACCAGCCGACGGCCCCCTGAACGCCGCCCAAGGCACCCGGGATCAACAGTTTACCCGTCCAACCCGTAGGGATCTTGCGCGCAATCAGGAAGCCAAAGAAACCGATCGCCCAGACCAGCCCGATCACACGGCCCAACTGACGATGGCCCCATTCCCACCAGTAGATGAATTTGAAATCATCCAGCCCCATCCATTGGTTCTGAATGCGCCACTGGTCGATTACTTTGTACTTGTCGAATTCGGATTGCCAGTCGGCCTCGGTCATCGGTGGGATGGCCCCGGTGATCGGACGCCATTCAGTGATCGACAGCCCGCTATCGGTCAGCCGGGTCAGGCCACCCACGGCGATCATCACAACGACCAGAGCGAACAGGATCATCAGCCACGCCCGGATCGCCTTGCGCGCCCCGCCGCGGCCCTTGTCGATCATACCGGGTTGAACGGCTTGTTGTTTTTCGGTGTCTGAGACGTCTTCGAAGATGCTGCGCTTTGCGCTCATGCTGTCCTCATATGTCCTGGATTTCGTCGCAAGCTAGGGCCAGTGAGGGGCAAGGTCCAGCCTTACCCTTTGTCTTTCCAACGGACCATCTGACGCATGACACCGTGCAACATCTGCACATCTGCCCGCGTCATCCGCATCCGCGACCACAGGTTGCGTAGATTGGTCTTCATGCCTTCGGCCTTTTCGGGCGGGTAGAAGAAACCAGCCTCTTCCAGCCGGTCTTCATAATGCTCAACCAGTTTCTCGACCTCGATACCGGTCGCCCAATCGCCCTTGCCCAGATCGGTGGCTTCATGCACCACATCACCGGTCTGACGCATCCACTCATAGGCGGTCAGCAACACACATTGACCCAGGTTCAGCGAGGCATATTCCGGGTTCACCGGGACCGAGATGATCGCGTTGGCTTTGGCGATATCCTCATTCTCAAGCCCCGCGCGTTCAGGGCCAAATAGAACAGCAACCTTTTCACCCGCGGCAACCTTCTGGGCCGCGATCTGCATGGCACGTTCGGGACTGTAGACCGGCTTGGTCAACCCGCGTTGCCGCGCTGTGGTGGCAAACACAAAGGTGGTGTCAGCCAACGATCCGGCCAGATCGTCAAACAGCTGTGCCTCATCCAGCAGCCGCCCCGCCCCGCTGGACATCGCCACCGCCTTTGGGTTCGGCCACCCGTCCCGAGGGGCCACGATCCGCATCCGATCCAGCCCGAAATTCCACATCGCCCGCGCAGCGGCCCCGATGTTTTCACCCATCTGCGGGCGCACAAGCACAAAAGAAGGCTGGGATGGGTCGCTGGGCATGGTTATCTCCGAAAAACTCAGCTTGCTCTAGTCGCCGCATAAACGAAGGGCAAGCCGCCCCATGCTTCTTCTGTTCCCAAATACCTCCGCCGGAGGCAAAAAAGTTTGCTTCCCAACGGCAATCCGCTAAACCGCGCTGGAACTGAATACCGAAGGACGCGCCCCCATGAATACTACCGCGGACACCCCCGAGCAGCCGCAGATTTACCTGATCACGCCGCCGACCATCACGCTCAGCACGTATCCGGACCAATTGGCGCGGGTGTTGGACCGGGCCGAGATCGCGTGCATTCGCCTCGCTCTGGCCGGAAATGACGAGGATACCATTGCCCGCGCAGCCGATGCCTGCCGCGAGGTGGCCCATACGCGCGACGTGGCGATTGTGATCTCCAACCATGTTCTGATGGCACAGCGGTTGGGGCTGGATGGTGTGCATCTGGATGATGGGGCAAGGTCGGTGCGCGCCGCGCGCAAGGAACTGGGTACCGACGCAATTGTTGGCAGTTTCTGCGGGGCCTCCAGCCATGACGGCATGAGCGCAGGTGAGGCAGGCGTCGACTATGTCGCCTTTGGCCCGGTGGGCGCGTCTTCCCTGGGTGACGGCACATTGGCGGAAAAGGACCTGTTTCAATGGTGGTCCGAAATGATCGAAGTTCCGGTTGTGGCCGAGGGCGGCCTGACGCCCGACCTGATCCGCGACCTGTCCCCCTGCACAGATTTCTTTGGCATTGGTGACGAGATCTGGTCTGCCGAAGACCCGATGGTGGCGCTGAACACTCTGCTTGAGAGTATGACTAGCTAAACAACCAAGGCTCGATCATCCAATAGACGCCCAGACCGGCAATCAGGATCGAGCCCAGAACCGAGATGCGGCCGCGAAAGCGATGGGATCCGCCCGCAATCACGGTCACAACACCCAACGCGGTCGCAGCAGCTGCTGACAGAACCGCCAGATAGCCAATCACATACCCCAAAAGTGCGGGCGGCAGATGGTCCGGCGGCGCGCCGATCGCACTCAGCGATTGGCTTAGGGCATTGCCTAACAGCAGGCCGATGGCAAACACCGCCAACAGGCGAAACACATGAACACCGCGTAGGATCAGATTCCAAAGCGCCAGCACCACAACCGCCGCCGTCAACGATATCGACGCGACAAAGGACGACAGCACCAACGCTCCGAATGCCGACAACGCCAACCCAAAGATCGCACCGAGGGACAAGAAGACCAATTGCAGGACCAGCGACCTTGGGGACAGCGACAAGAAGACCAAAGCCAGAGCCAGCGCAAATACACGCATTCCGTCCGTTACGATCTGCTCTGCTCCTTTGACCAGGAACACCAGCATCGTTTGTTGTCCGCTCAGCGCCGCGCCGCCTTGCAGCGGGATCAGCGGGCTGGTCTCTCCGGCCATCAGGTAGCCGGTATAGGGTGCCTCGACACGCTGCTGTTTGATCACAACGGGGCCGTGACCGGCAGGCCAGGTCAGCCGCAGCGCCGATGCCCCCTCGGGCAAGGAGGCCGTCAGCAGAAGCTTTGAGAGACGGGGCTCGTCGGGGTCCCCAACCACCGGGATGCGCACGCCTTCATAGGAAAGGCGAACCGGCCCTTCGACCTCAACCTGCAACGAGGCCGCCCAGTCATTGACAAAGCCCCGCACCTCGGCCTCCAACTCGGATGAGACCAGCCGGCGGAGTTCGCGGTAGCGCGCATTGCCCGCGACATCCGGTTGCGCTTCGGGGTCCAGCCCGGCCAGAAACATCTCGACATTCAGGCTGATCTCGATCAGCAGGCTATCCGCTTTGGTCCAGAACTCGACAATGCTCGGCGGATGCGTTTGCGCCCTGAGCGGCGCAGCAATTAAGATCAAAACGACCGGCAAAATCAGGATTAGGCGGAACAAACCGCTCATGCGTGATACTCTGCTTTTGAAATCAAATCAGAAACCATATGCCGCGAGTTTCCCGCCGAACGCATCGGATCGCAAGCCCGAACAGTTGAGCGCGCAGCTTTATCTGCGCGCGCCCTCTTGCACGCCCTCCGGTGCTGCGGCATGACAACAGCATGACTCAGAACAGCGAAATCCTGTGTATCGGTTCAGTTCTATGGGACGTGATCGGACGATCTGCCAGCGCCATGCGGCAAGGATCGGACGTGCCCGGCCGGATCACGCGTCTTCCTGGTGGCGTCGCGATGAACATCGCCATGACGCTGGTGCGCTTTGGCATGACACCGACTCTGCTGACCGCGATTGGCCGCGATCCCGAAGGTGACGAGTTGGTCAATGCCTGCGCACGGCTGGGCATGGTGACCGAACACATCTACCGCTCGCAGGATCTACCCACTGACCGCTACATGGCGGTCGAAGGGGCGAATGGTTTGATTGCCGCCATTGCCGATGCGCATTCGCTTGAGGCTGCCGGGGCCAAGATTCTGCGTCCGCTGATGCACGGCCCTTTGGGATACGAAAACGCCCCCTTTGAAGGCCCGATCGCGCTGGACGGGAACCTGACGCTGAACCTGCTGGAAGAAATCGCGCAAAGCCCAGCCTTTGCCAAGGCGGATCTGCGGGTGGCGCCTGCCTCGCCCGGCAAGGCCGAACGGCTGCTGCCCTTCCTGAAACACGCCCGCGCGACGCTATATGTCAATCTGGAAGAGGCCGGCCTGCTCTGCCAGCGCGAGTTCACCGATTCCGAATCCGCCGCCAAAGGCCTGTTGGATCGCGGTGCGCTGCGGGTCCTGGTCACCGATGGTGGTAATTCCGCGACCGTGGGATCAGCAACAGGCGTTTTGACCCAGACACCCCCATCCGTACTGGTGACCCGCGTCACCGGCGCGGGTGACACTTTCATGGCGGCGCATATCGCCTCGGAATCAAATGGGGCCGATGAACAAACGGCCCTCACCCGCGCATTGAACGCCGCCGCAACCTATGTTTCCGGAGAAACTCCCCTGTGATCGACATCCACTATTCCGCCGAGGTCCGCGCCGCTAAAGACTCAGGTCAGCCCATCGTCGCACTCGAAAGCACCATCATCACCCATGGCATGCCCTACCCCCAGAACATCGAGGTTGCGGCGCAGGTAGAACAGGACATCCGCGATGCCGGGGCGGTTCCGGCTACGATGGCAGTGATCGAAGGCGTGCTGCATGTGGGTCTTGAACCTGATCAGTTACAATCCTTGGGCCAAGCGCAAGGCGTCGCCAAGCTTTCGCGCGCCGATATGGCAGCCTGCATCGCAACCGGTGGTACCGGTGCCACCACCGTCGCAGCAACGATGATCGCGGCGCATTGCGCAGGGATCGAGGTCTTTGCGACCGGCGGGATCGGCGGTGTTCACCAAGGGGCCGAAACCTCATTCGATATCTCCGCCGATCTGCACGAGCTTGGGCAAACCCCTGTGACCGTCGTGGCCGCCGGGGCCAAAGCCATCCTTGATCTGGCCAAGACACTCGAAGTACTCGAGACATTGGGTGTGCCCGTCATCGCCCATGGTCAAGACGAGTTCCCGGCCTTCTGGTCGGCCAAATCCCCCTATGCTGCGCCCCTGCGGATAGACAGCGCCGAGGCCATTGCGAAGGCCCATGCCACGCGCCGCGCTCTGGGTCTGCCCGGCGGTCAATTGGTCGCCAATCCGATCCCCGACACCGATCAAATCCCTGCCAAAGAACTGGCCCCGATCATAGCCGAGGCGCAGTCTGATGCGGATGCCCACCGCATCACCGGAAAGGCCGTCACACCCTATCTGCTGCAACGGATTTTCGAAAAGACCCAAGGCCGTTCGCTAACGGCAAATATCGCATTGGTCCGTAACAATGCGCGACTGGCTGCGAATATTGCTAAAGCACTGGCAAACAGCGCGTAATTCTGCCCTATTGCACCGGCCCGCCGGACTGCTTAACTAGTCCGGCAAGCCACTCGGATCCGCAATGAATACACCGTTTGACGAAAAGCCCCATCGCCGCCCCGGCCTGTTCGCGCGCTTGCGTGCGTCATTCCTGACGGGGATCGTCGTGATTGCGCCGGTCTGGCTGACCGTCTGGCTGATCTGGTCCGTCGTGGGCTGGATCGACAGCGCGGTGCTGCCTTTGGTGCCTCAACAGTTCCAGCCCGAACAATATGTAGGCATCAACCTGCGCGGCGTCGGTGTCATAATCTTTCTGATCTTCACAATTCTGGTCGGTTGGATCGCCAAGGGCATCCTTGGCCGTTCGTTGATCTCATTCGCCGAAGGCCTGGTAAACCGCATGCCCATCGTGCGGTCGATCTATTCCGGGATCAAACAAATCTCGGAAACCGTGTTTGCCCAGACAGAGCGGTCTTTTGAAAAAGCCTGTCTTGTTCAATACCCACGCCGCGGCATCTGGGCCATCGGGTTCGTGTCGACCACAGCCAAGGGCGAAGTCAATATCAGAGCCGAAACCGGCGACGACCTGCTGAGCGTTTTTATCCCGACAACGCCAAACCCGACCTCGGGCTTCTTGCTGTTCTTTCCGTCCGAAGACGTCATCCTGTTGGATATGAGCATCGAGGATGCTGCCAAACTGGTGATCTCGGCGGGTCTGGTCTATCCAAACGAAAAAGACCCGACCCAACCGCCCGAGTGATCAGCCGAACATCGCGGGCAGATCAACGGTGCTGTTCTGCCCCAGATCATTCTTGTGCCGCGACAGGAACCCATCCGCCGCATCCCGACCTGCCTGTTTCAGCTTATGCAGGATTACCGGATTTGGCACCGTCTTGGTGGCAACCGACAGGCTGTTCATCAGATCGTTATCCGCGACCATGTGCACTAGCACACGGCTCATCTCACCAGCTTTCAGCTTGCCTTCTTTCAGCAACCGCTGAACAAAACTGATCGCCCGCAACTCGCGAAACAGGGATGAGTTAAAGCTGATCTCGTTGATCCGGTTCTGAATCTGTTGCGGCGTAACCGGCAATTCATCCCGTTCCAGCGGGTTGATGTTCACAATCACAACATCATCCGGCAGGTCATCACCGAACAAAGGATACAAGGCCGGGTTACCCGTGTATCCGCCATCCCAATAGGCTTCGGTCCGCTCGGTCTCAGGGTCATAAATCTCCACCGCCTTGAACAAGGTCGGCAAACAGGCCGAGGCCAGAATGGCATCCGTTGATATCTCACCGCCCGTGAACACACGGATCTTGCCGCTGCGCACACAGGTCGCACAGACAAACAGGCGAGGCCCCTGGTCGGCGCAGACTTCTTCAAAATTGAACCGGTCAACAACGGGCTCAAGCGGGTTTGTATAGAAGGGCCCATAGGCATAAGGCGACACCATCCGCGACCAGGCCTCACCCACCGAATAGGGCAGCGAGTATTCCATAGCCTGCGCAATGCTCGACGGCTCCAATCCGCGAAACCAGTTGGTCAGGCGCATGTCACCCACAGCGCCCATCTGTCTCCACAACTCATCCAATCGCGCCCGCGCGCCGTCGCGGCCTGCATGCACCATCCCCGACTTGAACGCCGCCCCGTTCAACGCCCCGGCCGATGTTCCGGTGATCGCCGCAACCTCGATATCCTCTTCATCCAGAATTCGGTCAAGAACACCCCAAGTGAAGGCCCCATGCGCCCCACCGCCCTGCAATGCCAGATTGATCTGTTTCACGATCGCGCCCCTTCTTCTGTTCGAAAATACCTCGGGGGTATGGGGGCAGAGCCCCCATGGAAACTACAGCGCCGTCCAGCCGCCATCTACGGAAATGGTCGTGCCTGTGATCTGCGCCGCCGCATCCGAACACAGGAACTGCACGGTGCCACCCAGTTGCTCGACTGTCGCAAACTCTTTGGATGGTTGCCGCTCCAACATGACGTTCTTGATCACATCCTCGCGGCTCATGTTGTATTCCTTCATCGTGTCTGGGATTTGCGCCTCAACCAGCGGTGTCAGCACATAGCCCGGACAAACCGCATTGCAGGTGATCGGCTCCTGCGCGGTCTCCAGAGCAACCGATTTGGTCATCCCGACAACGCCGTGCTTTGCCGCGACATAGGCCGCTTTATAAGGCGATGCGGTCAGACCATGGGCCGACGCAATATTGACGACCCGGCCCCATCCTGCCGCACGCATCACCGGCAATGCTGCCGCCGTAGTGTGAAAGGCCGAGTTCATGTTGATCGCGATAATCGCATCCCATTTCTCGACTGGAAACTGATCAATGGGCGAGACGTGCTGAATACCCGCGTTGTTCACCAGAATATCGCAAGCCCCCGCCTGCGCGATCAGAGCCCGGCATTCATCGCCCTTCGACATGTCGGCCTTGATGTAGCGCGCCTTGGTTCCCGTTTCTTTTGCGATCTCCGCGGCCAGCGCATGATCCTCATCCCGATCCGTGAAGGAATTCAAAACCACATCTGCCCCGGCTTTGGCCAGTTCGCGCGCAATGCCCAAACCGATCCCCGAATTCGATCCCGTGATGATCGCTGTTTTTCCCGACAGGCTCATAACCATTCTCCACTGACCTCTGTTCAAACGCAGCATGCCATGCTGCACCTGCAAAGAAAACGGGGAAAGACGCCGATAAAGTCTCGCGCTGATACAGCTTGCCGCAGCCAAAAAAAACGCCCGCACGAAGCGGGCGTTAAGTTATTGAGGCAGGTTTCATACAGGCAAGAAACCTATCGAGCAGTGAGACCTTTATAAGCAATTCCATGCCTTCATCCAAGCTAAAAGTTTGAAAATAAGAAAAATCATCGGTACGATGATACCCAACAAAATAAGGCCAGAGCAGGATTGTTTCCAAAATGAGCCCGGATTTTCTACGCCCTCTACGTTCACTCGCAGCGGGAATCGCCTGCATTTTGGCCGCCCCTTTGGCCCAGGCAGATTCGTCACATGGCATAGCTATGTATGGCGATCCGGCTTTACCACCGGATTTTGTGTCTCTGCCCTATGTCAACCCAGATGCGCCCAAAGGTGGCAAGGTCGTTTTTGGGAATACGGGCGGCTATAACAGTTTGAACCCCTTTGTGCAAAAAGGCACCTCGCCCTGGCAGTTGCGATTCTGGACCCATGAAAGCCTGATGGGCCGGTCCTGGGACGAACCTTTCACTCTTTACGGGCTGTTAGCCGAATCGGTTGAGACGGCGCCAGACCGGTCCTGGGTTGAATTCACACTGCGGGAAGAGGCTGCGTTTTCTGATGGAGCCCCCGTCACTGTCGAAGATGTGATCTGGTCGTTCCAGTCATTGGGCACCGAAGGTCATCTGCGCTATCGCGGGCTGTGGTCCAAGATCGACAGTATCGAAGAAACCGGCCCACGCACGGTCCGGATTTCGTTCAATGAACCCGATCGCGAATTGGCCCTGATCGCCGGGCTGCGCCCCATCCTGCAAAAGGCCCAGTGGGAGGGCAAGAGCTTTGCCGACGCCCCACTGCAAGACATCCCAATCGGTACAGGCCCTTATGTCATCGACGATTATGAGGCAGGCCGATACGTCAACCTGCGCCGAAATCCCGACTATTGGGGCGCGGACATCCCGTTCCGCCGCGGTACAATGAATCTTGATGAGATGCGGATCGAGTTCTACGGCGATGCCACGGTTTTGTTTGAGGCCTTCAAGGCCGGAGAGCTATCCGCTGTGCGTGAATTCAATGCGGACAAATGGGATAACCAGTATGCTTTCCCTGCCATCCAGCGCGGCGATGTGATCAAAACCGAAATCCCACATGGTAAGCCCTCGGGCATGACCGGGCTGGTCATGAACACCCGCAAAGCCCCGTTCGACGATTGGCGCGTGCGCGAGGCGCTGACACTGGCCTTCAACTTCGAATTTATCAACGACACGATCACGGGCGGTGCGCAGCCCCGAATTACCTCATATTTCTCGGGCTCCGATTTGGCGATGCAGCCCGGACCCGCCACCGGCAAAGTACAATCACTGCTGGAACCGTTTAACAAGGTCCTGACCCCCGGCACTCTCGAGGGCTATGTATTGCCCCAAGGCGACGGATCAGCCCGCAATCGCAGCAATATCCGAGAAGCAACCAAGCTGCTGGCCGAGGCCGGATGGACCATTCAGGGCGGTGTTTTACAGAACCAGAATAGTGAGCCCTTCCGGATCGGTGTTTTGCTGCAACAGGGCGATACCGAGATGCAAACAGCGGTCGATATCTATGCCCGCGCGTTGGAGCGGTTAGGCATTCAGGTCCTCACTGAACAGGTGGATAATGCGCAATATACGGGCCGCATCGCCGAATTAGATTTTGACATGACCCCGTTCCGCCGTGCGCTGTCACTGTCTCCGGGTAATGAACAGCGCCTGTATTGGGGCAGCGAAAACGCCGATACACCGGGAACGCGGAACCTTATGGGCGTTGCCTCACCGGCTGTGGATGGGATGATCGATGCGATGCTGGCCTCAGAGTCTCGCGAGGATTTTGTAGCAGCAACCCGCGCGCTGGACCGGGTCCTGACAGCAGGTCGGTATGTCATTCCGATCTGGAATTTCGATGTTGGGCGTATCGCGCATATCCGGGAACTGAAATTCCCTGAAACGCTGCCGATCTACGGCGACGGGCCGCAATACATGCCAGAGATTTGGTGGTACGAAGGTTAAGCCCCTTTGCGCTGCGCGAAAGCCTGACAAAGCGAATGGCCTGTTGAACAGAACACCGGATGCGAGGCTCAGATCGCGCCTTGACCCATTTGCTATTCTACTTCGGCAAAAATCAGCACAGGGCAACATACGCCCTATGTTTAGTAGTGTAACCTAGCAGGATCGGCAAAATGCGTGACAAATGTCCAAATTTGGTAGGTTTCCGATCATAGTCATCAATTCACTTTACTCATCATATTCTATTGATATAGCCTGAGTGTAGGGAAACATGCGATCAGCAGAGAAATAGCACTTTTATATCAGATACCTAAACCGGCAGGACGTCGCCCCTGACCTCGCTTAACAGGACCGGCTACCACTCACTCACGAACTCAGGTCCAAAGGCCCGTTGCGGACAACCCGCAGCGGGTTTTTCTTTGGCAAACACCCCGCACAGCACCTGCGACATTTTGTCATGTCTCACGTTCCTGTAACAGCTTCGTACCCTACCCGTGGGGGAGAGCAGACCAGGTCGGATCACGGGAGGCTCGCACATGTTGAACTGGGCAGAACTTACGAAAGAGCTGGGCGCCACCTATGCCCGCGCAAAACGGCGTTTTCCAAACCTGAGAGATCAGGATATGGACCGCGTCTGGAACAATCGGGAACAGTTCGAGGCCTACCTGGCAGAACGCCATCATCTGACGGTGAACGAAGCCCATGAAGAGGTCGAGGATTTCCTGTTCACCGAACGCCTGAACCACGAACTGGCGCATGCGGCCCTAGCTAAGTGACGTCACCCACAGGATCGTGGCATCTTCGTCGCTGACCGACACGACATTGTGCCCCATGCTGCCATCATAATAGGCACTGTCCCCCCGGCGCATTTCGACGGGTTCGTAGAATTCAGTATACAAGCGCACGACCCCGGTCAGCACATACAGGAATTCTTCGCCATCATGGCGCACCCATCCGTCAAACTCGTCCATTGACCGCGCACGCACCCGCGCGCGATAGGGCAACATCTGCTTTTTCGTCAGCGTCTCAGCCAGCAACTCGTGTTCGTAGGTTGCGGTGGCGTGGGCCGTCCCATCGCCCACCCGGGTCACTGCCATGCGCCCGATCACCTGATCACGCTGTGGTGGGGTGAACAGCTGCGGCACCGAAATCTCCAACCCGATGGCCAGCTTTTTCAACGCATCATAAGTGGGCGACATCTGCCCGTTTTCGATCTTGCTGAGGGTCGAGCGCGCCAACCCGGCCTGCGTGGCGGCCTGTTCCAGCGTCCAGTTTCGTGCCTTGCGCAGTTCGCGGACACGCACGCCAAGGTCCAGAGGTTCAACCTCTGCCTCAACACCGGATTCGCGGGCAATGCGGATTAGGGACTTGGGATCTTGCGTGCTCATGGCCTTTCTATAGGACCAGCCAGCCCAGCTTGCAACGCAGCAGACGCCGCGTTAGCCAGACAGCATGTTATCGATCTTTGATCAGGGGTCACCCGCGCCCTGCCCTGCGCCGTTCAATCTGGCCGCCCATGTGCTGCGCCATGCGGATCGCTTGCCGGACAAAACCGCCCTGTCGGTTCTGGGCGCAAACAACACGGATGATTGGAGTTACAGCCGGTTGAAACGCGCCGTTCTGGGAACGGGCGCCGGCCTGTTGCAGGCTGGTCTGATCCCCGGAGACATCGCGTTGATGCGGTTGGGAAACACCGTCGATTTCCCCATCGCATATCTTGGTGCGATCGCGGTGGGGATCGTGCCGGTACCAACCTCGTCGCAACTGACCGAACCGGAAACGGCCCGCATCATCGCCGATCTTTCCCCTGCTGCAATCCTGCGCGACCCATCGGTGGCTTGCGCCGCGCATCCGCATCAGATTGACCTATCGGCGCTGAAGACAATGCGCGACCTGCCCGCCGCCGAATTTGAATTGGGTGACCCCGAGCGGCTGGCCTATGTGGTCTATACGTCGGGCACCTCGGGCAAACCGCGCGCCGTGGCCCACGCCCACCGTGCCATATGGGCGCGACAGATGATGGTGGATGGCTGGTATGGGCTGACACAGAAGGATCGGCTGTGCCACGCCGGTGCGTTCAACTGGACTTACACGCTGGGCACAGGGTTGATGGATCCATGGACCATTGGCGCGACTGCTCTGATCCCGGAACCCGGCACCGATTTATCGGATTTACCCGGGTTACTAAAGCGCAGCCGGGCCTCGATCTTTGCTGCCGCGCCCGGCGTTTTCCGAAAGATGCTGCAAGGTTCTGAACAGATCGATCTGCCCAATCTGCGTCATGGGCTTTGCGCCGGAGAAAAGCTGTCTCCGCAGCTACATACGCGCTGGCAGTCCGCCACCGGCACTGAGCTCTATGAGGCCTATGGAATGTCGGAATGCTCGACCTTCATCTCGTCCAGTCCGACGCACCCCGCACGTGGTGAAGCGCTGGGACAGCCACAACCCGGTCGCCGCGTTGCGATCCTTGGGCCGGATGGTCCCGTACCACAGGGACAAGACGGCACCATTGCCATCCATCGATCTGACCCAGGCCTGATGCTGACCTATCTCAACGCACCGGATGAGGTTACCGACCGGATGCAGGGCGACTGGTTCCTGACCGGCGATCAGGGGGCCATGGCCGTGGATGGACAGATCACCTATCTGGGGCGCGATGATGACATGATGAACGCAGGCGGCTACCGCGTCTCACCAGTTGAGGTTGAATCCGCCCTGTCCAACTATCCCGGCATCACACAGGTCGGGGCCGCAGCGGTTGAAGTCAAACCGGACACATTTGTGATAGCGGCCTTTTACACTGGCCCCCAAAGGCTGGACGAGGACGCTTTGTACGCCTATGTCCAAACCAATCTGGCGCGTTACAAACAGCCGCGCGCCTTCGTTCACCTTCCCGAGTTGCCGACCGGCGGCAACGGCAAACTCTTGCGCCGCGCATTGCCGGCCTATTTCAAGGCGACCACCGAATGACCCAGACCGTCAAGCTCGATATCCTTTCCGATCCGATCTGCCCGTGGTGCTACATCGGAAAAACCCATCTGGACAAGGCATTGGCCAAAGTCCCGGAACATCCTTTTGTCATCGAATGGCACCCGTTCCAGCTGAACCCCGATATGCCGGATGCAGGCATGGATCGGCGCGAATATCTGGAACGTAAGTTCGGCGGCAAGGACGGTGCGGTACGCGCCTATGCACCCGTGGTTGAGCATGCGGAAAATGCGGGCCTCAAGATCGATTTTGAGGGGATGAAGCGCACCCCAAACACGCTCGACGCACATCGCCTGATCCACTGGGCCGGGATCGAAGGCAAGCAAAACGCCGTCGTGGATGCTCTGTTCGACGCGTATTTCGTTCAGGCCCGCGATATCGGCGACCCGGAGGTTCTGTCTGACATTGCCGACAGCGCGGGTATGGATGCAGCGGTGGTGCTGAAACTGCTGAAATCAGACGCCGACCGCGAAGATATCCGCAACCGCGACACACATTCACGTGAAATGGGTGTCAGTTCGGTTCCGACCTTTATCGTTGCCAATCAACACGCCGTTCCAGGTGCTCAACCCCCTGAAATGTGGGAGAAAGTGATTGGCGAAATCATGTCTCAACTTGAGGCTTCATCTGCATAGAAGCACAGAGCCATGTGCAAAATTCCGGTCTGGCGCAACCTGGTCTGCCGTGATAGCGCGAACAGATAAGGAGCGCCCATGGCCAATCGCATGTCCCGAGGGGAATTCATTGCGCTGATCGCAATGATGTTCTCGACCATCGCCTTTTCAATCGATTCGATGCTGCCCGCCCTGCCCGAGATCGGCGCGCAGCTCAGCCCCGATGATATCAACCGCGCGCAGTTGATCCTGACCTCTTTTGTTTTAGGCATGGGCATCGGAACCTTCTTCACTGGCCCCCTGTCAGATGCGTTCGGGCGTAAGCCAGTGATCTATGGTGGCGTCGCGCTGTATATCGTGGCCTCTGCCGTAGCTTGGGCCAGTTCTTCGCTCGAGATGGTTCTGGCAGCCCGCGTGGCGCAGGGCCTTGGTGCCGCAGGTCCGCGCGTTGTGGCAATGGCGATCATTCGCGATCTGTATTCCGGTCGGATCATGGCTCGGATCATCTCGATCGCCATGATGATCTTCACGCTGGTGCCTGCTGTCGCACCCATGCTGGGCGCAGGCGTTATCGCCCTGTTCGGCTGGCGCAGCATCTTTGCCCTGTTCATTCTGTTCGCCGTGATCGTGTGCATCTGGATGGGCACCCGCCTGCCCGAGTCGCTGGCGAAAGAAAACCGCCGCCCGTTCCGCCTGCCGCTGATGGTTGCCGCCACGAAAGAGATGTTTGCCCACCCTACTGTGCGCCTCTCGATCCTGGTGCAGACCCTCTGCATGGGCATCTTGTTCACTATGTTGACCATGGTGCAGCCTGTTTATGACGTGATCCATGATCGCGCGGACAGCTTTCCGTTCTGGTTTGGGTTTGTGGCTTTGATCTCAGGTTCTGCCAGTTTGCTGAACGCCGCGTTGGTGGTGCGTATTGGAATGCGCCGCATGGTGACATGGGCACTTGGGGGGCAAATCCTGATCACGGCGCTTGTGATCGTACTCAGCGCAATCCCCATGTCACCCAATGCGTCCTTCGCGTTATTTGTGGCATGGCAAACAACTGTTTTCTTCATGGCCGGTGTGACCATGGGCAATCTCAACGCCATCGCGATGGAGCCGATGGGCCATATCGCGGGCATGGCCGCTTCGGTGATCGGATCGGTCGCCACCGTGTTGGCCGCCGCCATTGCCGCCCCGATCGGGTTGCTGTTCGACGGCTCGATTACCCCTTTGACCATTGGCATTCTGACCATGTGTATCACGGCCTTTGGCCTGATGGTTCACATGGGTCGGATCGAAAACAGATTTCCACCTGACCCTGTGCAGACAGGTTAAATCGCGTTACCCTGCTTCCGAATTCGGGGGAGGTTCTGCAATGAGCTATGATTACGATCTGGGCAGCCATACCTGCCCTGTGACCACATCCTCGACCGAAGCGCAGAAATGGTTCGACCGTGGTCTGATCTGGACCTATGGCTACAATCACACTGAAGCTGTGGCTTGTTTCGAAAAGGCTGTCACGCAGGATCCCAGTTGCGCCATGGCCCATTGGGGCGTCGCCTACGCCGCCGGACCGAACTACAACCTGCCCTGGGATGTGCAGGACGACCGGGGGCGGCAAAAGGCGCTGGCGCAGGCTTACGATGCGACACAGCAGGCCTTGGCGTTGCTGGATGGATGCACCCAGTTCGAAAAGGCACTGATCCAGGCCCTGCCCGCACGCTACCCGCGACGCGATCCGATTGAGGATATGCATCCTTGGGATATCGACTTCGCCGATGCGATGCGCGCGGCCTTTGCGGGCCAGCCCGGACATCTGGACCTGCGCACGATCTATGTTGAATCCCTGCTGAACCTCACACCGTGGAAAATGTGGAACCTGAGCACCGGAAAGCCTGCCGAAGGGGCTGCCACGCTTGAGGCGCAGGACGCGTTGGAATGGGCGATGGAAAATGACCCAGCCGCCATGTCCCATCCCGGCCTGCTGCACCTCTATGTCCATCTGATGGAAATGTCGCCGACCCCGGAAAAGGCTCTGAAAGCAGGCGATGTGTTGCGCACATTGGTGCCAGACGCCGGACATCTGGTGCATATGCCCACTCATATCGACGTGCTCTGCGGGCACTATCAGAACGTGGTGCACTGGAACCAAGAGGCCTCGGTTGCGGACCTGAAGTATTACGAGCGCGAGGGTGCGTTCAATATCTACACCGGTTACCGTCAACACAACTATCACTTCGCCATCTATGGCGCGCTGTTTCTGGGTCAGATCGAACCCGCGCTGCGCGCCAATCAGAGGCTATGGGACACCACCCCCGAAGAAATGCTGCGCATCGAAAGCCCGCCCATGGCGGATTTCTTCGAAAGTTACATGTCGATGGGCCCTCATATCCTGATCCGATTTGGCCGCTGGGAAGAGGCCAAGGCACTGGAGTTGCCCGAAGACCCCGACCTGTACCGCACGCTGACCGCAACCACCCACTATGCCCGCGCCATCGCCCATGCCGCGACCGGCGATGTTGCGCTGGCCGAGGCCGAGGAGCAGCTGTTCCTCAGCGCCAAAGCCTGCGTGCCCGAGACGCGGCTGATGCACAACAATCGCGTCATCGATCTGCTTGAAATCGCGTCGGAAATGCTGCGTGGCGAGATCGAGTATCGCAAGGGTAATTTCGAAATGGCATTCGACCATCTACGCCGCTCGGTCGAGCTGGACGACTCGCTGCCCTATGATGAGCCCTGGGGCTGGATGCAGCCCACGCGCCACGCCCTTGGCGCCTTGTTGTTCGAACAGGGCCATGTGACCGAGGCCGAGGCGATCTATCGCGAGGATCTTGGGTTGGGCGGCGACCTCAGCCGCGCCTCAATCCACCCGGACAATGTGTGGAGCTTGAAAGGGCTTCATGATTGCCTGAAGGCGCGCAGGGAGACGGCGGAGATCAAACAGATCAAACAACGGCTTGACCTTGCGCTGGCGCGTGCCGACGGTGCGGTCGGCGCGTCTTGTTTCTGCGCCCAAGCCGCAATGAGGGCGGCCGAATGAAATCACTGACACTCGCGCTGGCTGTGCTGACCTACGCACCAGCCTGGGCCGACCGTCAAAGCTTTCCCCCAGTGGATCAAGCAGGAATTGACCCAACGCTCGCCGCGTTCCGGGACGATCTTCTGACCAAAATCGCCGCCCGCGACACCGAGGCCGTGATCGCGGCCGCCTGCCCGGATATCTATGTCAGCCACGGCACCGAAAGCGGCCCCGAAGCATTTCGCGAAAGCCTGACGTTGCCGCCCGAAACATTGGATGAGGAATACCGGGATCAGGCCGATGATATGCGCACGGAATACTGGTTCGCGCTAGAAAACACCCTGTCCCAACCCGGCTATTTCGACGATCAGGGTGAGTTCTGGATGCCGCATCAATGGCAGATCACCCTGCCCGCCACACTGGACCCGTTTCTGGCCTATTTTGTAACCGGAGACCGGGTCACCCTGCGTCGTTCACCGGCGCGCAGCGGGGCCATCGTGGATTTCATTAGCCACGAGGTCGTCCTGATCCCCGACTATCAGGATGGGGCCGAATACCAGCTGGTCCGCCTGACTGATGGCACATTCGGCTACATGCACAGCGATTTTCTGTGGTCCATGGTCGGCTACCGCGCCGCATTTGTGAAATCCGACGCAGGCAACTGGCAGCTTTGCACCTTTGTGACCGGCGACTAGGCTTTCGCCTTTTTCTTCTGGGCCATCAGCTTTTCCACCAAATCACGGGCAATGGCAAAGGCCCCTTTGATCTTGTCGCTGTCCTTCTTCCAGTCGCGCCGCACCACGATCTTGTTGTCCTTGACCTTGGCCAGGCCGCGCTGGTTCTGGATGAACTCAACCAACCCTTCGGGTGAGGCGTATTTGTCATTGTGGAACTGGATGGTTGCGCCTTTTGGTCCGCCATCCAGCTTCGCAATCCCGGCCCGTTTGCACATCGCCTTGATGCGCACGACCAGCATCAGCGTGTTCACTTCTTTCGGCAATGAGCCGAACCGGTCGATCAGTTCAGCGGCAAAGCCTTCCAGTTCTACCTTGGTCGACAGTGAGGACAGACGGCGATAAAGGCCTAACCGCACATCCAGATCGGGCACGTAATCCTCGGGGATCAATACCGGCACGCCCAGATTGATCTGCGGGGCCCATTGGTCGTCGGCATCCGACAGCCCCTCCATCTCACCCGCTTTGATCTTGGCGATCGCTTCTTCCAGCATAGACTGGTAGAGTTCATAGCCCACGTCGCGCATCTGGCCGGATTGTTCTTCGCCCAACAGGTTGCCAGCCCCGCGAATGTCGAGGTCCTGAGAGGCCAGAGTGAAACCAGCCCCTAGCGTATCCAGAGAGCCTAGAACCCGCAGGCGTTTTTCGGCGGTAGCAGTCAGTTTCTGGCGCGGCTTGGTGGTCAGATAGGCATAGGCGCGGGTTTTCGACCGCCCCACCCGGCCGCGAATTTGATAAAGCTGCGCAAGGCCGAACATATCGGCTCGGTGCACGACCATCGTGTTGGCGGTCGGAATGTCGAGCCCGCTTTCCACAATCGTGGTGGCCAGAAGCACGTCGTATTTGCCGTCATAAAACGCGTTCATCCGGTCGTCGAGTTCACCTGCCGCCATCTGCCCATGAGCGACGACGTAAGTCAGCTCTGGCAATTGCTCCTTTAGAAACTCTTCGATCTCCGGCAGGTCCGAGATGCGCGGCACCACGTAGAAGCTTTGCCCGCCGCGATAGTGCTCACGCAGCAGCGCCTCGCGGACCGTCACTGCGTCAAACTCGCTGACATAGGTGCGGATGGCCAGCCGGTCGATCGGAGGGGTTCCGATAATCGAAAGGTCCCGCACACCGGTCAGGGACAATTGCAGTGTTCGTGGGATCGGCGTGGCGGTCAGGGTCAGGACGTGGATGTCGCTGCGCAGCTGTTTTAGACGTTCCTTGTGCCCCACACCGAAATGCTGTTCTTCGTCAATGATCAGCAGGCCCAGATTGTTGAACCGAATACCCTTGGCCAGCAACGCATGGGTGCCGATCACGATATCAACCGTGCCGCGCGCCAGCCCGTCGCGGGTTTGCTGCGCCTCTTTAGCCGAGACGAAACGCGACAGCTGCCGCACCTCCAGCGGGAAGCCCCGGAACCGTTCCTTGAAACTGGCCGCGTGCTGACGGGCCAGCAACGTGGTTGGCGCAATCACCGCAACCTGTACGCCTGACATGGCGGCGACAAAGGCCGCGCGCATGGCAACCTCGGTCTTGCCGAAACCCACATCGCCACAGATCAGACGATCCATCGGCGCACCCGAGTGCATATCCTCCATCACTTCGGAAATCGCACGCAGCTGATCGTCAGTTTCCTGATATGGGAACCGCGCGCTGAATTCGTCCCACGCATGGGGCGGCGGGTCCATGACGGGCGCTTTGCGCAGGGCGCGTTCGGCCGCGATACGGATCAACTTGTCCGCCATCTCGCGAATGCGCTCTTTCAGCTTGGCTTTTTTAGCCTGCCATGCGCCGCCGCCCAGACGATCCAGCAGCCCTTCGTCATGGCCGTATTTCGACAGCAGCTCGATGTTTTCGACCGGCAGATACAGCTTGGACTGTTCGGCATACTCCAGCAGCAGGCATTCATGGGCCGCGCCCGCTGCGGTGACGACCTCCATCCCCAAATATCGCCCAATGCCGTGGTCCACATGCACCACCAGATCACCGGGAGACAGCGACTGGGTCTCGGTCAGGAAGTTCTCGGCCTTGCGGCGTTTCTTGGGTTGGCGGATCAGACGGTCGCCCAGCACGTCCTGTTCGGCGATCACCGTCAGGTCTGGCGCCTCGAACCCATGTTCCAGCGCCCAGACAGCCAGGTGCAGACCCCGTTTGCCGACACGGGTGCCATCGGTGACAGGGATCGCCTCGGCCAGACCTTCATCCTCGATCAACCCGGTCAGACGTTCACGCGCACCCTCGGAATAAGACGCGATCAGCACCGGGCCCTTGGACAGCTTGTCGGAGATGTGACTGGCCAGAGCCCCAAATAGGCTGATGCTTTCCTGCTGGCGTTCCGGGGCAAAGTTGCGCCCAATCCGACCGCCTGCGTCGATCACCCCCGGCCCGCTGGCCTGTGGCAGCGGGCTGAACTGCGTCACCCGACGGTCGCCCACCGCCTTCTCCCACGCCATATCATCGAGATAGAGCAAACCGGGCGGTGTTGGCTTGTAGACAGTATCCATGCGCGAGCGATTTTCCAGCGCCAGACGCCGGGTTTCATACTGATCGGCAATCGAGTCCCAACGGGCCAGCCGCGCGGGTGTGACCTGATCGTCCAGCAAAATGGATGCTCCAGGCAGGTAGTCGAACAAGGTCTCAAGCTTTTCGTGGAAAAAAGGCAACCAATGTTCGACACCCTGGTGTTTACGACCCGCACTGACGGCCTCGTAGAGCGGATCATCCGTTCCAGCGGCACCGAACTCGATACGATAATTCTGGCGGAATCGGGTGATCGCTGCCTCGTCTAGAATGACCTCGGAAACGGGGGCGAGTTCCACCACCTCCAGCTTCTCGGTCGTGCGCTGCGAGACCGGATCAAATCGGCGCGCGCCGTCCAGAACATCGCCAAACAGATCCAGCCGGACAGGGCCGGATTCGCCCGGCGGGAAAATGTCGATGATGCCGCCACGTATGGCATAATCACCGGGCTCCATCACTGTTGGGCTTTGAGTGAACCCCATGCGCACCAGAAACTTACGCAGTGCATCTTCGTCTACGCGGTGGTTCACACGCGCCGTGAACGCGGCCTCGCGCAGCACTTCCCGCGCCGGCACGCGTTGGGTCGCCGCATTCAGCGTGGTCAGCAATACGAACCGATCCGGCATCTGGTGCACCAAAGCCGCCAGGGTCGCCACCCGCGCCGCCGCAATATCGGCATTGGGCGACACCCGGTCATAGGGCAGACAATCCCAGCCAGGGAATACAAAGACCGGCATGTCGGGCGCAAAAAAGGCCAATGCCGCACGCATCGCCTCCATCCGCTTGTCATCCCGTGCGACGTGACAGACCGGCCCGCCGGAGCGCGCGATCTCGTTCAGAACAAGCTGCGCATCATACCCTTCCGGGGCGCCGCCGACTGTCACGTGGTTCGGAGCCTTCATCGTCTTGCCTTTCAGATTACGCTATCCCAGAACGCCAATCGAGAGGTTCTGATACATGCCCCAGAGCGAAGTGACCAGTATCGAGATCATGCCGATGATTTGCGTGTACAAGCGACAACGCGACAGGGATTTTGCGACCCTGTCCATAGTCAGTTCATGCTGTCTTAGGCGACGGGCGTGGAAGATGTTAATCACCGTGACGATGGCCATTGGAAACATCAACAGAAACAGGGCCTGTGCAAACTCGACCCCATAGTAAAAGCCCATCGTCGCCATGCCGGTAAAGACAAAGCAGACCAACGCCAACATAATAACCCCGGACATTTCAAGGAAATATAGCAAACGATTGGTATTGATCCGCACGATGTCCAGCAGATCAACCTCAACCTGCCCCCCCACACGACGCGCACGAACGACCAGATCGTAAGGGACCCCCATTACCCAATGGCTGGCCGTCGACCACATGACGGCAAGGACGATCCAGAACCACAGATTCGAAAAGCTGCGCATGTCGATGAGTTCGAAGATCGAGGTGTACCAGTCCAAACCCAGCCCTTTATTCAAAATCCTCAGGGGGTTCTATCGCAGCGGCGCGTTCATTGGTACCCTTGAGCCCTTGGCGAATTCATGCCACCCAATGCGGCAATGTTCAAGGAGGACGCGCCATGAAACCGACCATCGCCCCCTACCCTTTGACCCGCTTTCGCCGGGCCCGCCAATCCGGTGCGATCCGGGCACTGGTGCGCGAAAGCACATTAACCACAGATGATCTGATCTGGCCCGTCTTTGTACGTGATGGTGAAGGGATCGAGGAACCTGTCCCATCGATGCCGGGCGTTGTGCGCCGTTCTGTCGATCTGATCACGAAGGCCGCAGTTGAGGCGCAGGCGTTTGGTATCCCCGCGATTTGCATTTTCCCTTACACGGACGCGGCACTGAAAACCGAAGACTGCGCCGAGGCCTGGAATCCTGACAACCTGTCGAACCGGGCCATCCGCGCAATCAAAGCAGCGGCGCCGGACATGGCAATCATGACCGATGTGGCGCTGGATCCTTACAACATCAACGGCCATGACGGCTATGTGGTGGATGGCGAGATCATGAATGATCAGACCATTGAGGCGCTGGTCAAGATGACTCTGGCACAAGCCGAAGCCGGGGCCGATATCATCGGACCGTCAGACATGATGGATGGCCGGATCGGCGCGATGCGTTCGGCGCTGGAAGGCGCAGGCCATCATAACGTGATGATCCTCAGCTACGCCGCAAAATATGCAAGCGCCTTTTATGGCCCCTTCCGCGATGCGGTGGGCGCGTCCGGCGCGCTGACCGGTGACAAGAAGACCTATCAGATGGATCCGGCGAATTCGAACGAAGCGATGCGTCTGATCGAACGCGATCTGACCGAAGGGGCCGATATGGTGATGATCAAGCCCGGTATGCCCTATCTGGATATCTGCCGCCGCGTGAAGGACACGTTCGGCGCGCCCACCTATGCCTATCAGGTCTCGGGCGAATACGCGATGATCCAGGCCGCGGCGCAAAACGGCTGGATCGATGGCGACAAGGTGATGCTGGAAAGCTTGCTGGCGTTCAAACGCGCCGGATGTGATGGCATCCTAACCTATTTCGCCCCGCAAGTCGCGCGCATCATGCAGGGCTAAAACCCTTGTTTGTCGCGGTATTTCGCCGATCTCCGCTGAGCAGACCAAAGCTTTCCCGTGACATGGCGCGGCAATCGGCGTATTCTTGCACATAAGATCGGGATCACCCGACATATCAGGCACATAATACAAGAGACAGGAAACATGAGCAGTTCCCAATCCCCCCGACTGAGCCGTCGCGGCTTTGCCTTTGGCATGGCCGGGCTGACCGTAACCGCCGCTTGCGGAAACGGTGTCGGCAACGCGAACGCAGCCACGATTGATGCGCGCGTCGATGCAACCCTGACCGAAATGTACAGCCGTTACCCCAACACGGTTGAAATTGCCAGCAAAGCCAATGGCTTACTGGTCATGCCATTGATCACCGAAGCCGGGTTTGTCTTTGGCGGTGGATATGGTCGCGGCGCATTGCGCATCAATGATGCAACGGTCGATTACTACTCGGCCGTTAAAGGCACGGCGGGTCTGCAGATCGGGGCCCAGCAATACGCCCATGTGCTGTTCTTCATGACCGAAGACGCGCTGAATGATTTCCGCCGCTCCAGCGGTTGGACCGCCGGGGCCGATGTGGGCTATGTGGTCAGTGATCAGGGTGAATCCTTGTCAACCGACACCACAACGCTGCGTTCACCGGTTCTGGCCGCCGTCTTCGGGCAGGCTGGTCTGCAAATCGGTGCCACAGTTGAAGGCACCAAATACACCCGCATTATTCCCTGAACCAGTTGCACCACCCCCCTTGGCTAACCCCGTCGTGGTATTTGCGGCGGGGTTTGTCTTTGTCCGGGTTTGGCGCAAGTTCCCCCCGCGTTCCTCTTTTGATTAGGGGCCCCATCCTTTAGTCTTTGCGCAAACAGAAACTGAACGGGTATGTGGGGCAACTATGGGTCTTGTTTTTCGCTGGCTGGTGCGTATCACCTCAGGCCTGATCCTGCTGGTGCTTGCAGCGATTGGTTTGATCTATTATCTGGCCAGCCAGTCCCTGCCCGATTACGATCAAACCCTTGAAGTAAAAGGGGTATCCGCCCCTATTGAGATCATTCGAGACACCGCCAACGTCCCCCATATTCTGGGGGAAACAGACCCGGATGTGTTCTTTGGTCTGGGCTTTGCCCACGCGCAGGACCGCCTGTGGCAGATGACGGTGATGCGCCGCACCGCACAGGGCCGTCTGTCCGAGATCTTCGGGGCCCGTACCGTGCCTATCGACAAACTGCTGCGCCGCCTTGATCTCTATGGATTGGCTCATCGTTCATTCGATGCGCAGGACGACTATACCAAAGCCGCGTTGCGCGCTTATGCGGCTGGCGTCAATGCCCGTCTAAGCCAGATCAACGAAGACGCGCTTGGTCGCGGCGCGCCCGAGATGTTTCTGTTCAACGCTCCGGTATCTCCCTGGCAACCGGGCGACAGCATCGCTGTGATCAAGCTTATGGGACTACAGCTTTCCGGCCACCTGCAGGATGAGGTTCTGCGCGCCCGCACCTCTTTGATGTTGAACGACCCTGCGCGCCTGGCCGACATATTGCCGGACGTTCCCGGCGCCGGGATCGCGGCCCTGCCGGAATATGCCGACCTATTCCCAGGTCTTCCCCGATACGCAGCGGGGACAGATATGCCTGATACGCCCCTATCACCCTTCCCGAAACGCGGGCTGGCTGGGGCCTCAAACGCCTGGGGTGCTGCGCCCGCGCGTTCGGCTAGCGGAGGTACCTTGCTGGCCAATGACCCGCATTTGGGGTTCACCGCACCCGGCATTTGGTATCTGGCGCGTCTTGGGCTGGAAAACGGTGGCGTGATCGGCGCGACGATCCCTGGAATTCCCGCCGTCATGAGCGGACGCAGTGATCGGCTGGGCTGGGGGCTGACCTCGTCCTATCTGGACGATCAGGACCTGCATATCGAGCAATTGAACCCGGATAACCCCGAAGAATATCTGACGCCCGACGGGTACAAGGAATTCCGCACGCGCCCGTCGATCATTGAGATCAAGGACGAAGCGCCCATTACCCTGACCCTGCGTTGGACCGAGAACGGTCCCGTGCTGCCCGGCAGCCACTACGATCTTGAAACCGTGACACCACCGGGTCATGTCGTTTCCTTGTCGTGGACGGCGCTGAGCCCCAACGACACTTCGATGACCGCGTCGATGGGTCTGATGAACGCAAACTCGGTCTCAGAGGCCATCGAAACCGCCGAACTGTTCATCTCACCTTCACAAAACCTGTCGCTGGTCGACACGGACACCATTGGCATGAAGCTGATCGGCGCAATGCCCCAGCGCAATCTGCGCAATCAAAGCAAGGGTCGCATCCCAACCCCTGGCTGGATCGAGGCCAACCGATGGCAAGGTCGCCTGCCTTACGCCAATAACCCGGAATTTGTGTCTCCGGTCGGGGGGCTGCTGGGCAACACCAACAATAAGATCATCGACCGCCCCTTTCCCAACCATGTCTCTTACGAATGGGGCGATACGCAGCGCGTCCATCGTTGGGAACGCCTGATGCAATCGCGCGAGGTTCACACCCGCGACAGCTTTATCGAGGCACAACTGGACACGGTCAGCTTCACCGCGCGGTCGCTGCTGCCTCTGATCGGGGCTGATCTGTGGTTCACCGGCGAATCCGCGCCCGAGGGCACACCGGAACGTCAGCGCCAAATCGCCCTGTCCCTGCTGGCCGACTGGAATGGTGAGATGAATGAACATCTGCCCGAGCCACTGATCTATGCAGCCTGGCTGCGCGCCCTGCAAATCCGTTTGATCGCGGATGAGCTTGGCCCACTGGCCAGCGAATACAAACATGTCGAACCTTTGTTCATTGAACGGGTGTACCGCGATATCGATGGCGCCTCGGTCTGGTGTGATGTGCGCCAAAGTGCGCCGGTTGAAACCTGCACGGACATGGCGCGGCTGGCGCTGGACGATGCGTTGATCTGGATCTCCGAAAACTACGGGCGCGCGCTGGAAACCTTGCGTTGGGGCGATGCCCATCAGGCCACCCATGACCACCCCGTTTTGGGAGAAGTGCCCGTGCTGCGCTATTTCGTAAACATCCGCCAATCGACCAGCGGAGGGGACAACACACTGCTGCGCGGTCGCACCTCGGGCGAAGGGCCCAATCCGTTCCAGAACGTGCACGGCGCAGGCTATCGCGGCGTCTATGACTTCGCCGATCCCGACAGTTCGGTCTTCATCACGTCCACCGGGCAGTCTGGGCATTTCCTGTCACGCTACTACGATGATCAGGCACAGCTGTGGCGACGCGGTGAGTACATCCCGATGTCGCTGGATATCGATCTGGCGCGTGCGGCCGCCGTTGGTGTGACCAACCTGATCCCGCAATAATCCGCCCATTCGGCGACTCCCCGCCCCGTTTGGTGGGGCGTCATGGAATGGTTGACCAATTTCGCTTACCATCCTGGCACCGATCTTCTGGGACCAAGGGGGCAATTATGGCCAGCATTCGGGATAAATTGAATACGTTGGCACGCGACTACGCAATCGCATGGAGCTCCGGCGACCCCAAAGCTGTCGCCAGTTTCTTCGCGCCGGACGGCCAAATCATCATCAACCGTGGCGATCCTCATCAGGGGCAAGCCGCGATTGCCGAAATGGCGCGCGGGTTCTACGCCGAATTTCCCGATCTTGAGGTGCGATGTGACATGTTTCGCTGGGCCGGATCACACGCGATTTTTGTCTGGACGCTGGAGGGCCATCATGCCGAGACCGGAAATCATGTGGTCACACGGGGTTGGGAAGAGTGGGAGCTGACCCCGGAACACAAGGTTAAATCCTCTTTGGGCTGGTTTGACGCCGATGAGTATCAACGTCAAATCGACGGCAGCTAGCGGTCAGAGCCCCGCGTATTGCGCGGCCTGCTTCTCGGTCCACAAGACGGTGATTTCAAACCCATCCTCGGTCTGTTCCTCGGATCGAACCACATCCTGACGGAACAACCAGGCGCGTTTGTCGCCCTCAGAGAAGCCCAGAGACAGCGTGATCTGATGGCGCACGCCTTGCAGTTTACGTGCAATCTCGGCCAGCAGCGGGTCGACCCCGTCGCCGGTCACAGCCGAGATCGCAAAGATCATTGGGTCACGCTCGGCCCGAGCCAGTGTCGCCTCTTTCTCGTCAGCCTCCAACAGGTCGGTCTTGTTCCAAACCTCGAGCATTGGGCGTTCATCATCTACACCAAGTGCGGTCAGAATCGCCTGCACATCTTCGGCCTGCGCCTGCGAGTCTTCATGGCTGATATCGCGCACATGGACGATCAGATCGGCGCCCAGAACTTCTTCCAGCGTGGCGCGGAAGGCTGCAACCAGTTCGGTTGGCAGGTTCGAGATAAAACCCACCGTGTCTGACAGGATCACCTCGGGCCCATCCGGCAGAACGACCCGTCGCATAGTCGGGTCCAGCGTGGCAAACAGCATGTCCTTGGCCATCACCTCAGCCCCGGTCAGACGGTTGAACAACGTTGATTTCCCGGCGTTGGTATACCCAACAAGCGCCACGATCGGATACGGTACCTTGGCCCGCGCCGCACGATGCAGTGTTCGGGTTTTAACCACTTTCTGCAATTGGCGGCGCAGCCGGACCAGTTGCTCATCAATGGCACGACGGTCCGCTTCGATCTGAGTTTCACCGGGACCGCCGACAAAACCCAAGCCGCCTCGCTGTCGTTCCAGATGGGTCCAGGCGCGTACCAGACGCGTGCGTTGATAGCTGAGCGCTGCCATCTCGACCTGCAACACCCCTTCACGGGTGCGGGCGCGGTCGCTGAAGATCTCCAGGATCAAACCGGTCCGATCAAGGATCTTGACCTTCCACGCCTTTTCCAGATTGCGCTGCTGTACAGGTGTCACGGGACCATCGATCAGAACCAACTCGATCTCGGCATCATGCAGACGCTCGGCCAGTTCTTCGATCTTTCCGCTGCCGAACAGCAATCCGGGTTGGGCCCGCTGAAGGCGCACAACCTCGGACCCGATCACATCCAGATCGGGCAATGCGGCGGCCAGTGCCACCGCCTCTTCCAGCGCTGGTTCGGGAACGCGGCGCTGTTCATCTGATTTGATTTCAGGATGCAGCACCCAGGCCCGGGTGTGCGCCCTTTCATGTTCCATCAAGAGGCGTCTTCGCCCTCATACAGGCTGATCGGCTGCGATGGCATGATCGTCGAAATTGCATGTTTGTATACCAGCTGCGACTGTCCGTCGCGGCGCAACAATACGCAGAAATTGTCGAACCAAGTGATCACACCCTGCAATTTTACACCATTGATCAGGAAAATCGTGACCGGGACCTTTGCTTTCCGTACATTGTTCAGGAACGCGTCCTGAAGATTCTGTCTGTCCGAAGCCATATTTTATTAACTCGCCGTTGTTCTTGCTACGCGCTGCGGACCAACGCGCTCCCTCCGGGGGAGTATGGAGTGCTGCGCACAGATATTCCAGATGAAAAATCAGGCAGTAACGCCAGACCTTCGTATTGGCTCAATCCCGCCACAGCGACGGGGTGATCAAGGCAATGATAGCCAAAGCCTCCAACCGGCCAATTACCATTGCCGCGCACAGGGTCAGTTTCGCCCCCGCCGACAAGTCAATCAGGCGGATCGGCACGTCGGTTGCAAGCTCGATCAACGGCCCGGTTGTGCTCAGCGCGGCCACGCTGAGAACCATGGCCTGTTCAAACCCCGCCCCCATCGCAGCCAGCAACAGGTTGAACACCGCCAGCGTCAGGGCAAACAACATCAGGAAGATCCACGCGATAAAGGCACCGTCACTCTGGATGCGTCGGTTACCGCCATCGGCGCCGCTGACCGATGAGGGATGGATCAGGCGGTCAATCTCGCGCGCTCCGTTCAAGTAGAGGGCAAACACCCGCAGCAGTTTGACCCCACCGGCCGTAGTGGCCACGCCACCGCCGACCAGCGCAAGCCCCATCAGGATCAAGCCCGGCGTGCCAAGACCCGAGATTTGCTGAGCATCATTCCAGTTGGCGCTTTCGAACCCGGCGGTTGTCAGGAAGGACAAACCTGTGAACAACATGCCCCAGACCACTTGAAGGGCTTGCAAAGGCTGCATCTGGCCCCCAATCTCGCTCACACCGGCCCAAACGCGGACAAATAGCAAAACGGCAACCCCAAGCACGATCATCAGGCCAATCCTGAATTCGGGGTCTTTGTCTAACCGTGAAAAACCGCTCGTGGCTGTGTCTGCCGAAAAGGTCAGTCGGGACAAGGCGAAGAACAGGAACAGAAACAGGATCGCCTCACCCGTAAAGCCCGCCTGCGCCCCCTCAAGCCCCCCTACGGGGGATATGCCAGACGTCGCCATGATCGACATCGCATGACAGATCGCGGTCAGGCCTTGCTCTCCGGCAATCAGCAACAACACGCAGATCACCGCCGTCAATCCAGCATAAACAGGCGTCAACGTACGGGTTACTCGGATCACGCGACCACGCGGGTCGATCCTTTCGCTTTGTGCGACGCCAGAGACGGGGCGCCCCGGCTGCCCCTTGGCCGTGACCTCGAACCCGCCCAGCGACAAAGGCGCAAGGATCGCGGCCGCCGAAATCCACATCAGCAGGCCACCCATCCAGCCGACAAAGGCGCGCCAAAGATGTAAGGGAGCACTCAGGCGATTAGGGTCGGGAAACAAATCCGCCCCGGTTGTGGTCATCGCACTCACCATGTCGAAATAGGCGTTCAGAAAGGAGGTATTGCCCAGCGCGTCATGAAACGGGATGGCCAGGAAAATCGGCAGGACTGTAAAACACCCCAGCAAAACCGCCAACTGCCCCAATGTTCCACGCCGCGGAATCCGGTTTGATGAGGCCAGCGCAATTGTGGAAACCAGAAACAGGCCCAGAATGCCGGAATACAAGAACGACCGCGACGTATCGTGGTCATCCAGCACCAATGCGTAGATCGCCGGAATCCACATTGTGATCGAAACACAGCCCCATATCAGCAAGAACAGCGGTATTCGCCGCAAAACACCGATCTGTTGTGGTCTCGCGCGCGCCATCAGAAGAAATCGATCGAGACCTGCATCAGCCGTTCCACCTCGGGCACATCCTTGGCCATGGCAAAGATGGCAACCACATCCTTTTCGTCGATCCGCAGACTGCCAGTGGGGCGTAGCAGTTCATCGCCTTTGCGAATTGCCCCAACCAGAACGCCTTCAGGGAAATCGATATCGCGCAGTTTCTGCCCGGCCATGGGCGAGGTCGACAGGACCTCGGCCTCGATCACCTCGGCCTCGGCATCGCCGATGGAATAGACCTGCCGCACGCGACCATGGCGAATATGGCGCAGGATCGAACTGACCGTTGTCGCGCGCGGGTTGATATAGGCGTCAATACCCAGCGGCCCCATCAACGCCACCATCGACGGATCGTTGATCAGCGCAATCGCCAAAGCGCAGCCCTCGGCCTTGGCGCGTACAGCCGCCAGCATGTTGGTGCGATCATCATCCGTGACGGCCAGCATCGCATCTGCGCGGTCAATCCCCGCCTCTCTCAGCAGGTTCGAATCCAGCCCGTCACCATGCAGAACAATCGTCCGCTCCAGCGCCTCGGCGGCCTTTTCGGCACAGTGGCGATCACGTTCAATGATCTTCGCCCGCACGCGGCCTTCACGCTCTTCCAGAGTATGCGCGACTTCCAGACCAACATTACCACCGCCGACGATCACCACCCGGTCCTGGCGTTTCTGCGACTTGCCGAATACCTCCATCGTGCGGTCCACATCATTCACGCTGGCAAAGACATAGCATTCGTCGCCGACAAACAGCTGATCCTCGGATTCCGGAGCGAACAATGTGCCCTCGCGCCGAACACCCACCACCACAGAACTGAGCGTCGAGAACAAATCCGTCAGTTGGCGCAGAGGCGTGTTGACGATCGGGCAATCCTCTTCGATGCGGATGCCCAATAACTGCGCCTTGCCATCCATGAACATCTCGGTGTCAAAGGCCGATGGCGCCGACAGGCGACGCATGGCGGCGGCGGCCACCTCGCGTTCGGGACTGATCACAACATCAATAGGCAGATGATCGCGGCGGTAGAGGTCGGAATGGATCGCTTCGAGATATGATTTCGACCGCAATCGCGCGATCTTGCGCTGGATCGAAAAGACCGAATGCGCCATCTGGCAGGTGACCATATTCACCTCATCCGAATGGGTCGCGGCGATGATCATATCGGCATCACGGGCCCCTGCCCGGTCCAAAACGTCGGGATAACTGGCAAAGCCTGCGATCCCCTGAACATCCAGTGTCTCGGTCGCGCGGCGCACCAGATCAGGATTGTTATCCACCACGGTCACGTCGTTCAATTCGCCGGAAAGATGCCGTGCGATCTGCCAGCCAACCTGACCCGCACCGCAAATGATGACCTTCATGTTTCTGGCCCTTCTTCCTGAAATCTTTGAATGACAGATGCCCCCGATACGGTCAATTGAATTGTCATCTTCACCTGTGTGGGGCAAGATAAGCACATGAAAACGCTTGGTCCCCTTCTGATTTCACTGATGGCGCTGTCCGCCTGTGGACCGCTGTCGCTGTATTATCAAGAAGGTGAGAGCGTCTCGCGCATGCAGACCGAGACCACGCAATGTCAAGTTCTGGCACTCAAGGACGCGCCGGTTGCAAATCAGGTCCGGCAAGGGCCGCCAACCTATTGGCCGGGCAGAACATATTGCGATGGGCGTGGGTCCTGCTATCGCTCGCCCGGCTGGTGGGAACCCGGTCAGATCTATACGGTCGATGTGAACAAGAACCTGCGCAACAAGGTCGAGGCACAATGTATGGCCCAAAAAGGCTATCGTCCGGTCAGTCTGCCGCCCTGTAAACGGGCTGTGAAATCGGGTGTCCCCGTGCAGCGCACCACGACATTGCCGCCTCTGACCACGCAATCCTGTTTCGTCAAATTCGATGACGGCTCATTCCAGATCATTTCGCCCGGTCAGTCAGGCTGAATCCCTGTTAGCGGCACGCCTGCGGGCCAGCGCCCAATGCGCCAGGATGGCAAGTGCGTAAATAGCGATGACGCTGATCAGCATCCCAGCCTCATCGACCCGCCACAGAACCGCCAACAGAACCGGCGTACCCAGCAAATTGCCAGCATTGCCCATCTGCGCCATCGCGCCGTAGCCGAGCGCCTGAGTTTCAGCGGATTGGTTCAGAATCGGCACGGCCGCAAAGCTGCCGCCCTGCACGAGGCCCAACACCGCAAACAGTGCGACACAGATCAACTCCAGCGGCAGACCAGCAAAAACGCCCAAGATAGACAGGATCGCAAGCGCAAACCCCAGATTAACCACCGCAACGCCTGACATCACGTTGAGCAAGACCGGCACCGCCACCAAGCTCAGCGCAATCCCGGCCAGCGGCATCAGACCCGCAACAGTCGCGCTGATGTCATCCGGCAAGCGCCCCGGCAGGATCGCCAGCAGCGAGACGAACGTCAGGGTGTAAAAAAACCAGCCTATTGCCGGGGCCGATACGAATGGCGAGCGGTAGGTGCGCAGATGCACTGCCCACAGTTCTCGCCAATGCCACGGAGCGGGTTCGGCTGTCTGTATGACCTTTAGTCGAAGGATCGGGATCAATGCCGCGATGGCGATCATCAGGATGCCATGCAACGCAAAGTAGACGGACAGGCCATAGATTTCGATCAAGGGCAGCCCAAGCCAGGCATTCAGTGCAAAGGCCACGCCGAAGAACGTGCTCCACAAAACCATGGCCATATTGCGCGCTTTGCAGGTTGTGATCTGTGCAATCAAGGTTGGTGCAGCCACAACAATTGCCAGATGGGACAGACCCTCGACAAATCGGCTGGCGAGCATGATCTGAAAGCCCGGCCCGGTCGCCTGATAGATCGAAAGTGCACCACCAAGCACAAGGCCGAATGTCAACAGCTTGATCGGCCCAACGCGGCCCACGATTGACCCGGATACCGCGCCAAGAACAGCTCCAAGCAGGCTGATGATCGACAGCAGCCAACCCATGGTTTCGGCGTGATCGGGGTAGAGTTGCAATACCTCGGGAAATGGCACAGCAATCTTGGCAAACTGCGTCGCGGCACCCAGCCCCGCCAGCCAAAGTAAGAGAACCTGAAACAGTTGCGTCATAAGGCGCTTCTACAGCGCCCGGTCAGGGCGGGGAACGCATAAATTATGCGGCCTGGCGCCGGGCGCCGCTGACCAGTCGCACCGGTGTTCCATCCGACAGATAAAGGCGCTCCCAAATGATCTCTCCGGCACTGATGCGAATGCGATCATGCACAGCTTCAGAAGTCAGAAAGGACTTTGGCATGGGTGTGTGGGCATCCCACCACCCTTCCCGGTCCAACTCGGCCTCGGCCTGTTGAATTTCCTCGGTAGCAAACTGCCAAAGAGATACGCCCAACAGTGCATTCTGGCTGGTTTTCCAGTCCCTTGCCCGGCTGGCGGAATAGGCAAGGCATCTATGGCTGGCCTCCTCGACCAGATGAAGGCAATCCGATGAGGTCTCAACCAGTCGTCGCAGGGCGCTGTCATCTGCGCGTGCCGGTCCGAACGCGGCGAAGACCGCCTGCTGCGTATCTGGTGGCGGGGTTTGTCCGCCCCGCTCCCAACGTGAAACAGTTGCCTGATCGACCTGCAACAACTCGGCCAGATGAGATTGCTTGTAACCGATGGATTGACGCAGGCGTTTCAGGCGCTTGCCGAAACCCGGATAGGCGCAAGACCTCAGGCTGATACCACCCGGTTTTGACGGAACTGTATGCATCGCCCCCTGCCTTATGAGACCTGCAGATTACTCTGCCGGTTCCGGCTCATCTATTTGCGCCACCCGCGCCCCGGATTTGTTCGAGGTTACAACACCCAGCGATTTCAGCTTGCGATGCAGCGCGCTGCGCTCCATCCCGACAAAGCTGGCGGTGCGGCTGATATTGCCACCAAAGCGGTTGATCTGGGTCAGCAGGTATTCCCGCTCGAACGCCTCACGCGCTTCGCGCAGCGGCAGGGTCGCGAGAGCACCCGACAGAACGACGCGGCCCGATTCTTCGGCCTTGTCCTCATCGCTTGGCAGCTCGCGCGCCTCAATCGGGCCGGTCCCATCACCAAGGATCAGCACGCGTTCGATCAGGTTCTTCAACTGGCGCACATTGCCGGGCCAAGTCATGGTTTGCAGCAGGGCCACAGCCTCTTCCGACAGCTCGCGCATCGGCAAGCCTTGGGTTTCGTTGCACATTTCGATGAAATGCTGGGCCAGAACAGGGATATCCTCGCGCCGGTCTTCCAGCGATGGCACGTCCACTGGCACAACGTTCAGACGGTGATACAGCTCTTCCCGGAACCGTTCGGCTGCGATCTCTTCGTCTAGATCCTTGTTGGTGGATGATATGACGCGCAAGTCCACCCGCACCTTGTCGCTGCCACCCACGCGCTGGAACTGTTGATCCACCAGCACCCGCAGGATTTTCGACTGCGTACCCAGAGGCATATCGGCAACCTCATCAAAATAGACCACACCACCATGGGCCTCTTCCAGCAACCCTGGTTCGACCCCGCGTTCTGAGGATTCTCGGCCAAACAGAACCTCTTCGACCCGCTCTGGCTCGATCCCAGCGCAATTGACGGTCACAAAAGGCGCGTTGGCGCGGTTTGAATGCGCGTGGATATACCGAGCCGCAATCTCCTTGCCTGACCCGGCTGGGCCGCTCAGCATCACGCGACCATTCGATTTTGTGACCTTGTCCAACTGGCCCTGCATTGCCCGGAACGAGGCGGATTTGCCGATCATATCCGAGCTGCTGACTTCTTTGCGCTTGAGCGAGGCATTCTCGCGGCGCAGGCGAGAGGTCTCCATCGCGCGGCGGATCACCACCATCAACTGATCAATGTTAAAGGGCTTCTCGATAAAGTCATACGCGCCCTGCTTGATCGCGGCGACCGCAATCTCAATATTACCGTGGCCCGAAATGATCACCACCGGCACATCCGGGTTGTCGCGCTTCACCGTCTTCAGGATATCGATCCCGTCCATACGGCTGTCTTTCAGCCAGATATCCAGGATCAACAACCCTGGCGGCTCGGAATTGATCGACGACATGCACTCATCCGAGTTTGCCGCCAGCCGGGTGGAATAGCCTTCGTCCTCCAGAATGTCGGACACCAGTTCGCGAATATCGCGTTCGTCATCTACGATCAGAATGTCGCTCATCTTTGGCCTGCTTTCAGTTTGTTGGTTTTAATCGCCTGTTTTTGTGGCGCTGAATTTGGTGGGAGGGACGCCCCCGGTAAACGGATCACCGCCATTGCGCCGAAATGGTCCTGTCCGTCGAATACGGGCGCGTCTTCCAAGGTCAGCGCTCCGCCATGTTCTTCGATGATCTTCTTGACGATGGGCAGGCCCAGCCCGGTCCCTTCGTCGCGTGTGGTTACATAAGGTTCGAACAAGCGTGCGCGATCTTCGGGAAGGCCAATACCATTGTCGGCAATGGTGATGATCGTGCCCGCATCATCCGTGGAAACGGCCACTTTTATCTGTGGCTTCAGATTCTCGGGCGCGCCTTTTTCTTTCAAGGTTCCAATGGCCTCGCCCGCATTCTTGATCAGATTTGTCAACGCCTGGTTCAGCATGGTTGCATCCAAATCAGCCGTGATCGACTGTTCCGGCAAATCCGCATCGATTTGCACATCTGGCTGACCCGCCTGCTGCAGCAAAACGGCCTCACGCACCAACGCAACCACATCCTCCTGTCGCCGCTCTGGTTCCGGCATCCGTGCAAATTTTGAGAACTCATCGACAATGCGCCGCAGGTCATTGGTTTGCCGGACAATCACATCGGTCATTGACTCGAGCGTGTCGCAATCTGCCTCATCCAGTTTGGATGAGAATTTGCGTTTAATCCGTTCGGCACTTAGTTGAATCGGTGTCAGCGGGTTCTTGATCTCATGCGCGATGCGCCGGGCCACATCACCCCAGGCGGCCATACGCTGGGCGCTGACCAGATCAGTGACATCATCAAAGGCCACCACGTAACCCTCAAGCGGGCCATCCTCACCCCGACGCGTGGCCATGCGCACAAGCAGGTTTTCCAACTGCCCTTTGCGTGTCACCTTGATCTCGCCCTGTACGGCCTCCTGCCCGCCCTCTTTCAGGCTTTCAAACAGCGGCAGGAATTCGGGCACTGCGATACCGATCGACAGATGTTGTTCGCCCCGCGACCAGTCCAGCAAACGCTCGGCCGAACGGTTCACGAAGGTTATACCGCCTTCGGGGTCAACACCCACAACGCCCGATGTGACCGAACTCAGCACGGAATCAAACAGTCGGCGGCGGCTTTCAATCTGGCGCGTGTTTTCCAGCAGCGTATCGCGCTGGCCTTTAAGCTGCCGGGTCATTTGGTTGAAATACCGGCCCAGCATCGCGATTTCGTCGTCGCTGGCCTCTTCAATGACCTGTACGCTCAGATCGCCGGCACCGACGCGTTGCGCGGCTGTGGTCAGACGACCGACAGGGCGCGACAGGCGTTCGGCAAACCACATGCCCAGAGACATCGCGGCAAGGATAAGGATCAAGGCAAACCCCAGATACAGAAGGCCAAAGTTAAACAGGACCCTGCCGCGTTCACTTTCAAGCTGCTGGTAGAACTGCGCCGTTTCCTTGGTATCGTCCAGCAGCGTCAGTAGCTGACCATCAACCTCGCGGCTGACATAGAGGTATCGGTCCAGATAGGCCTGCAGCGGAACAAGCGCGCGGAATTCGTTGTTCTCCCAATCTGCTATGATCAACAGACCGGTATCTGTCGCCTCGACCATCTGCTCGGGTGTGGGTTCTTCGTAGCTGAACAGGTAGGATCGATCCCCGCGCGACCGGATTTCGCCACTGCCATCGATCACATAAGCCTCGCGCAGACCCCGTTGGATTTGCGCCTGCCCCTGCGCCAGAACCTCACGCAATTCCGCGTCCGAGATATAGAAATCGCGGGCCCGCGCGTTGTCCAGAAACAGCGCCAGAACGGCTGCATCCTGGGTCAGACCCTGCCGGTGTTCCAGCTCATACGCCTCCGCCGCAGTCAGCGATGACCCGACAACCTGACGCACGCGGTCTGAAAACCAGCCCTCAAGGCCGATATTCACGGTCAGACCTGCGAAGATGGCAACGGTGACTGTTGGTACCAGAGCCAAGAGCGTAAACGCCCCGATCAGGCGCAAATGCAGGCGAGACCCCGCCGATTTCGCGCGTCTGGCTGCGATCAGTGAGCCCAACTGGCTGAGCACCAGCGCCGCCACAACAAGGACATAAACAAGGTCGGCAAGCAGAATCAGCCGCAGGGTCGGCGCGGTCGCGCCCAAGTCAAACGGACCAATGACCAGATAGGTCGCTAGCGCCAGCACTGGCCCTAGAAGAACCAGCCCCAAGGTGCCGAAATTGCGCAGTTTTCGGGATTTTCGCCATCGACTAATTGATGGGATAATCCCGCTCTGTGCTCGGGTTGCCACCGTCTGCCCTCATCCTGATGTGTCGCTTCCGCGACTGACCGCCATATGTCGTGGTCGTTTCCCCGGAGATACCCGGATGCCACGGTTTGTGTGGCGATATTACATCAGTTTGCGACGGCGTGTCACCTGAATATCGAGGTCAGTAATCTTTTTCCGCAGCGTATTTCGGTTTATCCCAAGCAAATCAGCGCATTTTGCTTGATTGCCGCCTGTTGCCTCCAGCGCAATTTCAATCAGCGGGGCCTCTACCTCGCGCAAAATGCGCTGATACAGGCCCGGAGGCGGCAGCATGTTGCCGTGCAGATCAAAGTAACGCCGCAGATGCCGTTCCACCGAGGTGGACAGCTTCTCGCGCTCGCCCCCACTCAGCACAGGTTCGGCCTCGGGCTGGCTGCCCAGCACCATCTCGACCTCGGCTTTTGAGATTTCATCAGCGCGGCTGGTCAGGCTAAGACGACGGACCGCGTTCTCCAACTGCCGCACGTTGCCGGGCCAGGAGTAGCGACGGATCAATTCAACCGCATCCGGGCTGAGCCAGCGCTTAGTGCCGCTATCACGCTCTTCGCGGGCCAGAAAATGCTCGGCCAGCAAGGTGATATCATCCACACGCTCGCGTAGGGCCGGTACGTGGATCGTCGCGCCGCATAGGCGGTAGTACAGATCCTGCCGGATGCGACCACCTTCCATACCTTCGGCCAGATCCGACTGGCTCGTGGCCATGAAACGCGGCACGTGATCGCCGGGGGTGTCCATCATACGCACGATGCGCGCCTGAAGCTCATCATCCAGATCGGAGATCTCATCAATCAACAGCGTACCTCCACGCACGCGCGCCATGACGCGGGCGGGCCCCTCCAAATCACGCAGGTCTGCGGCTGTGGCGGTTACAAACGGCAATGTACGACGGTCCGAGAAGTCGTGAATTGCCCGCGCGATCAGAGATTTACCGGTTCCACTTTCACCAGAAATCATGACCGACAGATCGGTATTCATCACCCGTGCGACTAATCGATACAGTGACTGCATGACGGATGTGCGCCCGACCAGAGGCAACTCGTCCGGGCGTTCATTCGCTTCTGCCTCGGGTTCTGATTGCAGGCGCTGCTTTTGTTCCAGTGCGCGTGCGGTGCGTTTCATCAAATCGGGCAAATCGAAGGGTTTGGGCAAATAGTCATAGGCATCCGCCTCAGCCGCCTGGATCGCCGTCATGATGGTATTCTGGGCCGAAATCACAATCACCGGCAAACCGGGGCGGTCTTGTGCGATTTTCGGCAGCATTTCTAAACCGTTCCCGTCCGGCATGACCACGTCCGAAATCACCACATCCCCTTTGCCTTCACCGACCCATCGCATCAGCGTGGTCAGCGAAGATGTGGCATGCACTTTGCATCCGGCCCGAGTCAGGGCCTGAGTCAGAACAGTGCGGATCGTGCGGTCGTCATCTGCAACCAGAACGGTGCCATCCATCAGGTGCTCTCCTTCGTTATGCTCTCTGCCGGCGCGCGGCGCAGCGACAGTTTGAAAACGGTGCGTCCCGGAACGGAATCGGCCGAGATCCAGCCGCGATGGTCCGAGATGATCTTGCTAACCAGCGCCAGCCCCAGCCCCGTTCCATTTTCCCTGCCCGAGACAAATGGGTCGAAAATATCGCTGCGAATATCCTCAGGCAGTCCAGGGCCATCATCGATGATCTCAATCTGCAACGGCAGCGAATGACCCGAGCCGTCACTACGACGCAGGCGGAACGAATGTTCGAAATAGGTGCGCAGGCGGATAGTGCCGCCATTCGGGCCAGCGGCCTCGGACGCGTTTTTCAACAGATTCAGAACCACTTGCAGGATTTGATCCGGGTCACCATAGGCCAGCGGCAGCGATGGATCGTAATCCTCGATAATGGTCATATCCGCGCCGAACCCCAGCAAGGCCGAACGGCGCGCGCGGTCCAGAACGTCGTGGATGTTGACCGGTTTGAAGTCGGGTTGCTGCAGGTTTCCGAATTGCTCAACCTGCTCCAGCAACTTCACGATACGGCGACTTTCCGCAACGATAAGATCTGTGAGTTCAAGGTCTTGCGCTGAGATATTCATGCTAAGAAGCTGCGCCGCGCCCGTGATACCGGCCAGCGGGTTCTTGATTTCATGTGCCAGCATCTCTGCCATGCCGATGGCGGATTGCGCTGCTGACTTAACCGTGTTGCCACGGGTCATGCGCCCCGCCAATTCGCGTGGCGAGATGATCATGATCATTGATCCCGGATGCCCAACAAGCGGCGCGATCTGTAGCGCGCATTGCAGCGGCGCGCGGTTGCCTGACCCGACATCCACATCATTGACAAACAGGGGCGTGCCTTGATGACGCGCGCGCAGAAACGCCTCCTCCAGCGGGGCGTCCACGGCGATCTGGTCCCAGACCGGATGACCGATCACCGACTTTCGCGACGCGTTCAGGAAACCCTCGCCCGAGGAGTTCACATCGGAAATCCGATCCTCCTGGTCGATGATGAAGGCCGGAACGGGTAATGAGTTCCAGATGCTCTGATCCGAAGTCATGCGGCTACCTCAGCTGCGCAATCCAGCGCCTCATCAAGCAGGCGCAGCACCTCTTGCGTATCACGTGAGGTCAAAACAGCCCGACGCAGGGGTGCGGGTGTTCCGGCTTCATCCATGTACCAGCCCAGATGCTTGCGTGCGACGCGCAGGCCCAGATCGGTGCCGTAGAAATCGAGCATGGCTTGATAATGGGCGCGCACCATCTCGACCAATTCAGCGCCTTTGGGGATTTCCGGCGCGTCGGTGCCGTAGATGTCGTGGCATATCTGCGCCAGAAGCCAGGGTTTTCCCTGCGCGCCCCGCCCGACCATCACCCCATCTGCACCCGACTGTTCCAGCGCCGTGCGTGCCGCACTGGTATCAACAATGTCGCCATTGGCAATGACGGGAATCGACACCGCCTGTTTCACCGCTCGGATCGCCTGCCAATCGGCGTGGCCTTTGTAGAACTGGCAGCGCGTGCGCCCATGTATCGTGACCATCTTGATACCCGCCCCTTCGGCCCGGCGCGCCACATCAGGCGCGTTCAGTAGCGCATCATCCCAGCCCAGCCGCGTTTTCAGGGTGACGGGTACATCGACCGCCTCAACCACCGCTTCGATCAGGGTCAGGGCATGATCTGGCGTTTTCAGAAGGGCCGAGCCGGAATAACCATTGGTCACCTTCTTGGCCGGGCAGCCCATGTTGATGTCGATCACCCGCGCGCCCCGATCGGCAACCTGACGGGCGGCCTCGGCCATCCAATGCGCCTCGCGCCCGGCAAGCTGTACGGCGGTGTTCTCGACATCCGCCGACAGTTCCGCCCTTTCGCGCACGCCAGGCTTGGCTTGCACCATCTCCTGGCTGGCGACCATTTCGCTGACGACCATGCCCGCTCCAAACCGCATCACCAGATCGCGGAACGGGCGATCCGTGATTCCAGCCATTGGTGCCAGCAGCACAGGCGGGTTCAGAGTTTTGTCAGCAAGATGCAGGGTCAACGTGCTTAATCCTTGAGCAGTTGGGGTTTTGATATCGAATCCGGGGCATATGAACAACAAAACGACCACCCACAAGCCTGCAAAATCATCACACGCTTAATTTTTAGGCAGATTGACGCGGGTGATTGCCTCTGCATTCACCGCCCCCTAAACAATGGCCAAAATCAACGGAGCAAACGTCAGTATGACAACCGCCGCCATCATCGTTGCCGCCGGTCGCGGAACCCGCGCCGGAGGAGGCACGCCCAAGCAATGGCGCATGCTGGGCGGGCGCGTGGTAGCCGACTGGACGATCGACAGGTTTCGCACACAAGTCGAACAGATTGTACTCGTGCTATCACCCGACGATTCGGGGGCTTGGGAGGCTTATCGGGACAGTGATCTGATCCTCGCCCCGGGTGGCGCGGATCGAGCGGCATCTGTCCGCAACGGGCTGGATGCGCTGGCGGACCGGGATGTAGATTATGTTTTGATTCATGATGTTGCCCGCCCCTGCGTGGGTGCGGACGTCATTCAGAACGTGATGCACGCACTGAGCAAAAGCCAAGCTGCCGCACCCGGATTGGCCGTTACAGACGCGCTTTGGACCGGGGATGAGAGCACGGTTTCCGGAACGCGGGATCGAACAGGTCTGTTCGCGGCCCAAACGCCGCAGGGTTTTCACTATGATGCGATCACGGACGCTCATGCGGCCCATTCAGGCAGCGCGGCGGATGATGTCGAGGTTGCACGTGCCGCCGGGCTGGACGTGACCATCGTGCCGGGCGATCCGGACAATATCAAAATCACACGACCCGAGGATTTTGCCCGGGCAGAACGGATATTGGGGCTGAATATGGATGTAAGACTGGGCAACGGCTATGACGTGCACCGGTTTGGTGACGGAGATCATGTGATCCTATGCGGTGTGAAAGTACCGCATGACCGGGGGTTGCAAGGTCATTCCGATGCTGATGTCGGCATGCACGCTGTGACGGATGCCATCTATGGCGCTTTGGCGCAGGGCGATATCGGCCAGCACTTCCCCCCTTCAGATCCGCAGTGGAAAGGGGCCGCCAGCGAGATTTTCCTGCGCCACGCTGTCGAGCTTGCCCAAACCATGGGTTACCGCATCTCGAACGTTGATTGTACTCTGGTCTGTGAATACCCAAAGATCGGCCCTCATGCCCAAAAAATGAAAGAAGAAATGTCTAAAATCATGGGATTGCGCACCGATCAGGTCTCGGTCAAGGCAACCACTTCCGAGCGTCTGGGCTTCACTGGCCGTAGCGAAGGCATCGCGTCACTCGCCACAGCCTGCCTGGTAAAAGCATGAGTATCGCGCGTCTGATCGGCACCGTCTGCGGTGTCGGATATCTGCGCCCTGCCCCCGGCACATGGGGATCGCTTGCGGCCCTGCCTCTGGTCTGGGTCCTGCACGTTTTGGGCGGGTTCCCCCTGCTCGTGCTTGCGACGCTCGTCGTGTTCATCGCAGGGTTTTGGGCCACAAAAGTGATGACCGCCGGGCAAGAGGATCACGACCCGTCCGAAATCGTGGTAGATGAGGTCGCGGGCCAGTTCGTCGCGCTCTGGGCCATTTCCTACCCAAGCTGGACACATGGAATCGAGATCACCGCGCTCTGGCCCGGTTGGGTCGCGGGGTTCCTGCTGTTCCGGCTTTTCGACATCACCAAACCCGGCCCTGTTGGCTGGGCGGATCGACGCAATGACGCGATGGGCGTGATGCTGGACGATGTGATCGCCGGGGTCTTTGCTGCCATCGGTATCGTGGTGCTGGCCGGGATCGCACATGGAATACTGGGGCTATGACCGTCGCTGCTCTGCTCGATTTGGCCAAGGCGCATGGCATGATGATCGCCACTGCCGAAAGCTGCACGGGCGGTATGGTCGCCGCTGCGCTGACCGACATTCCCGGCAGCTCTGCGGTGGTCGAGCGTGGATTCGTCACCTACACCAACCGCGCCAAGCAGGACATGCTGGGTGTCCGGGCCGAGACGTTGGAGGCCCATGGCGCCGTCTCAGAACAGGTCGCGCGCGAAATGGCAGAAGGCGCAGTACGAAACTCTCAGGCGCAATTGGCCGTCTCGATCACCGGCATCGCGGGTCCGGGAGGTTCCGAGTTTAAACCCGAGGGGCGTGTGTGCTTCGGGCTGGCTGGTGAGGGGCTGACCACCCTAACTGAAACTGTGGAGTTCGGCGCACCCGGGCGCGACGCTGTGCGGCAGGCGGCACGCGATCATGCGCTGAACCTGTTGCAAAACGCGCTTTCGAAGTTCGACTAGATGACATTGCTTCCTTTGCGTCATTTGCCGCGCTTGCAGCCGTCAAACAGGTTGCACTACTCACCCCGCGTCGCATAGACGCTGTGACCGAAACACCGGCATTCGATCAATCGGCAGACCATGATCGGAGCAATGATCCGAGCAGCCAAGCCCACCTTGGCCGCTCTGCCCGAAAGGGCAAAAAGCGGATCCCACAAGGGTCCGCTTTTCTTTTGTCGCCCTCTCGACTCCGGCCCAAGGGTCAGGCTATCAGCCCGCAACACTCTTTCAGCCCAGAGGTTTGCGCCATGATCCCCAGTTCTTTTCCCGACAGCACCGAAATCGCCCGCCTGACCGCTCGGATGCTGCTGGAGATCAAAGCCGTTCATTTCAATTCGCGCGAACCATTCACATTGTCCTCGGGCCTGCCCAGCCCAACCTATATCGATTGTCGCAAGCTGATCTCATACCCGCGAATCCGCTCGACGCTGATGGATTTTCTAACCGTCACCGTGATGCGCGACGCAGGATTTGAGGCATTCGACAATATCGCCGGGGGCGAAACGGCAGGTATCCCATTTGCGGCGATGGTCGCCGAACGCATGGCCTTGCCCATGACCTATGTGCGCAAGAAGCCCAAAGGTTACGGCCGTAACGCCCGGATCGAAGGCGCGATGAGCGAAGGCGAACGGGTACTGTTGGTCGAGGATCTGACCACCGATGGCGGATCAAAGCTGTCCTTCGTCGATGCGATCCGTGAAACCGGCGCGACTTGTGGCCATACGGCGGTGATTTTCTACTATGGCATCTTCCCAGAAACCGAAAAGACCCTTGGCGATCATGGTGTGAAACTGCATTCGCTGTGCACCTGGTGGGATGTCCTGGCCGAGGCCAAAGCACAGGAAGCCTTTGACCAAGAGACACTTGACGGGGTCGAGGCCTTTCTGAACGACCCGCGCGGCTGGCAGGACGCGCGCAAATCCACATAAACCGCCTGTGAACGAATTGGGGATAAGCCCAGAAGAATCGGCCATGCAGCCACGATATCTGGTGACTTTCCCCTCAATTCATACATAATAGGCTACGCATACACGGGCATCCAATCCGTCGGGAAAGTTATCCCAAGACCTTACCGCAGGTTACCCACAGGTATTTCCAGATAGCTTGCGGCAGCGTTTCCTGTGTAAAACCTCCGAACGGGCAGCGGGGACAAGATGAACGAGATCAGCAGTATCGAACAGGCAGCGGCACAGATTCAGAACGCCGAAACCATGCCGCATTCCATTGAGGCCGAGCAGCAGCTTCTGGGTGCGATTCTGACGAATAATGATCTCTATGATCGGGTCGCCTCGATCATCGGGTCCGAACATTTCTATGACCCGGTCCATGCGCGCATTTATGAGGTCGCGGCCAATCGGATTGCGAAGAACGCGCTGGCCTCGCCAGTGACGCTGAAATCCTTCATGGCCGAGGATGAGGGCCTGCAGGAACTGGGTGGCCCGGCTTATCTGGTCAAACTGGCCGGGGCCTCGATCAGTGCTTTTGCCGTACATGACTACGCCCAGATGATCTATGATCTGGCCATTCGGCGCGAGCTGATCCGGCTGGGCCGGGATATCTCGGACAAGGCTGCGCGGGTTGATGTGTCCAGCGAGCCGAAGGAACAGATTATCGAGGCCGAGCAGCAGCTGTATCAGCTGTCGGAACAAGGCCAGACAGAACAGGGCTTTCAATCCTTCCTCAAGGCGGTCACCGAAGCCGTCAATGTCACCAACGAAGCATACCAGCGTGGGGGCGGGATGGCCGGCATCTCGACCGGTCTGGCCGATTTGGATAAGCAGCTGGGTGGCTTGCATCCATCGGACCTGATCATTCTTGCCGGCCGTCCCTCTATGGGTAAAACCTCGCTTGCGACCAACGTGGCATTTAACGTGGCCAAGGCCTATAAACGCGGCACCAAGCCTGATGGCAGTGAAGGCGCGATTGATGGCGGCGTGGTTGGGTTCTTCTCATTGGAAATGAGTGCCGAACAGTTGGCAGGCCGCGTTCTGGCCGAAGCCTCTGAGATTTCCAGCCATAAGATCCGTCAGGGCGACATGACCGAGGCCGAGTTCCGACGGTTTGTGGATGCCGCCAAAGAACTGGAAGCCTGCCCGCTGTTCATCGACGACACGCCGGCCCTGCCCATCGCGCAGCTTGCTGCCCGCGCACGTCGGCTGAAGCGAACACATGGGCTGGACCTGCTGGTGATCGACTATCTGCAACTCTGCCGCGGCATGGCTGACAACCGCGTCAACGAAATCGCCGAGATATCGATGGGCATGAAGGCCATCGCCAAGGAACTGAACATCCCCGTCATCGCCCTGTCGCAGCTTTCTCGTCAGGTGGAAAACCGCGACGACAAACGCCCGCAGCTTTCGGACCTGCGTGAATCGGGCTCGATTGAACAGGATGCGGATGTGGTGATGTTCGTGTTCCGCGAGGAATACTACAAGGAACGCGAAAAGCCCGGCGATCATGAGCTGGAAAAGATGGAAGAGTGGAAGCAGGCCATGGAACGCCTGCATGGCAAGGCCGAAGTGATCGTCGGCAAGCAGCGCCACGGCCCCATCGGCACGGTTGAGCTCTCGTTCGAGGCCCAGTTCACCCGCTTTGGCAATCTGATCAAACCCTGGCAACAAGGCGGCGAGATCGAAGGCTACTGACCCCTACCACAAGGCAGGATTATTCAGCGCCGCAACGCAATGCGATGGCCCCATTAGCGGGGTCAGTTCGTGCCCGTCCAAAGATTGCCCTAGCCAACCATGTGGATAGCTGAGCCTCAGCGGTGGCTGCGCGATCTCTTCCGAAATGGCCAGAAAACCAGTTTTGCGATAGTAGTTTGGATCGCCATAGGTCAGCACCACTTCGACGCCAGAGTCGCGCAGCTGGTCCAGCCCGAAGGTGATCAAAGCCTGCCCAATCCCCGATTTCTGCCGGTCCGTTCGCACCGCCATCGGCGACAGTATAAAGACATCTCGGCTGTCCTGCGGGTAGTTGATCCGAGAAAACGCCACAGCGCCCACCAGTTCCGCATCCTGATACGCGGTGTAAAGCATTACATCAGTCTCAGGCGTCATGCTCAGCAAGTCTTGCACAAACGCGCCGATCAACGCGCCTTCATCAGTGCTCTCCGAGGCTGAAAAGACGTGTTGAAACAGATCGACGACAGCCTGAACATCTGATCCTATACCGGTCGAAAACTCCATGATCCCCTCCGGGCACTGCATCTGTTTTACCGCCCAAAACTGGAAGGCCGCACCTGACCAGACCAGCGTGCATTCGCAATCCCACTTACTATCATCACAGCAACAAACTGCCAGAATTCACAAGAACTTGGCAAATTTCGCCGGATGTCGCCCGTACAACGCTGAAACGGCGTCGCAAAAACGTCATTCCCTCTTGACCTTATACGGCGCAATGTCATGAACAACGCCATGAGTACCGCACGACTGACAATCAATCTTCAGGCCCTTGCCGGCAACTGGCGGGCGCTGGATGCACAGACCGATGTTGAAACCGCTGCTGTCGTCAAGGCCGATGGTTATGGTCTGGGCGCCGGGCCGGTTAGCAATGCGTTGGCCGAAGAAGGCGTGCGCAAGTTTTTCGTCGCGGTGGCTGAAGAAGGTGCAGACGTGCGTCAGGCCATTGGACCGGGGCCGCAGATTTGCGTGTTTTCCGGCCATATGGAGGGGGATGCAGACCTGCTGCGCGCCCATGATCTGACGCCCCTGATCAACTCACCCCAGCAGTTTCTGCGCCATGTGCAAGCGCTGCCGGATCATCCTTTTGGTATCCAGCTGGACAGCGGTATGAACCGCTTGGGCCTGGAACCTGCTGACTGGGCCGAACTGCGCCCCAAGGCCGAGGCGCTGAACCCGGTTGTCGTGATGTCTCATCTGGCCTGTGCGGACGAACCCGATCATCCGATGAACCGGCAACAGTTGAAAACCTTCCGCGAGATGACCGATGGCATCACCGCGCCGCGTTCGCTGGCGGCCACCGGTGGCATGCTTCTGGGGCCAGAATTTCATTTCGACCTCTGCCGCCCGGGCATTGGCCTATATGGCGGGATGCCTTTTGCCGGGGCCCGGCCTGTTGTCACTGTTGATCTGCCGGTCATCCAGGTGCGCGCGCTTAAGGTCGGCGAAACCGTTGGCTACGGCAACAGTTGGAGCGCCCGGCGCCCGTCGCGCATCGCAACAGTTGCGGCAGGCTATGCGGATGGTCTGCACCGCGCCATCGGTGGCGGGATCGACACGTTTGCGGGCGATCAGCCCTGCCCTGTTGTGGGCCGAATTTCGATGGACCTGATCACGGTCGATGTCACCGACCTGCCCGATGACCCTGAACGCCTACGCATCCTGAACGGGCATCAAACCGTGGATGATCTGGCCGAAGCGGCGGGCACGATTGGCTATGAAATCCTGACCTCGATGGGTCGCCGATATTCGCGGGGTTATGTGGAATGAACCCTGTCTTACTGCTCAGCGGGTTAGGCCGCGCCGCGCTGACCCTGCTGGCCGCGTTTGGCCGGGTGGCGCTGTTTGCGCTGGACGCAATCTCTCATATCTTCCGACCCCCGTTTTACCCGCGTGAATTTGCAATGGCGCTGCTGAATATCGGCTGGCTGTCCCTGCCCGTGGTCGGCCTGACCGCGATCTTCACCGGCGGTGCGCTGGCCCTGCAAATCTACGCAGGCGGTGCACGTTTCAATGCCGAGGCGGTGGTGCCTCAGATCGTCGCCATCGGCATGGTGCGCGAGCTTGGCCCAGTGCTGGTCGGGCTGATGATCGCCGCCCGCGTGACCTCCTCCATCGCGGCTGAGATCGCGACGATGAAAGTGACTGAACAGATTGACGCGCTGGTCACGCTCTCCACCCACCCGATGAAATACCTGACCGCCCCGCGCGTGCTGGCGGCGCTGGTCACCGTACCCGCCTTGGTCGCGGTCGGAGATGTCATTGGGATCATGGGCGGATACACCGTCGCCACGCAAAACCTGGGCTTCAACCCGGCGGCTTATTTGAAAAACACCGTGGATTTCCTTGAGACCCGCGACATCGTCTCGTCCCTGGTCAAAGGGGCCGCCTTCGGCATGATCGCCGCCATCATGGGCTGCTACTATGGCATGTCCTCGGGCCGCGGCGCGCAGGGCGTGGGCCGCGCCACCAAAGGCTCGGTCGAGGCCGCCGCCGTGCTGATCCTCGCCGCCAATTTCGTACTCACAGGGGTGTTCTTCTCGCTATGATCCGGATGGAGAACGTGCATAAAGCCTTTGGCGACAACCGCGTCCTGCAAGGCATGAACCTTGAGATTCCCAAGGGCACCTCGATGGTCATCATCGGCGGCTCGGGCACGGGCAAGTCGGTGGCGCTGAAATGCATTCTGGGCCTGATCCAGCCCGACAGCGGCATGATCTATGTGGACGACAAAGACGCCACCAAGGGCGACCGCGATGCGTTTCTGGCCCGGTTCGGCATGCTGTTTCAGGGCGCGGCGCTGTTTGACTCGTTGCCCGTCTGGCAAAACGTCGCCTTCCGCCTGCTGCGCGGCTCGCTGAAACGCCCTACCGAGGAAGCCCGTGAGATCGCCATCGAGAAACTGCGCCGCGTGGGCCTGAAACCCGACGTGGCTGACCGCCTGCCCGCCGAACTGTCCGGCGGTATGCAAAAACGCGTCGGCCTCGCCCGCGCCATCGCCGCCGAGCCCGAGATCATCTTTTTTGACGAGCCGACCACCGGCTTGGACCCGATCATGTCCGGCGTCATCAACGACCTGATCCGCGAAATCGTGACCGAGATGGGGGCAACCGCCATGACCATCACCCACGACATGAGCTCGGTCCGCGCCATTGCCGACAATGTGGCGATGCTGCATGGCGGGGTGATCCAGTGGACGGGGCCTGTGGCTCAGATGGATACCTCGGGCGATCCGTATATGGAGCAATTCATCAGCGGCAGCGCTGACGGGCCGATTGAGGCGGTGCGTTGAGCATGGAACAGAGCTGCGTTGATGTTGGCGAACTATATCGGTCTCAGAATTCAAGCTTAGGCTTCGCAACATTCGCTTTGGTTCTGTTGTTGCCATTCGCAATATTTATGTCGCTTTTGATCAAACGAAAGCTTGGTCTCACAACGCGCGCAGTTGGTGTTGGGCTCGGTTCCTTTTGCCTACTGACGGCATTGGCGCTTACTAGGTTGTTTCTACCAATGATTTCTGAAGCAAGCGAAGACTTTGTAAGGTACTACAGCATTGTTTTTGGTTTGGCTCTGTTCGTTCTCTACGTTTTCCTTGTATTGATTTGGTTGATCGGCGCATTCAAAACTAGATGGAGACCCAGAGAGTTCGAGTTGATCCCTACCGGAATCCTTATTGCGATTCTTGTCTGCGCATTTTTTCAGGTGCTGGAAGCTATGAGATATTATGAGCTTCTAAAGTTACCGCGGTGCGACCAAAGTAATAATTTAGTTCCATCGCTTCAAACGCCCGCTTGACTAGAATAGTCGTCAGCTCAGACAATAGAAGGCACGGCTACGTGTTTTTGTAATAACCATATAAATGACCCTCCGCCTCGCCACCCTCTCGCTCCTGATCCTCTACCCCATCGCGTGGTTTGCCCCGCTGATGCGCGCCGGCTTGCTTCCAATTTTCGGCCTCAGCGAGATCAGCGTCATCACCGGCCTCCAGTCCTTATGGAAGTCCGACGTCTTCCTCGCGCTGGTCGTCACCATCTTCGCGCTCTTTGCGCCGTATATCAAAACCATCGGCACCGCGCTGATCCAGTGGAACCTGCTGGACGCCCGCGTCCAGCCCGCGCTGAACATCCTCGGCAAGCTGGCCATGGCCGATATCTTCCTCATCGCGCTCTATATCACTCTGGCCAAGGGCATCTCTTACGCCACCATTGAGACCGCCTGGGGCCTCTACCTCTTCACCCTCTGCATCCTCGCCTCGCTGGTGCTGGGCCTTCTGACCGAACGTCAGGCAAAGGCCCAAACCTCTATCTGACACCCGGCGCGCATGCGCCCGCTGCGGGTGACGGCCCGCAGGGCCCGAACCCGCAGCGCGCCACCGGCGGAGATGAAAGCCCGCAAGGGCTTGAAGAACCGCCCATCCTCGGGCACCAAAGCGGAATGGCAAAACCAACCTTCTCTTGCTCGGCCTGCGGTGCGAGCTTCACCAAATGGTCCGGGCGTTGCGATGCCTGTGGGGAATGGAATACCATTACCCAGGACGTGCCGCTTTCGGCTGGCCCGGCCAAGAAATCCCTCGGCGGCAAGCGGGGACAGTCTGTCACGCTCACGGACTTGTCGACCGAGGAGACACCGCCACCCCGAACACTCAGCGGGGTGGACGAGTTGGACCGCGTCCTGGGCGGTGGTCTGGTACCCGCCTCAGCCCTGTTGGTGGGCGGCGATCCCGGTATCGGAAAATCCACCCTGTTGCTGCAGGCTGCTGCGCGCTTTGCCCGTGCAGGCGTCAAAACAATCTATGTCTCGGGCGAAGAAGCCAGTGCACAGGTCCGTATGCGCGCGCGGCGGCTGGGGCTGGAGGACGCGCCTGTTCAACTGGCTGCTGAAACCAACCTGCGCAATATCCTGACGACGTTGGAAACCGAAAAACCCGGCCTCGCCATTATCGACTCGATTCAGACCATGTGGGCCGACAATGTGGACAGCGCGCCCGGCTCGGTATCACAAGTCCGGGCCGCAGCGCATGAATTGACCACGTTTGCGAAACGACACGGCGTGTCGATCATCATGGTTGGTCACGTCACCAAAGAAGGCCAGATCGCAGGCCCCCGGGTCGTTGAACATATGGTCGACACCGTGCTCTATTTCGAAGGCGAGCGCGGTCATCAGTTCCGCATCCTGCGCGCCGTGAAGAACCGCTTTGGCCCCGCCGATGAGATCGGCGTGTTCGAGATGACGGGCAAGGGTCTGGCACAAGTCACCAACCCATCGGCCCTGTTCCTGTCAGAACGCGGAGAACCCAGCCCTGGATCGGCCGTTTTTGCGGGGATCGAGGGCACACGACCCGTATTGGTCGAGCTTCAGGCGCTTGTCGCCCCCTCCCCTCATTCCCAACCCCGCCGCACGGTTGTGGGCTGGGACAGCGGGCGCCTTGCCATGATCCTTGCCGTGCTCGAAGCCCGCTGCGGTATCCCTTTTGCGGGGCTCGACGTCTATCTGAATGTCGCCGGAGGTCTTAAGGTCAGCGAGCCCGCTGCCGACCTTGCCGTTGCCGCCGCGCTGCTGAGCGCCCGTGAAGACACCGCCCTGCCCGCCGATACCGTCGTTTTCGGAGAAATCTCGCTATCCGGTGCACTTAGACCCGCCCCGCAGACCGAAAATAGGTTGAAAGAAGCGCAAAAACTTGGTTTCACAGCGGCAGTTGCTCCGGCAGGTGGCAAAACCGGCACTGTGGCAGGTCTGACACTCACCCGACCCTCTGATTTGGTTGGGTTTGTTGGCGAAACCTTCGGAGCAGGTTAAAGTCGCGCCGCGAGGGGCAGCAAAAGAACAGGCGAGGGCCATGGAAGGTTTTACAATAATTGACGGGGTTGTGGCCCTGATCATCGTGCTGTCAGGCCTCTTGGCCTATTCGCGCGGTTTCATGCGTGAGGTTCTGGCCATCGCGGGCTGGGTCGCTGCTGCGGTCCTGGCGTTCATCTTTGCACCGCAAGCTGTGCCTCTGGTCAAAGAGATCCCGGTTGTCGGGGATTTCCTGCGTGACAGTTGCGAATTGTCGGTGATCACGGGCTTTGCCGCCGTATTCGCCATCGCCCTGATCGTGGTCAGCATCTTTACGCCGCTGTTTTCGTCGCTGGTGCAGCGCTCGGCGCTAGGCGGTCTGGACCAAGCGCTTGGCTTCTTCTTCGGCATCGCGCGCGGCATCCTGTTGGTGGCCATCGCCTTCTTTGTCTACGACACGGTCATGACCGGCCAGTCTTATACGATTGTCGATGAAAGCCGCTCGGCCAAGGTGTTCGAACAGTTCAGCACACAGATCGAAGAGCAGAACCCCGAAGCGGCATTGGGCTGGGTAACCGCACAATATGAAGAACTTGTAGGCAGCTGCACCGCGAGCGGAACGGCCCCTGCTGCAGAGAGCACCGACAGCTGATCCAGCAGGTATCAGTATTTCGAAAAGCCCGGCACTGCCCGGGCTTTTTTTGTTTCAGATGAACCCTTCCCCGCCGCACACTGTGCATCGGATGGTTTTCAATCCAAAACACCCGTCGCAGCGGCTGAATATCGGTTTGCCATGAATATCGCGGCCTTTGACGACCTGTCCGGCACCGTTGCAGATCTGACAAGGCGCGCGCCCCATGCCGCGACACCGATGGCACCGCCGCTTGGGTGTTTCCTCTGCCTTAGACGGCGGCCGGTTTTGCCACATCACGCCCCCTTGCCCGTTCAACATGCGCATTTTGATCCGGTTTCCGCCATGTCAGCACAATTATATTCATATGTCATCAGACTTGGTGCGCGGTCGAGACAGCACAAATCCCACCTGCGGCATTGTGTAATTGTGATCCTTTGATGACAGGGGCGTTCGAAGGCAGTATGTGAGGGCCAACCCGCCACGGAATCGGAGCTGCCGATCTTGTTCTTTGTGTTTTCATCTGCGTGCGTCGCATCGATGATTTGCCATCTGGCTTATGAAACACAGGCAATCGCACGCATGGTGCAGGCAGCATCCCCTTATCGATCCCGACAGTCGGTCAAACCTCTCGTCACAACGCCATAGGAATTGGAGCCCGTACATGTGTGGGATTTTGGGGATCGCAAGCCGGACACATGATGTGTTTGCGGAAATCTATGACGGCTTGCTGATGCTGCAACACCGGGGTCAGGATGCCTCGGGGATCGTCACATATAACGGTGAGTTCTTCCGCGAGAAAAAGGCCAACGGTCTGGTCAAGGATGTCTTCCACGCCACGGATGCTGAAACCCTCCTGGGTAAAGTCGGCATGGGGCATGTACGCTATCCAACCGCCGGTTCACTCAGCGCGGCTGAGGCGCAGCCCTTCTTCGTAAACGCGCCTTACGGGATATATCTGGTCCACAATGGCAACATCACCAACACGGCTGAGCAGCGCGAAAAGGTCACGGGCAAATACAGCCGCCACCTGCGTACCACCTCGGATTCTGAAATCCTGCTGAATGTGCTGGCCGACAAGGTGGCCGATGCGATCAAAGTCAATGGCAATGTCGAACCCATTCGCAACATCTTTGCTGGCGTGAAGATGACGATGGAGCGGGTTCAAGGTGCCTATTCCGTGATCTGCCTGATCGCAGGCGTGGGCATGTTGGCCTTCCGTGACCCGTACGGCATCCGCCCGTTGTCTGTCGCTGTTCGTGAAACCGAAGGCGGCGGCAGTGATTACGCCTTTGCCTCCGAGGACGTAGCATTCGGCATCAACGGGTTCGATAAACTGCGCGATCTGCGCGCGGGTGAGGCCATCCTGATTGATCTGGATGGCAACATGCATGAATTCCAGGCGGTCGAGGGCAAACTGACGCCCTGTATCTTCGAGTATGTCTATCTGGCCCGTCCAGATTCGCTGCTGGATGGCGTGTCCGTCTACAAAACCCAGATGCGCATGGGTCAGACTTTGGCCAAGCAAATTCAGGACTCGGGGTTGGATATTGATCGGATCATTCCAGTACCGGACAGCGCCCGCCCCGTGGCGCTTGAGGCCGCGAAAATCACCGGCATCCCCTATCGTGAGGGTCTGGTGAAGAACCGCTATGTCGGCCGCACCTTCATCATGCCGGGTCAGGAAGAGCGGCAGAAATCTGTCCGCCGCAAGCTGAATGCCATTCCGCTGGAATTCAAAGATCACAATGTTCTGCTGATCGACGATTCAATCGTGCGCGGCAATACGATCAAGAAGATTGTACAGATGTGCCGCGAGGCCGGGGCCAAGAAAGTCTATATCGCCAGCGCGTCTCCTCCGGTCAAATATCCCAATGTTTATGGCATCGACATGCCCACCAAGGCCGAGTTAATCGCCGATGGCAAAGAGATCGAGGAAATCCGCGAGGAGCTGGGCGCGGATGCTCTGTTCTACCAGCATCTCGATGATCTGGTCTGGGCTGCCAAGGAAGGCAACCCTGAGATCGAGGCCTTCGATTGCTCGTGCTTCAACGGCGATTACATCACCGGCAGCGTCAGTGATGATTATCTCGACAGTCTGGAAAACAGCACCCGTGTCAGCAAAAAGCGCGAGGACATGGAGCTTGTGGGCGGATCATGGAACGGGGCCAAACTGGCCTCGGGATGATCTGACACCCCGAATCAGATGGGTTGGCTGAGACATCGCGTTTCGCGTTTTTCACCAACCCGCTACCGTTCATGAAAATGTGACACACGGGCGTGACCCCGAAATCGCAGCGAATGCAAAGACTTCGCAAACCCTGCGTTTAAGGTCAGGCGATGCGACGTTGCGGCAGTCTTTTGTTCCCTTTTCGCCTTTGTTAACCAACCCGCCGCTACCACTCACCAAAGGGGTCTGGGCCCTGCCCGACCACAGCTTATGTCCAATGTCACCGTCAAAGGCGCGGCAACGCAAAAAGGCGCGCTGAAGAAAAACTCTGTCTCTGTACTTGGGATATTTGGTCCCAAGGCGGATTTGCGCGCGCTCATGCGAATGTCCTCTGGTCGCGTCAAGGAGGTGAAAACCGGCAGCCGCGTTGGGTCGGGCACCATCGTGGCCATCGACGAGCATGGCGTGATGCTGCGACAAAGCGGCCAGACCCGGCGGATCGCGATCCCTGGGGACTGACGCCTCTTGACGGCCTGCGCGATGGGGTTCAAACCGCAGTCATGACCGATCAGACCAAAATCGCCCTTATCACAGGGGCCTCACGCGGGTTGGGTGCAGCCCTGGCCGAGGCGCTGGCCCCCGACTATCACATCGTCGCTGTTGCCCGCACAACCGGCGGGCTGGAAGAGCTGGACGATCGGATCAAGGCCAAGGGCGGGTCCGCCACCCTCGCGCCCATGGACATCACCGATCCGGATGCCATGGCGACCCTGTGCCGGGGCATCCATGATCGCTGGGGCAAGGTGGATCTGTGGTTGCACACAGCCGTCCATAGCTCAGCCCTGACGCCGGCGCATTTTGTCGACCCGAAAGAATGGGCCAAGGCGATGAATATCAACGCCAATGCCACATCGGTCTTGATCCCCTATGTAACACCCCTGCTGGGCGAAGCCGGTCACGCAGTGTTCTTTGACGACCCCAAGGCCGGTGAGAAATTCTATGGTATCTACGGGGCTACAAAGGCCGCGCAGATGGCTTTGGCCCGCAGTTGGCAGATTGAAACAGAACGCACGGGGCCCCGCGTCTCGATCGTGCAACCTGCGCCAATGCCCACCGCCGTGCGCGCGCGGTTTCATCCCGGTGAAGATCGGGATGTGTTGACCAACACGGCGGATGAGGCAGCTCGGATTTTGGCACTGCTGTAGGGGAATGGCCCTTTGGGCCATGCCTCCGGCGGGGATATTTCTAGCCAGATGAAGCTGGGATCAGGCGATGTTGACGCCGTTGCGCCCGGCTAGATCGACGAAGAATTGCCAGGCAACGCGGCCCGAGCGCGCACCTCGGGTCGCTTGCCATTCGATGGCCTCAGCGCGCAGGGTTTCGGGGTCGACGCTGACACCATAGGCGCTGCAGTAGCGATCGATCATGGCCAGGTATTCATCCTGATCGCACGGGTGGAAGCCAAGCCAAAGGCCGAACCGATCGGAAAGCGAGACCTTTTCTTCAACCGCCTCGGACGGGTTGATGGCGCTGGAACGCTCGTTCTCGATCATGTCCCGTGGCATCAGGTGGCGGCGGTTTGAGGTGGCGTAGAAAACCACATTCTCGGGCCGCCCTTCGATCCCGCCATCCAGCACAGCTTTGAGCGATTTGTAGTGTTGGTCATCATGGCTGAACGATAGGTCATCGCAAAACAGGATGAACCGATGCGGCGCGGCGCGCAGGTGGTTCAGCAAGCGCGCGACCGAGCCCATGTCTTCACGCTGCAATTCGACCAGTTTCAGGTTCGGATGACCGCCCTGAAGTGTGCCATGCACGGCCTTCACAAGACTGGATTTCCCCATCCCGCGCGCGCCCCAGAGCAGCGCGTTATTGGCTTTATAGCCTTCGGCAAAGCGACGGGTATTGTCCAGCAACGTATCGCGTGAGCGGTTGATCCCCACCAACAGGTCCAGATCGACCCGGTTGACCTGTGTGACAGGCTCTAACCGATCCGGGCCGACATGCCAGACAAAGGCGGGGGCCGCGTTGAAGTCCGGAGCAGCCAAGGGCGCAGGGGCCATGCGGTCCAGCGCGTCGGCGATACGGTTCAGGGCTTGGTCATCCATCGGGGCCTCCGGATCTTGGTGTGGCGCTGTCAAACCATGATCCGGGCGATGCAACAAGGGCCTCAAACGAAAAAGGCGCGCCGAACCCGGCGCGCCTATCTTTGTCTTCAGAGCGGGTTATCTGCCCTCTTCCTCCTGAATGATCTCCTCATCCGCATCAGCCTCGTCATCATAGTAGCCATCGGCGCGCAGCTGTTCTTCGCGCTTCTTCTCGACACGGGCGACAAGGAAGATCGATATCTCGTAGAGACCATAGACCACGACGAACAGGATGACCTGAGTGATAACGTCCGGGGGCGTGACCAGCGCAGCGAGCACCAAGATTGCGACGACCGCATATTTGCGGACGGATCCAAGCCCTTCGGCGCTGACCAATCCTGCCTTACCCATCAAGGTCAGCAAAACAGGCAACTGGAAGCAGAGACCAAAGGCCACGATGAACTTGATCGTCAGGTTCAGATATTCCTGCGCCGAACCCTGGAACACCACACTGAGCGGTGCAGCTGTCGCTCCATCGGTTACGGCCTCGCCCTCAGCACCGAACTGCTGGAAGCCCAGAAAGAAATCATAGGCCAAGGGTGTTACGACATAGAAGGCAAAACTTGCACCCAGCAGGAACATGAATGGCGATGCGATCATGAACGGCAAAAACGCGTTCTTTTCGGTTCGGTAAAGCCCTGGTGCCACGAACCGCCACATCTGCATTCCGATATAGGGGAAGGCCAGGATGAACCCGCCCAACAGCGAAACCTTGATCGCAACAAAGAAGCCTTCCTGCGGCGAGATAAAAATCAGCCCGCAATCCTGGCCGCGCTCATTCAGCACCTCACACAACGGGTGCGTCAGGAAATTGAAGATCGGCGTGGCCACCGTGAAGCAGATGATCATACCGATCAGAAACGCCACAACGCAGTGGATCAGCCGCGTGCGCAGCTCAGCCAAATGTTCGATCAATGGGGCCGAGCTGTCTTCGATTTCGTCGGTCTTGCTCATGTTTTGCTTTCAGTCTTCAGCGCGGCTTCGGCCTCTTCGGCCTTGGCCAATGCATCTGCGGCTTCTTTGGCTTTGCGCTCGGCCGTTGCACGAGCGCTCGTCGCCTGAATCTTCTTGGCTTGCTCGGCCCGTTCAGTAGCCAACTTGCCGGTCTCGCTCTGAGGATCAAACTTGGTGGGATCGATGCTCTTATCAAGATCCTGAGCCGCCTGTTTCACACCATCCATAGCGGTATTCACCGGGTTGGCGGCGGCATTCAAACCCTTTTTGATCTCGTTCACGCCCGCCTGATCCGCAGCTTCGTTCATCGCACTGCTGAACTCGCGGGCCATACCGCGGGCCTTGCCAACCCAGCGGCCAACATTTCGAAACAACACTGGCAGGTCCTTGGGCCCCACCACAATCAGCGCGACGATGCCGATGACCAGAAGCTCGGTCCAGCCCAGATCAAACATCTGCGCTTAGACCTTGTCTTTTTCGGTTTCCGGTGTGACGTCCTTGGCAACTTCGGCTGAATCCTGCTCCAGTTCATCTGCGCCTTCCTTGACGCCTTTCTTGAACGACGTGATGCCTTTGCCAACTTCGCCCATCAGCGAACTGATCTTACCACGACCAAACAGCACCAGCACCACAACAGCGATCAGCAGTAGGCCAGGAAGGCCGATATTATTGAGCATGTTTCTTCTCCTTTAACGTCAGCGCATCGCGCCGGGAATATGATCTGGTCTTGTGTTTATGCCCCAAACCCCCATCGCAAAAAGGGGGCTTACAAGGTGGCGCCCCCAAAATCCGGTCTAAACTTGCGATTTTACAGGGCTCGCTTTTTTCAACTGACAGGTTTATGTCAGTTGTGGATGGCTAAAACAGCGATATCGCAACCTGGTCAACGGAGACTCACATGACCCATGTCGCAGAAATCGTCACTTTCACTTTAAACGACGGCACCTCGCCCGAAGCATTCGTCGCGCTCAGCCAATCCACCGAAGCCTTCGTGCGCGCCGCACCCGGCTTTGCCCATCGCCAGCTCAGCCAGGGCGATGACGGGCGTTGGACCGACTATGTCGTCTGGCAGGATATGCAGGCGGCGCAAAACGCGGCGGCACAGTTCCCGGAACAGGAGTTCGCCCCGGCCCTGATGGCGGCCATCAACCCCGACAGCCTGCAGATGCGGCATGAGAATGTGCTATGGAACATGACTGCCTAATCGCTTCCAGAATGGCGTGTCATGCGCCGCACTGATCGTCTGTTCGATATCATCCAGATCCTGCGCGACGGCAAACTGCACCGCGCGCAGGACATCGCGGACCGGCTTGAGGTGTCGGTCCGCACGATCTACCGCGATATGGACACGCTGGTGGCTTCTGGCATTCCGGTCGAAGGCGAGCGTGGTGTGGGCTACATGGTGCGCGAACAGATCACCCTGCCCCCGCTGAACCTGACCCCGTCCGAGCTCGAGGCGCTGAACCTCGGCATGGCCATCGTCGCCGAAGCCGCCGATCCGGATCTCAAGGCTGCAGCCGAGTCCCTTGCTGAAAAGATCGACGCCGTGTTGCCTACACAGGTCGTAGCCGAAGCCGACGCCTGGAAGTTCGCCGTCTACCCCTTTGCCGATGCCGCCCGCGGGCTGGCCCATATGGCCCCGATCCGCGCCGCGATCAAATCACGCCAGAAACTGCACCTATCCTATCGCCGCATTGACGGTACATTGACAGACCGCACGATCCGCCCCCTGCATATGGAATACTGGGGCCGCGTCTGGACGCTGACCGCCTGGTGCGAGCTACGTGACGGCTTCCGCGTCTTCCGCATCGACCTGATCGAAACGGTCACGCCCCAACCGGAACTGTTCACAGATGAACCCGGCAAACAGCTCAGCGACTACGACCCTCACGCGTGATCCCAGCTTCATCTGGCCAAAAATATCCCCGCCGGAGGCATGGCCCGATACGGGCCATTTAGTTCACTGCAAATAGGGCTCGGGATCGACCGACTCGAAGCCTTTGCGGACCTCGAAATGCACATAGGCATTGTCCCCACCCCGCAACGCGGCAATCTGCTGCCCGCGTTTGACACGGTCGCCTTTCTTGACCGTGATGTCGTCGACATTGGCATAGACGGTCAGCAAGTCGTTCTTGTGCTTGACCACAATGATCGGCACCTGATCCGCATCTGCCGTGATCGCGGCGACGGTTCCTGCCTCGGCGGCCTTGACTGGCGTACCGGGCGCAGCTGCGATGTCGATGCCCTCGTTCTTGCCTTTCTCATAGGTCCGAATGGTCTTGCCGGTCACCGGCAAGGCAAGCGCAGAACGGCTTGCGTTGCTGGGAGCTTCGGCAGTCACATCAGGGGCCTCGGGTGCTTCGGCGCGGGGCTCGACCTGTTGGTCCGGCAAGGGCTGCGTGGCGCTTGGCGGCGTTGGCGTGGGTGAGCCCTGCCCCGGCTGCGTTACATTGGTTGCCCCTACTGCAGGCGCCGGAGCGGCCGCGCGCGGGGCGGGCTGGTTCTTGACCGGGATCAGCAGGTACTGGCCTTCACGGATGGCGAAATCCGGACCCAGACCGTTCCATTCAGCCAAAGACTCGACAGGCACTTGGTACAGGCGCGAAATCGTATAGGCTGTCTCGCCGCGTTTCACCTTGTGCTGAATCGGTTCCGGCCCGGTCGGCGCGGGTGCCGCTGCCGGTTTGGCAGGTTCCAGGGTTGTTGTCTGGACCCCGCCTGTCGCAGGTGCCTGGTCAATGGCCGATCCGGCGATCGAGGCGATGTCAACCCCGCTGGCCGCACCCACCGAACGCGGCAATGCCAGGATTTCGCCCTCGCGCAGCGTGTCGGTGGTTTGCAATCCGTTGAACCGCGACAGCTCGCCCTCGGGCAGACCCAGACGGGCCGCAACATCACGGACGGTATCGCCGCGACGGGCCACGGCCACCTGATAATTCGGATAGGTGATGACGCCGCGCGCATCCGGTGCCGGGCGGCTGGCGGTGGCGGATTGCGCCGCGCCTGTGGTTGAAAACCCGCCAATCTGACCACGCAGGTCATAATCCAGTGGGCCTTCGCACCCGGCCAATATGGCCAATGCGGCCACCCCGGTCGCACAACGGCGCATCGCCGATTTGGAAACTGCTCTCATCATGTTTGCCCTCAACACCTGCCCCTGTTGTCCGGGGTTCCGGTGATCAAACTTCAAATACCTGTTATGCCTCATCCTTCCCGAGCCCCTCAAGCAGGGGCACGAAACGGACGGACGACAATTCGTTATAGTCCAGACCATCCTCGGTGCGCGTGACCTTGATCAACTGCTGTACCGCATCTGACTGTCCTACGGGTAGAACCATAATACCCCCGATTTTCAGCTGCGCCAAGAGCGGTCCGGGTGGGTCCTCTGCCGCGGCTGTCACAATGATCCGATCAAAGGGGGCTTGTTCGGGCAAACCAAAGGACCCATCCGACAGCATCGCGGTCACATTGGTCAATCCCATCTGGCGAAACAACTGGCCGGTTTCGTTCACCAACCGTTTATGGCGCTCAACCGTATAGACCCGGCGCGCCAGTTTTGACAGAACCGCGGCCTGATAGCCCGATCCTGTCCCAACCTCCAGAACCGTATCACGTGGGCGCACGTCCAGCGCCTGCGTCATCAACCCGACGACCGAGGGTTGGCTGATCGTCTGACCACAGGCGATGGGCAGCGGCATATCCTCATACGCACGATCCGCAAACAGACCGGTGACAAAGCGACCCCGATCAATCTGCTCCATCGCGGCCAGCACACGCGCATCCGTCACGCCCCGTTTGCGCAGGGCAAACAGGAATTGCATGACGGTTTCGGGGTCCAGTCCACTCATTCGATCGACTTCAACGCCTCTAGCGCATCATAGGCCGTCAGATCCGCCCGCATCGGCGTGACCGAGATATATCCGGCCAGATTGGCTGCCGCATCTGTGCCCGGCTCGGTCGGTTTGTCCTGCGGCCCACCCCGCACCCACAGAAAACGCCGGCCCGAAGGTGATGTCTGTGGCTCAACTGTATGGCGGGTTTCGCGCCGGAAGCCTTGGCCGCAGACTTGAATACCCAGAACCTCATCCGCAGGAACGGGCGGGAAATTCACATTATAAAACAGGCGGTAATCTGTTTGATCCGCAGGGTTCGCCACCAATATCTTGCGCACCACATCGGTGCCATGTTGCACGGCAGCTTCAAACGGATCGGCCAGATCCCGGTTGCGCGGACCGTAGTATTGCGACAGGGCAATGGCGGGCACGCCCTGCAAGGCGGCCTCCATCGCGCCGCCAATTGTGCCGGAATAGACCGTATTCTCAGCCGAGTTATTGCCCCGATTGACGCCAGACAACACCAGATCGGGCGGCGCGTCCTTCATCACGTCATGCAAACCGGCCAATACGCAATCCGCAGGCGAACCTTCGGCTGCATAGCGGCGCTCGCCCAGCTCGGCCACCATGGTCGGGTGTGTATAACTGATACAATGCCCGACGCCCGACTGCTCAAACGCAGGAGCAACGACCCAAACTTCGCCATCTGGCCCTGCCACCTCAGCCGCAATCGCCTCAAGCACCGTCAGACCCGGCGCGTTGATCCCATCATCATTGGTTAAAAGTATACGCATCTGCCCGATCATCCCCACGTTTGGCCCTTGATAGACGTGCCCTTGCGTTGCGGCAAGCAACGGGCGCACGCAATCTGAGGCTTTCGCGCACCACTTAGGCGGAAACTGAGCGTCAGAGCGGGAAAACGAAGCAGCGATCGCGGCGGATCGTTAGCCACATGACCCGCCCCGGGTTGGGGACAAACACATTGGGCACGGTGGTCTTAAGGATCGAACCGTCGTAATCCATCCGAAACTCGACCAGGCTTTCATTGCCCAAAAAGCGGGCGCGTTCGACAACACCGCGCGCTGCGACCCCTTCGGTGGCGGTCGGCAACGGGCCTTTGCCATTGCGGTCGAAATCCAGCTTAACGTGCTGTGGGCGGAACACGATCTCGACATCCGTCCCATCCGGAATGCCCGGGGCCAGGAATTGACCGAAAGGTGTTTCCGCCAAAGCCCCGTTGACGACGGACCGCAAGATATTGACATCGCTAAAGAAGGCCACCGCCTCTTTATCTGCGGGCCGGGTGTAGACGTTATAGGGCGCGCCTTGCTGCACGATCTTGCCCCGGCGCATCAGGGCGATCTCATCCGCCATCCGCATCGCTTCTTCGGGCTCATGCGTAACCAACAACACCGCGGCATCTTCTTCTTTCAGAATCGCCAGGGTTTCATCGCGGATACCATCGCGCAACCGGTTGTCGAGGCCTGAAAACGGCTCATCCATCAGCATGATCCGGGGGCGCGGGGCCAATGCACGGGCCAAGGCAACCCGTTGCTGCTCGCCACCTGAAAGCTGATGCGGGTAGCCATCGATAAAGCGCATCAGATCAACTTTGCGCAGCAGTTCTTCGACGCGGGCACGTTTCTGGTCTTTGCTGCCGGTCAGGCCAAAAGCCACATTGTTGGCAACGCTCAGATGTGGAAACAGTGCAAAATCTTGAAACATCAAGCCAATTTCGCGTCGTTCCGGCGGCACGCGAAACACGGTATCGCAGATCAGCTTGCCATCGACGTAGATTTCGCCCGAATCCTGCATCTCGACCCCGGCGATCATCCGCAGCGTGGTGGATTTCCCGCAACCCGATGGCCCAAGCAGGCAAGTCACCTGCCCCGCCTGCACGGTAAGCGACACATCATCCACCACAACCCGCCCGTCGAACCGGCGGATCATGTTGCGGATTTCCAAACGAGGAGGAGTTGCGTCTGTTGTCACCGATGACCCCGTAACCTTTCCCGATCAAAACCATCGGGCTTGGGCGGGGATAGCAACCCCGCCCCTTGGGCGCAAGGGATCAGCAGCAGCCGCCGGAAGTGGCTTCGGCCCCCATTGCTTCAAACGGGCTCTCGCCGCCACAACCTTCGAAAATGCCATAGTGAGTCGAGAAATCACCGATAAAGTCGAAATGACGGGCAAAACGCGTGTCTTTCAACATCATCCATGTGTTGCCGCACACCGGGAAGACCTTGCCGGTTTCCATTGCGTGATGGTCATCCAGCTCAAAACGATGCGGCGCGTTGGGGATGGTGCCCTTGTAGATCACCGCCTGACCATAATCTTCACAGGCGGGCTCCAGCGCGGGCAGCTTGAATAAACGGTACGTGGCCGACAGGAAGTTCAACGGCGCGACACGTTCTTCCAGCACAGGGTTTTCGATGGTCAGCGGGCGATGGGTTACACGGCGTGGATCACCAAAGCCCGCCTTGCGCGAGATGGACAGAAAGTCGTTCCAGTACAACGCGCCCGATAGGCATTCGCCATACAGAACCTCATCCTCGGCCATGGCTTGCGGGATGCGGCGATCCGCATAGACGTCCGAGAAGTACATCTCGCCGCCCTCTTTCAACAGCCGATGCGCCCCACGCAAGACGGCCTCTTTATCGGTGGCCAGGTTGATCACGCAGTTCGACACGATGATATCGAAAGAGCCCGGTTCCAGATCCAGCTCATCCAATTTTTCGATATAGCCGTGGTGGAATTCAACATTGCCGGTGGCATAGCCAAAAACATTGGCGTGGTAGTCCTGATGCGCACGGGCCACATCTAATTGTTCCTGAGTCATATCGACGCCGACCACGCGTCCGTTCTCACCCACCATCGCCGACAGGGCGTAAACATCCCGGCCAGCGCCGCAGCCCAGATCAAGGATGCTCATCCCCTCAAGGTCCAGCGGCGCGATCAGGCCACAGCCGTAATAGCGGGTCAGCACCTCATCATGCAGTTTCGAGAGGATTTTCTTCAGATGATCCGGCATGTCATCGGGGGTGCAGCAGGCATTGGTCTGCAAATCCGCACTGCTTTGCAGCACTTCGCCGTAATAGTTCTGCACCGATTCATGCTTCATCGCGGATGTCCTCTGTTCGATATCTGCCTAGCAGCTAGTGCAACTTTTCGGCCCGGGCAATCCACCGGGCCCGATTTGACAAAACTGTGAGATGTCTCAGCCCAACAGGTCGAAATCAACACCTGCCCGCACCTTGCCATTCACCTGAATCTCAAGCCGATGCGCACCGGGGACCAACTGGAACGTGCTTGCGCTGGCTTTAAGCTTGTGGCGCTTCTCCAAACGCAATGTCCCATCCTTCAAAGCAGATTGTTTCAGCTTGTGCACTTTCGCTGATGTTTTCCCTCCAGGTCTTTGAAAGTGAATGATATAATCTACAAGAACCGGCTGCGCACCCTGACCTGTCAGGACCACAGAAAACTCCAGCGCTTCGCCAATCCGTGCCTCTGCCAATAGCTGAATACCAACCGTCAGTTCGGCATCAGGATCATAGCCCAGCATGACCATCGAGCCCGAATGTCCCGCCTTTACAAGGCCGCGCAGGGTGTGACCGATCATCCAATCCAACTCATCCGGATTCTGTTTGCCCGCAGCTTTCCAAGTCTGAAGCTGCGCAAGAACCAGATCGGGCTGTTTCTTTGAGATATCGTTCAGATGGTTTGCGATCGAGCGCGTGACATAGCGTGTATTGTCTCCATGCAACCGATCAAGCAAAGGCAGAGGATCATCCAGCTCCAGTCCAATCGCCTGCCCCCAGGGCAGGCGTGGTCGCGTGCCTTCGCTGACCAATCGGCGGACGTGGTAGCTGTCATGCGCGCACCAATCCTGCATCCGGTTCAGAACCAGATCGGGCCAGCGGTTCAGGAACGGGCGGATCGCCCATTCCATGGAAAACCTCTGGGTCAACTCCTCGAACAGGTTCAGAGCGTCCTCGGGCGCGTCCAGCCCAATCGCGGCCACCCATTCGCCCAAAGGTGCAAAGATGAAATCACCGAAATCATCATCCGTTTTGGTCGGGTCCAAAGGCGGCGGTAGCGCGCGTAGGATCACGGGCGCAACGTCGGGCAGTGTTCCCGGTAGGGCCGATTGCAGACAGTCCGCAATCCAAGCCATGCGCTCTTTCAATTCCAGATCGGTGAGCCGGTACATCACCTGCCCATGAAAAGCATCCGGATTAAAGGACGGGTCCGCCTGAGCAAAAAGCCCGGCCAGATACCGGGTTTTCTCATCATTAAACAGCTGATCTTTCAGCGAATACCCTTGAGACATGGCTACATTGTCAAGTTGGTTGCGCCGCCATCCAGCAGGATGTTCTGCCCAACGATAAACCCGGCCTGTTGCGAACACAGAAAGGCGCAGGTGGCCCCAAACTCGGCCCGGGTACCATACCGGCGCGCTGGGATTGTTGCGGCCCGCGCAGCCCGCGCTTCGTCGATCGAAATGTCCTGCTGTGCCGCCACACCACTATCGAGCGAGTCCGCCCGGTCGGTTGCATGAATACCCGGCAGCAGGTTGTTGATGTTGACCCCATGAGGGGCCACCTGACGGGCCGTTCCTGCGACATAGCCGGTCAGGCCGGTGCGCGCCGCATTTGACAAGCCAAGCACGGCAATTGGCGCGCGCACGGATTGCGAGGTGATATTGACCACCCTGCCCCAGCCCTTGTCCATCATCGCGGGCAGCAACGCTTTCATAAAGGCAATCGGCGTCAGCATATTCGCGTCCAGCGCCTTGATGAAATCATCGCGATCCCAATCCGACCACATCCCGGGCGGAGGCCCCCCGGCATTGTTCACCAGAATATCAACACCCTGCGCCGCTTCGATCACCCGGGCCTGCCCATCTGGCGTGGTCACATCACAGGCGACGGCCTGAACATCCACACCGTAGGTAGAGCGCAACCGCGCGGCCTCGGCCTCCAGCGCATCCACCCCGCGCGCATTCATCACCAGATCGACACCGGCCTCGGCCAAAGCTTCGGCGCATCCCAAGCCCAGCCCCTTGCTGCTGGCACACACCAAAGCACGTTTTCCTCGAATTCCCAGATCCATTCACTTCCCCTACAGCCTAGCCAGTGCCCTTGTCTCGTACGCCATCAGCCGCCACGAAACTCTCGAATTGTCTGTATGATATTGTCCAGATCACCAACCGCCTGTTCCACAATCCACAATATCGTGACCTGAGGATCATCCTCGCGGTGACGACGAATAAGCGATTTGCCCTTCTGTCCAAAGTAACGCCGCAGACCGATCAAAACAGCGGTCTCATCCTCTGTGTCGTAAGACAGCGTCAGATAGAGACTTGAATCGCCAAGACCGGCAGAACGCGGCATCCATTCTGCACCAGCTTGGATCAGGTTCTGCTTCAACACGTAACGATGCCCGACTGAGAGGCTCAGATCATCTGTTGGATAGTAATACAGAAACGCAGAGGAGAAGATACTTGTGCCATAGTCGATCTTGCCGAACTCTGTGCCACTGATCCGGCCATCCTCAGCGCCAATCACGGCGCTTAGTGTATAGCGATCAAGATAAGCTTCAGCCTCAAACCCAATGGCACGAAAATTGGCACTGTCGGCAAAATCTGTTGCGACGTAATGCCCGTATAACCCCAAAAGCCCCTGATCAGGGTCGCGCCAGAACAGATGTGCCCCGGTGCCAAATGCTGTTGCGCTGTCTAGATTGTCCGGATCCAGCCGCGCGGCAAGACCGTCGATCTGCAAACCGAATCTGTGCCCCAAGGGCGCGGAAAAGCTGCCGTCGATACCGTAAATCTCTCCGAAGCTGCCGGTGCTGCCCAGCACCGACAGTTTGCCGTTGATTTCTGATACCGCGGGTTTGGTTTCCAAACGCCCCTGTTCGGCTAACGCCGCTGTTGCAGCCGAAAGCGTAAGCGCTCCGACCGCAGTGCTGAAAACACAATGGGAAAACTTCATGCTCTTCCCTGACCTTGGTGTCCGTGATGACTAACAAAACTCAGGCAAGAAATACAAGAACTCGCCTAATGTCAGTAGAAGAACTCCTCTCTCACGATTTTTCCATTCGCGACGTGATAAATCGCCACTTCACGCATGTCGAAGCTTTCGCCGGTTTCCTTTACTTTGCCCTGAACTTCGAAGATCACGGCAAAACGGTCGTCGCCATGCAGGAACGGATCGCTCACCGATGCGCCTGAAACCTCATGGGCGTTTTCCCACCAGTCATGCTTGCCGCCAATGCCATCAAGGCCCTGCGTTTCGCGGCCCATGCCTTGCATATCCTGCGCTTCGACTGAGACCGCGTCGGGCGCATAGAGCTTGGTCAGATTTTCCTTGGCCCTGTTCTCGCGGCAACCCGCGACCAGTTCGTCCGCAACTTCTTTCAAATTCATTGGTCCACTCCACCATTTGTTCACTATATGTTCTTTTTGCCATAGCCCGGCGATTCGCGCCACCCCGTTTGTCTTGCCTCGGCGGGTTTCCCCGCCTATACGCGCGCTTATGCTTGATACCGCCTCGAACCAACCTATCCTGCCGCCCGAGATCGCCCGGCGCCGGACATTCGCCATCATCTCGCACCCCGATGCGGGCAAAACGACGCTGACCGAGAAGTTCCTTCTGTACGGCGGTGCGATCCAGATGGCGGGACAGGTGCGCGCCAAGGGTGAGGCGCGGCGCACGCGGTCGGACTTCATGCAAATGGAGAAAGATCGCGGCATCTCGGTGTCCGCCTCGGCGATGTCGTTCGACTATGGGAATTTCCGGTTCAATCTGGTGGACACCCCTGGCCACAGCGATTTCTCGGAAGATACCTATCGCACGCTGACTGCGGTGGATGCCGCCGTGATGGTGATTGACGGTGCAAAAGGTGTGGAAAGCCAGACGCAGAAACTGTTCGAGGTCTGCCGCCTGCGCGATCTGCCGATCCTGACCTTCTGTAACAAGATGGACCGCGAAAGCCGCGACACGTTCGAGATCATCGACGAAATCCAGGAAATGCTGGCCATCGACGTCACGCCCGCGGCCTGGCCCATCGGCGTGGGGCGCGATTTCATCGGCTGCTATGATATGCTGCGCGACCGGCTGGAACTGATGGACCGCGCAGATCGTAACAAAGTGGCTGAAAGCATCCAGATCGACGGGCTGGATGATCCCAAGCTGGCCGAGCACGTGCCCGAACATCTGCTGGAGAAACTGCTGGAAGAGGTCGAGATGGCGCGAGAACTTCTGCCCGCGATCGATCCCCAAGCGGTCTTGGAAGGCCATATGACCCCGATCTGGTTCGGTTCGGCCATCAATTCGTTCGGTGTGAAGGAATTGATGGAAGGCATCGGCGCTTATGGCCCGCAGCCGCAAATACAATCCGCCGAACCCCGCCAGATCGCACCCGATGAGAAGAAGGTCGCGGGGTTTGTCTTCAAGGTACAGGCCAATATGGACCCCAAGCACCGCGACCGTGTGGCCTTTGTGCGCATGGCTTCGGGACATTTCAAACGTGGCATGAAGCTGACCCATGTGCGGTCGAAAAAGCCGATGGCGATCTCGAACCCGGTTCTGTTCCTGGCCTCCGACCGGGAACTGGCCGAAGAAGCCTGGGCCGGCGATATTATCGGCATTCCGAACCACGGACAGCTGCGCATTGGCGATACGCTGACCGAAGGCGAAGCGATCCGCGTGACCGGCATCCCCTCTTTCGCGCCGGAACTGTTGCAGACCGTCCGTCCGGGCGATCCGATGAAGGCCAAGCATCTGGAAAAAGCCCTGATGCAGTTTGCCGAAGAAGGCGCGGCCAAGGTGTTCAAACCCTCGATCGGATCGGGCTTTATCGTGGGCGTGGTCGGCGCGCTGCAGTTCGAAGTGCTGGCCAGCCGGATCGAGATGGAATACGGCCTGCCAGTGCGGTTCGAAGCGTCTCAGTTCACCTCGGCCCGTTGGGTCAGCGGTGAGAAACTTGAGGTCGAGAAATTCGTCAACGCCAACAAGCAGCACATCGCCCATGACCATGATGGCGACATCGTCTATCTGACGCGTCTTCAATGGGATATCGACCGCGTCGTGCGCGACTATCCGGCGCTGAACCTGACGGCCACCAAAGAGATGATGGTTTAAGGGAAAGGGCTGATTGCACTGCCGATCTCGGCTGTGCAATCTTGCGGGCATGAGCGATGACGATCTGACCTTTCCCGGCGGCCTGCCCGATATGCTGGATGGCTATGACAAGCGCCGTGCCCCGTTCGAATTCGGCGCGAACACGCTGCCCCCGCCGGAGGCAGACCTTGAGGCACTGGCCGCACAAACCGTTCCGCCAAGCGCAACGGAACTGCCACCCTTGGATATACAGACCTCATGGGATCGTAAGCGGGTGAAAATCGCCGAAGAGTTCATCGGACAGTCTGAGCTTGCCTTTCTGAACGCGCAACTGGTTGCAAATCTGCGCAAACGGTCATTCCCACGCCACACCCCGGATCTTTTTCAGCGGCTCTGGGCTGAACAGTCCGCACATCTTCTGTCTGTGCTGGACCTGCGCTGGCTGGTTTCCTCGGTCCAGACCTTTGCCGATCACGGCCAGACCCCAACACAGCGCGAAGTCGGGCAAGCTCTGCGCATGTTGTTTGGATTGATGAAGATTTACGAATACGAACGCCTGTTTTCCGGCACGGCGCCAGAAACCCCCTATGGATCGCGCAACAAGGTCCACAAACCCTTACCCCTGCAGATGAAATCCTTCTCGCTGGATTCTGGCGGGCTGGATACCAATCTGATGGCACCGGTTTGGACCAAGGCCCTGAATGACCCCACAATCGCGCCCCTTGCCGATCATTTGTTTAGCACGTTAAACGCCGATCCCGGCACCGTGTTTCGCCGGTTAAAACACATGCGCAACCGGCGCGCGACGCTGCGGTCCCGCACATGACCCGTTGGGGCATTGTCTCGATGGTCCGTGGCCGGGCCGAGGATATCCTCGGCTTTGCGGCGCATCACCTCGATCTGGGGGTCGACCGGCTTTATGTATTTCTGGACGAGCCGAACCCGGCTGCCTTTCAGGCGCTCAGCCAGCATCCCAAGGTGCAGGTGCAATCGTGCGATGAGGCATTCTGGTCAAAACGCACGCGCGGACGCCCGGATAAGCACCAGATTCGCCAGACCTTTATCGCGACGCATACCTATAGGCGTACTGATGTGGACTGGCTGGCTCATATCGATGCGGATGAGTTTTTGTGGACGTCAGAGCCGGTCGCGGATGTCCTGGCAACAGTCCCACAGGATATACCCGCGGTCCGCGTGCGGCCGTCAGAAGCGATGTCAGGTGGCGATGATCTGTATAAGGCGCATCTCCCCAAAAGCCCCACGCGCGAGGCACTGGTGCGGGAGATTTACCCAACCTATGGCGCCTTTATGCTGGGCGGATTCCTGAGCCATGTGCAAGGGAAGCTAATCGTGCGCACAGGGCTGGAAAACCTCAGCTTTCGGATACACAACCTGTTCCAGAACAAGAAACTACTGCCCTGCAAGCACGAACAGCCTCAGTTTGAACTCTGCCACCGTCACGCACCGGATTGGGATCACTGGATCGCGCATTATGATTTTCGGATGACCAGAGGGTCATACCAGCCCGGTATGTCGCCTAACGTGCCACGTGAAGAAGGCGGCCTGAACAAGAACGAGCTGTTCAGCTGGATCAAGGACGAACAAGGCATAGACGGCCTGCGCGCCTTCTATGCGGAGATCAGCGGCCAGGACCCTGACGTGCGTGCGCGGTTGAAACGTTACGGGCTGATCCGGCACAGGCCGCTGAACCTGAGCCAAAAAATCGCGCAACACTTCGCCGGAAGCGGCTGAATTGTTGCACAGAATCCCGCGTTGATGCCGTGCGTGCGCGTCAAGCTGGTCACTGTTTGACGCTGACCCGCCTTTTTGTTATGTCCGCGCTCAAGCCGAAATGCGCAAAACACGCATGGCCATCCGGGCCCGGCACTTTTCAGACGCGCGGGCCAGGTCTAGTGTCCGCATGAACCGGACATACATGACAAAGTTTAACGAACTGAACCTGAACCCCAAGGTCCTCAAAGCCATTGAGGAAGCTGGATATGAAACCCCCACCCCGATCCAAGAGGGCGCGATTCCACCTGCGCTCGAAGGACGCGACGTTCTGGGGATCGCGCAAACCGGCACGGGTAAAACCGCCAGCTTCACGCTGCCTATGATCACATTGCTGGCCCGTGGTCGCGCCCGTGCGCGGATGCCACGGTCACTAGTGCTGTGTCCGACCCGCGAATTGGCTGCGCAGGTGGCCGAGAATTTCGACACTTACACCAAGCATCTGAAGCTGACCAAAGCGCTGTTGATCGGTGGTGTCAGCTTCAAAGAGCAAGAGGCGCTTATTGATCGCGGCGTAGACGTTCTGATCGCGACGCCGGGCCGTCTACTGGACCATTTCGAACGCGGCAAACTGCTGTTGACCGGCGTTCAGATCATGGTCGTGGATGAGGCCGACCGGATGCTGGATATGGGGTTCATCCCCGATATCGAACGCATCTTCTCGCTCACGCCGTTCACCCGCCAGACGTTGTTCTTTTCGGCCACCATGGCCTCCGAGATTGAACGCATCACCGACACGTTCCTATCGGCCCCCGCCCGGGTCGAGGTTGCTCGCCAAGCGACCGCATCCGAAACGATCGAACAGGGCGTTGTCATGTTCAAAGGTGGCCGCCGGGATCGTGAGGCAAGCCAAAAACGCAACTTATTGCGCGCACTGATCGACGCCGAGGGTGAAAAGTGCACCAACGCGATCATATTCTGCAATCGGAAGACAGATGTCGATATCTGCGCGAAATCGCTGAAGAAATACGGCTATGATGCCGCCGCTATCCATGGCGATCTGGATCAGTCGCAGCGGATGAAAACACTGGACGGGTTTCGCGACGGATCATTGCGTCTGCTGGTTGCCTCGGACGTCGCTGCACGCGGCCTCGACGTTCCGGCCGTCAGCCATGTGTTCAATTTCGACGTCCCCGGCCATCCCGAGGATTACGTGCACCGGATCGGCCGCACTGGTCGCGCCGGGCGCGAAGGCAAGGCAATCACGATCTGCTCAGGCCGGGACGAAAAGGCTCTGGATGCGATTGAAGAGTTGATCCAGAAGGAAATTCCCCGGCTCGACAATCCGATTAAGGAAGATCCCAAGCCGGAGGCCGCCAAGCCTGAGAAAAAGGCCAAGCCCACGGACGATAGAAAATACGACCGCAGCAAGGACGAGCGCAAACAGGACAAGCCCGCCAAGGGTCGTGGTCGCCGGGACGACAATGGCCCCAAGATTGTCGGCATGGGCGACCACCTGCCCAGCTTCATCGCGCTCAGTTTCGACGAACGCCGCGCCAGCTAGATCGCCAGCACCAGCGCCAGTATTGAGGCGCCCAACAATCCCATCCCGGCGATTTCGCGCCGGGTGATGGTCTCGCGGAAGAACAGGATTGAGGCCAAAAGGCTGAGGATCAGCTCCACCTGCCCGAGTGCTTTGACATAAGCCGCATTCTGCAAGGTGAAGGCCAGAAACCAGCAGAACGACCCGCCAAGGCTGGTCAGCCCGACGAAGACACCCGTGGATCGGGTTTGCCAGACTGCCAGCAATTCGGCCCGGTCGCGCCACAGCAGCCACAGCCCCATGCTGAGAAACTGGAAGGTGACCACGGCTGCCAGAGTGATCAGGGCACGGAACCATGCGTCAATGTCGCCAAGCTCCAGCGATGCGCCGCGATAGCTGACGGCTGAGAACGCAAACAACACACCGGACCCAAGCCCAAGCTGCGAGGCACGGTTGGTCAGATGGTGCCACCACGTACCGCCTCCGCCCGGTGTTTTGGACAGCAAAAGAACCGCCAGCAATCCCAACAGGATTGCGCCAAGCGCCCCGGCTGAGACTTCATCCCCAAGCACCAAAAACCCGACAATCGCTGTTTGGATCACTTCGGTTTTCTTAAAGGTGATCCCGACCGCGAAATTGCGCTGTTTGAAAAGGGCAACCACGCAGATGGTCGCCAAAATCTGCGCCGTCCCGCCAATGGCTACGAATAGCCAGAACTGTGCCGTCAGAGATGGTATCGCAGCCTGCGTCACCCACAGCGCTACGACCAGCCCCAGAACCGCCAGCGGCATCGAATAGGCAAACCGCGCAAAGGTTGCACCAGCGGCGGATAGTTTCACGCTGCTGAGCGACTTTTGAAGCATGAACCGCACCGTCTGGAATGAGGCGGCGGCGATGGTGACGGGAATCCATAAACTCATGGCTCCCCTTCTGTCGTGGAATCAGGGCTTTGGCCAGAGCGGATGGGCCACCGGATCTTTTGCCCGCCAGAAATATTCTTTGAAAATCTGCGCGTATGAGCGATAGACATAGGCTTCGTTGCAGGCCTGATAGCGGTCTTTCCCTGCCTGATAGAGCGCAGGCAGACGGTACCATGGGGCCGAAGGGTTCATGTGATGAACGACGTGCAGGTTGTTGTTCAGAAACAAAAAGGCCAACAGCCCGCGGTCCTCGACAATCACCGTCCGAGCGCGGGATTTCTCATGCGCGCGGTGTTCCAGGAAGGTCCGGATTTTGACCAGACCCAGCCCTATATAGGCTGATAGAACAAAGGCCCAGGTCGGCATCGCCGATTGCGCGACCACCCACAAAACAACCGCTACGCCGGGAATATGCAGTGCCCAAGCCAGAAGAATGGCGCGATCCCCTCGGATCATCCCATGCCATTCATCACGTAGAAACATCACTTGTCCGATTGCGGGGCCCAGCACGATCCGGCCCAGAAGCGTATTGTTGGCCACAAACAGCCGCTTTTGCCACCACGACAGTCGCGCCCAAACTTTCGGATCCAGATAGTTCGTTTCGGGATCGTCATAGGGATCGGTCAGGTTGGCATCCTGATGATGAGCCAGATGTAGATCGCGGAAGCGGTTGAACGGGATGAACAAAGTCAGCGGCAGGGCCATCAGCGCCTCGTTCAGCCATCTGGCGCGGAATGGGTGCCCGTGCAACGCCTCATGCGTCAGCGAGGAATGCAAGGCAGCAACCAGACCCAAGGCCGGGATGGCGAGCCATGGAGACCAGGCCGCGAGCCAGAACAGACCGGCCAGCCACGCGGCGTAACAGGCTAAGATCAGGGCGAACGTCCCCCATTCGGGCGATTGGGGCCGTGTTGGTTCAGCCATTGCGACCCCACGCAATTCCAGCCCAGACCCGTTCATAGGCAACATACAGCGTCAAACCGATGGCCGTATTGATCAGCGCCAACGCACCGCCAACCGCCGCTGATCCCGTGGCAATCAGACCAACCAAAGTCATGACCGCCAACCCCAACGCATTCCAAATCAGTGCCTTCACGACCGACCTTTGCCGCGTTTCCATTCCGGACCCCGTTTTTATTGTTCTCACAAAAGTGTTACCTACGGGGCACTCTGTTGGGTATTCTGAATATGATTAACAAAATTCATCAAATGTGATATTTTCAAACATATGGATGAAAAACTCGACAAACGCGTGCGTGCTGCGCAGTTTCGCCTTCGTCTGGCCCGTGCGATGGAAGACCGCCAAACCAGCCAGAGCGCCCTTGCCCGCAGCATTGGCGTGGACCGGTCTACCGTTTCGCAACTGCTGGCGGATGATGGGGCGCGCCTGCCCAATGCTCATGTCATTGGGGGTTGCGCAGCGGCGCTGGGGGTTTCGGCCGATTGGCTGCTCAGCCTATCAGACCGGCCCGAAAGCGCCGCGGAAATTCTGGCCAGCTCCCTCAGCATGGCGGCGGCCCCACGTGCATTGGTGGATGAGCGGATTTTCCAATGGCATCAAGAGGCTGCGGGCTACAAGATCCGCTATGTCCCGGCCACCCTGCCCGACATGCTCAAAACCCGAGCCGTGTTGGAATGGGAATACGCCCCGCATCTGGGCCGCACGGCGGATCAGGCTATCGGGGCCTCCGAGGACCGGTTAACCTGGATGCGCAGTGCACAATCGGACTATGAGATCGCGATGCCGTTGTTCGAAATGCGCAGCTTCGCGCTTGGCGAAGGCTATTATGAAGGACTCCCGCTGGAGATTCGGCAGGAGCAGATAGACCACCTTCTGGCCTTGTGCGAACAGCTCTACCCGCGTCTGCGGATCTATCTGTTTGATGCTAAGCGCCTTTATTCCGCGCCGGTAACCATCTTTGGCCCGCTGTTGTGCGTCTTCTATGCCGGCAGCCATTACATGGCGTTCCGCGACCGGGACCGGATCGAGGTGTTTACCCGCCACTTTGATACTTTGATCCGCGAGGCCGATATGACCGCCCGTTACTTCCCCGAACATCTACGCGAATTGCGGGCCGAGGCTGAACAGACAACTGCTTAAGGGAATTCCCCAATCGTGCGATCTGTCCGGGCGTGTAGTATAGTGACTGCGCGAACCCTCAGACATTCCACGGAGGATGACCGAAATGGACGCAGTACAAACAGCCCAATATGCAAGAGCTCTCTATTCAGTTCATGGAGACCGGGCCGAGGCAGAAGCCGCTCGAAAGATGCGCGAATCTGAAGCGGCCGGACACACGCAGCAAGCCAAAGACTGGCAAGCCGTCCGCAGCACAATCCGCCAGATCAGAGGCCCGAATCAAGGCTGATCTAAATCAGAGTTTCGGGTCGGGATTGACCGTATGTCCGTCCACAGCGATGACCTGACCCGAAACCAGCCGTGCCGCATCCGAGGCCAGGAACACTGCCATATCAGCAATATCCCGCGCTTCGACAAAGCGCCCCATTGAGGTGCCAGAGGCATAGCCGTCATAGACCTGATCGCGTGTCATGCCCTTAGCGGCGGCCTCGCGCTGCAAGACCCCTTCCATGCGTGGGCCTTCGACAGAGCCGGGACAGATCACATTGCAGCGTATGCCATGTGGACCAAGCTCCATCGCCAGCGTCTTGCCCAATCCAACCATCGCCCATTTCGCAGCGGCATAGGGCGAACGGTTCGGATAGCCGTATTGTCCCGCGGTGGAAGACGTGATCAAAATGGCCCCATGCGCCTGTTTCTTGAGCATGGGAGTCGCGTATTTCGAACACAGAAACGCCCCTTCGAGATTGACTGAAAGGCAATTTTTCCAATCATTTAGAGATACATCCTCAACCGGAGCAGTCGGCCCAGCGACGCCCGCATTTGCGCAAAGCACGTCCAGCCCGCCCCAGGCCTTGGCGATCTGGTCGAACAGGTCGGCCACCTGCGACTCATCCGAGACATCGGTTTTACTTTTTTGCCAGCTGTCTGGGCAGTTTTGCAGCGCTTCACCGTCGACATCAACAATCCAGACCCGCGCACCGGATGTGTCGAACGCCTCCGCCATCGCGCGCCCTACGCCCGAGGCACCCGCCGTGATCAGAACCCGCTGCGTCATACGGGTTTCCGGATCGCGGCACCTGCCCCCTCGGGATAAGGCAGATCGGCTTGCGCCTGGGTAATCCGTGCCATGGCACCCTCGATCTGGTCCGAGGGCGCCGAGGGGCGTCGCGTTTCAAGGTCGACATGCAGCAGGAAACTCTCGCCCGTCGCCAAAAGCTTGTCGCCCTCATACATGCTGTGAAACACGTGCAGTTTCTTACCTTGGCCCAACAGCATCTGAGTTCGTATCTCGATCCGGGCTCCGGCATGGGTTTCATCCAGATAACGAATGTGGTTTTCGGCGGTGAAGTAGCTTCCACCCGAGGTGATGTAATCCGCGTCGCACCCGATGATTTCCATGAAACGGTCCGTTGCGGCCGCGAAAGCCTCCAGATACTTCGCCTCATTCATATGGCCGTTATAGTCGGTCCAATCCAAAGGAACCGCGCGCGCGAGGGTCAGTATGGGTTGGCTTAGATCCGCCTGATCCAGTGATGGCAGTGCACCGGGTTTCAGCGCCGCGTCATGCTGGTTCAACACGGCCCCTGCGCCGTAATTCTGCGCTTTGAGCGCGCGCATCATGCCGACAAGGTTGTTGTCACGGATGCGCTCGAGTTCACGGATCGAATGCATGCCTGACTGCGCTTCCGACTGATCGGCGATCATATCAACCAGCTCGTCGGTGAACTCAGGCACATCCATCAGCTTGGTCCAGGGCCATTTCAGCGCGGGTCCGAACTGCGCCATGAAATGCCGCATGCCGGCCTCTCCCCCTGCAACACGATAGGTCTCGAACAGCCCCATCTGCGCCCAGCGGATGCCAAAACCCATGCGGATTGCTTCGTCGATCTCTTCCGTCGTCGCGATGCCGTCCTTGACCAGCCACAGCGCCTCGCGCCAGACCGCCTCAAGGAAGCGGTCCGCAATATGCGCGTCGATCTCTTTCTTGACGTGGAGCGGGAAGAACCCGACCGATGTCAGAATGTCCTTCGCCTTAGCGACCAACTCTGGCGGGTTCTTATCGGTGGGCACCAGTTCGATCAATGGCAGCAGATAGACTGGGTTGAACGGATGCGTCACCACGATCTGCTCGGGCCGCATCGCACCCTCCTGCAATTCTGAAGGTTTAAACCCGCTGGTCGAGGAGCCGATGATTGCATCCGCATCACAGGCCCCTTGCAGGCTTTTGTAAACCTTCAGCTTCAGGTCCAACCGCTCTGGAACGCTTTCCTGAATCCAAGCCGCGCCCCGAACAGCTTCCGCGATGTCCTCATGGAAGGTCAGCGCGCCTTCGGACGGCAGAGGCACATCGCTCAGCCCCGGCAGCGAACGTCGCGCATTGTCCAGAACCTCACCGATTTTACGCTCGGCCTCGGGGTCCGGGTCAAACACCCGCACGTCCCAGCCATTCAGCAGGAATCGCGCGGCCCAGCCGCCGCCGATCACTCCGCCGCCAATGATTGCTGATATCTTCTTCATATCGTTTGACCTATTCGTAGGGCAGGCTTCAGCCCGCCGCTCCTGCGGGTGCCCGCTTTACCAGCCCCAGCTTCTCGCGCACCTCTTCGGGCCCGATCACCCGCGCGCCCATGTTTTCGATAATAGTGCCTGCGCGTTCAACCAACTGCCAGTTCTCGGCCAACACACCCTTCTCGAGCCACAGATTGTCCTCCAACCCGACCCGCACATTGCCACCCGCCAGAACCGATGCCGCCACATAGGCCATCTCATTCCGACCCAGGGAAAACGCGCTGAACGTCCAGTCATCAGGAACGTTGTTCACCATCGCCATGAAGGTGTTCAGATCATCCGGCGCGCCCCAAGGCACACCCATGCACAGCTGAACCAGCGCATTCGGCGCTAGAACGCCCTCTTTCACCAACTGCTTGGCAAACCACAAATGGCCGGTGTCAAAGGCTTCGATCTCGGGCTTCACGCCCAAATCCGTCATCATCTGCCCCATCGCCCGCAATGCACCGGGCGTGTTGGTCATGACGTAGTCCGCTTCGGCAAAATTCATCGTGCCACAATCCAAGGTGCAGATCTCGGGCAGACACTCGGCCACATGTGCCACCCGTTCGGTCGCACCCACCAGATCGGTTCCAGCATCGGCCAAGGGCAGCGGGTTTTCGATTCCCCCAAACACCATGTCCCCACCCATCCCCGCGGTCAGGTTCAGCACAGCATCGACCTCGGCATCCCGGATCCGGTCGGTCACCTCGCGATACAGCTCCAAATCGCGCGAGGGCGCTCCAGTCTCAGGATCACGCACATGGCAGTGCACCACTGCGGCCCCTGCCTTGGCCGCCGCAATCGCACTGTCGGCAATCTGCTTGGGCGAGCGCGGTACATGCGGGCTGCGATCCTGCGTTCCGCCCGAGCCGGTCACGGCGCAGGTGATAAAGACGTCGCGGTTCATTTCCAAAGGCATGGCGTTTTCCCCAGATTATACCCAGGTTCCCGTCGGGTTTTCCCCAGACTTCTCCCCGGTTATCGATTTGCGTTGCGCGCAAGTCTGACGCAGCTTTGGAAAAACACTTGCCAGAATGCGAATCGAACTTGATGAAATCCGCAAAAAACATCCTGGAACCAGAACATCGCGCCCTGAAAACGGCCGTGCTGGTGCTGGACGAATGCAACACGCTCAGCTTTGCCTCAGCCGTCGATCCGATGCGCGCGGCCAACCGGCTGGCCGACCGCCCGGCCTTTGACTGGGACTATGTGACCGCAACATCGGACCCTGCAATACTGACCAGCGCCTTGACGGTCCCGGGAATCCCGCTGGCCCGGCTGCAAAGCTGTGACCTGATGATCGTTGTTGCCGGGTTTCAGCTGGCCCGCCACGCCACCCCCAGCCTGCTGGCCGGGCTGCGGCGCATCGCAGGCACCGGCGCGACAATGGCCGGGATTGATGGCGGGCCGTGGTTGCTGGCCGAGGCCGGCCTTCTGAATGGCCACGCTGCCACCACCCATTGGGAGGATCTGGACAATTTTGCCACCCGCTTCCCTGACATCGACGTCCGCCCGGACCGCTTCACCGTGTCCGGCAATCGCCTGACATCCGGCGGCGCCATCCCGGCAGTAGAAATGATGTTGCATATCATCGCCGCCCGCCATGGCGCAGGTTTCGCCGCGCGCGTTTCGGGCCTGTTCCTCTATGACGGCGCACCCGAACCAACCAAACCGCAAAGCCGCACCGGCGCCCCGCACCGCCATACCTCACTGACTTCAAAAGCAAACAACTTGATGCAAGCTTCGCTCGACGATCCGCTACCGCTTGCCTCAATCGCAGATCAGTTGGGCACCAGCCCACGCACATTGCAACAGCAATTCCGCCTGCGTCTGAACACCACGCCACAGGACCACTACCTACAACTCAGACTGGCCGAGGCGCGCCGTCTGGTCATCGACACCGATATGCCGCTGATGGATGTGGCACTGGCTACCGGCTTCGCTTCACAATCCAGCTTTGCTCGCGCCTTCCGCACAGCCCACGGCCTGTCGGCCCGCGACCTCAGGCACGAGCGTGCGCCCCACACCCATCACTGACCGGATCCCCCTTCATCTGGCCAAAAAATATCCCGGGGGAGGCGCGCGAACGCGCGGCGGGGGCAGAGCCCCCTAGAACGGCATGGGATGCGCGCGGTGCGCCTGACCAATAGCGTTCAGAACTTCTGACGACAGCACCAAGTTGTCACCGGCCAGAATATGCTCCAACTGTGCCACCGTCGTCGCACCAAAGATTGACGACATCATAAAAGGCCGGGTCCGGCACCAGGCCAGTGCCATATGGGTCGGGTCCAATCCATGGCCCGACGCTATCTCAAGATAGGCCGCCACAGCATCATAAACACGGTCCGAGTCGCGCCCACCCAGTTCGGGCGAGATCGACTTGCGCGATCCTGCGGGCACTGCACCCCCCTGATATTTTCCAGTCAACAACCCGGTGGCCAGCGGCGAAAACGCCATCAGGCCCACATCTTCGTGCATGCTGAGCTCAGCCATATCCGTATCGAAGTAGCGGCACAGCAGCGAGTATTCATTCTGCACCGACGCCACACGGGGCGCGCCCATCTGCTCGGACAACCGCAGCCATTGCGCCGTGCCCCAAGCGCTTTCATTCGAAAGACCGAAGGCCCGGATATTGCCCTTCTCGACCTGCTCCTGCAGCGCTTCAAGACAACCCTGCATGTTCTCCAACACCTCATTGGTGCTATGGCCCGAGGGCGCGTAGCTCCAGTTCTGGCGGAACATATAGCTGCCCCGATTGGGCCAGTGAAACTGGTAGAGGTCGATATATTCGGTCTGCAACCGCCGCAGCGATCCCTCGATCGCTTCTGGAATGGTCTGAGCCGAAATAGGCGCGCCATCGCGGGCATGGACAAAGCCTGCACCTGAGTGTTTGGTGGCAAGCACATAGTCTGCTCGCCGTGCGGCGTTTGCTGCGTTCCAGTTCCCCAAAATCTCTTCGGTTCGGCCCACCGTTTCCTTAGAGATCGGGTTGACCGGGTACATCTCGGCGGCATCCACAAAGTTGATCCCCGCGCCCAGCGCCAGATCCATCTGTGCATGCGCTTCGGGTTCTGAAGTCTGGGTCCCAAAAGTCATCGTTCCCAGACACAGGTCAGACACCATGATACCAGTGCGGCCCAAAGGCTTCATTTCCATCCGTCACTCTCCTGAGTTCTGCAACAGCCGCGCACTAGGCCTCGGCTTTCTTTTCCCAACGGCCCGACTCCTCGGACCAATATTGCGCTGAACACCCCGCCTGCGTCAGCGTCTTCCACTGATCACGCGCATGTTGTACGGCCTGATCGTCATTGCCGTCAAACAGGATGCAGACCCGCTCCAGTGCAGTGACCTCACCCGGGGCCACCTCGGCCCCGTCCACCGACATCACGCAGGTGGCCGCATTGCTCACCTGGTTGTCCGAGGTCAGCAGGATTGGCTGCATCGCATCATGCGGCCCGCCTGCCCGACCATGGGGCAAGAACCCCTCTTCCGGCCCCAGCCAGAGCTTTTCGTCCAGCCAATCCAGCCGGGCGGGGTCAGTGCCCCGCACGGCAATCCGCCACCCGGCCTGCCGCGCCTTGTCCAGCAACACCGGCAAGGTGTGCTCAAGCGGCCTTTGGGTCAGGTGATAGAAATAGACGGCACCCATGGTCTACTCAAAATTATCCTGCACAAAGCGGCTGAGCGCGCGGACACCCCAGCCGGTGGCCCCTTTCGGCGCATAAGAGGTTTCGGACGCGACCGAAGCCACCCCGGCGATATCCAGGTGAATCCACGGCGTCTCCTCTTTGACAAATCGCTGCAGGAACTGCGCCGCCGTGATCGAACCCGCAGGCCTCCCGCCCACATTCTTCATGTCCGCAATACGCGATTTCAGCAGCTTGTCGTAGGCGTCGCCCAACGGCATCCGCCAGGCCCCTTCATCCTCGGCTTTGGCCGATTTCAGGAAGGCGTCGCAGAACGTATCGTTGTTCGAGAAGACACCTGCGTTCTCATGCCCCAGACCGATGATGATCGCGCCGGTGAGTGTGGCCAAATCGATCATGCCAACAGGCGCGAACCGTTCCTGCGCGTACCACATGACATCACACAACACCAAACGCCCCTCAGCATCGGTATTGATAATCTCGACGGTGTCGCCCTTCATCGATTTGACCACATCACCCGGTCGCGTTGCATTGCCCGAGGGCATGTTCTCGACCAAACCAACAAGCCCCACAACATTGGCCTTGGCCTTGCGTTTGGCCAGCGCCCGCATTGTGCCCGCAACGACGCCCGCGCCGCCCATATCCATGGTCATGTCTTCCATGCCACCCGCCGGCTTAAGCGAGATCCCCCCGGTATCGAACACAACACCCTTTCCGACCAGAGCCAGAGGCGCATCGTCCTTGTCGCCCCCGTTCCACTGCATCACCACCACTTTGGACGGGCTGTCCGAACCCTGCCCCACGCAAAGCAATGTGCGCATGCCCAGCTCCGCCAGCTTGTCTTCGTCCAGCACTTCGACCTCAAGGCCCAGTGATTTCATCTCGTCCAGACGGGCGGCGAATTCGCTGGTGGTCAGAACATTCGCAGGCTCATTGGTCAAATCACGGGTCATCCGCACCCCATCTGCAACCGCATACATCGGTGCAAACTGGGCCTCGGCCTCTTCGGGCTTGTTGCAAGAGATCGTGACAGAGCCCGCGGCGTCGCTATCCTTTGTTTTATGCGCATCAAAATCATAGCTGCGCAGGGCGATCCCCATCGCCAGATCCTCGGCCCGTGCCTGATTGCCCGCCATCACCAGCATGTCGCGCCCACCGGCCAGTTTGGCCAATGCGGCACCGGCCTTGCGGGCCTCATCCGCCTCGGGGCGACGGGATAGGACCAGCACGTCGAGCGCCTCAGCCGCCATACCAGCTGGCCAGGCCAGCGAGATGACATCGCCGGTTTTTGCCTTGCCAAATGCATCGCTTTCGACCAACCGGGCAACAGCCCCCTTGGTCAGGCGATTGGCGCGCCTGGCTGCCGGGCTCATCTTGCGATCTGCTGGAACCACAATGGCAACGCGCCCTTCGGCCTGCGCCATGGCTTCCACGTCGAAGGCTTGAAAACGGATTGGGACTAGACTGCTCATTGCGCGCTCCTGAAACTGTGTTCCCCAAGACCTAGCCCGCGCCGCCCGGCTTGACCAGATAGCAGTTTTCCCTGACCACCATTTGCATTATGGTCCTGAAAAAATATCCGGCAGGCTCGGGGGAGACGACAGTGGCACGACACGGCAGGCATACGCCGTCGCGCATGGGACTATGCGAGGGCGATATCGGCCTGAACGCCAACGCTGCAAGCCCAGCGGGGTCATGCTTGTGATTTTGGACCGCTATTTTGCCCGCCGTTTTATGCAAAGCTTCCTGGTTATCGGCGGCATCTTTCTGACCCTGATGATTCTGATCGACCTGATCGAACAAGTACGCCGGTTCAATGAGGTCGATCTGTCCTTTGGCCGCCTGTTGCAGCTGACCTTGCTGAACACACCTGCGGCGATCAGCGAAATGCTGCCCCTGCTGGTGATTCTGGCGACCATCGCCCTGTTTGTCGGGCTGGCACGCACCTCGGAACTGGTGGTTACGCGTGCGATCGGCCGATCCGGCATTCGCGCATTGGTGGCGCCGGTCTTGCTGGCGCTGGTGATCGGGGCTCTGGCTGTCGCGCTTTTGAACCCGATCGCGGCGGCTACATCTGAAGAATACAAGCGCCTGTCAGATTCCTATCGCAATAATGGAAGCTCGGCCCTGTCGATCAGCGGTGAGGGTTTGTGGCTGCGCCAAAGCACCCAGACGGGTCAGGCGGTTATTCATGCACGCGGCACCGCAAACGGCGATGAGTTGAAGCTGCGTGATGTGACCATCGTCTCATTCGACCCCAACGGAAAGCCAACGCAACAGATTGTTGCCGAACAGGCCCGGTTGATCGATGGCAGCTGGGTGCTGAGCGACGCCAAAGTCTGGAACCTTGAAGACGGCCAAAACCCGGAGACACAATCGATTGAGCATACCCAGCTCGATCTTCCCACCACTCTGACCCGCCAGCGTATTCTGGATACGCTGGGACAACAGGATTCTGTGTCGGTCTATGACCTGCCGCAACTGATCACGGATCTGCGCGAGGCGGGCTTTGCAACCAAACAGTATGAAGTCTGGTTACAAGTCCAACTGGCGCGGCCATTCTTTCTGGTTTCCATGGTTCTGATCGGCGCGGCCTTTACCATGCGCCATGTGCGGTTCGGCGGCACCGGCATTGCAGTCCTGACCGCGGTATTGCTGGGCTTTGCCATCTATTTCGTGCGCAATTTTGCGCAAATACTTGGGGAAAACGGACAATTGCCCATCTACGTCGCCGCCTGGGCACCGCCCGTTGCTGCCATCTTCCTATCGCTCGGCCTGTTACTACACGCGGAGGACGGCTGATGCCGCGCATTCTGTCTGCGCTGATGGCAAGCGCTCTGGCTGTCACGGCTCCTGCAGCGCTGCTGGCTCAAACGGCACCAGCACCCGCGACCAATGAGGTCACACAACAGGATGAGCCCGCCCTGCTGGTGGCGGATAAGATATTCATCACGCCCGAACGCGTGCTGGTCGCCGAAGGCAATGTCGAGGCGTTTCAGGGCGATGCCAAGGTCAGCGCGCAGCGTATCACCTTTGACCGCGAAACCGGAAAACTGTCACTTGAGGGCCCCATCCGGATCGATCAGGGCGGGCGGACAACCTTGCTGGCAGACTCAGCCGAGCTGGATGATGGCCTGCAAAACGGGTTGCTGATCGGTGCGCGCATGGTTTTCGATCAGCAGGTTCAGGTCGCCTCGGTTCAGGCGCGGCGCGCCTCTGGCCGCTACACGCAGTTCAGCAAGGTCGCGGCCACCTCCTGCCATGTTTGTGCAAATGGCAAACCTCCGCTTTGGCAAATCAGGGCGCGCAAAGTGACCCATGATCAGCTGGAGCGGCAGCTTTACTTTGAAGGCGCGCAACTGCGCGTGCTGGACTATCCGGTCTTCTACTTTCCCTATCTGCGCCTGCCTGACCCGACGCTCGAACGCGCGACCGGGTTTCTGGCACCGTCCTTCCGCAGAACCTCGCAGCTAGGTCTGGGTCTGCAAGTGCCCTATTTCATCAAGCTGGGCGACCATAAGGACCTGACGCTGACACCCTTTGTCTCGGCCAGCACCCGAACGCTGGGCTATCGCTATCGGCAAGCCTTCGTGAACGGGCGCATCCAGTTCGAAGGTGCCTATACCCGCGATGACGTGCAGCGCGATCAGGATCGTGGCTATCTGTTTGCCAACGGCTTCTTCAATCTGAGGAATGACTTCCGACTGACTTTCGACCTCAAGACCACGTCAGACGATGCCTATCTGGCAGATTACGGCCTGCCCGATTTCGACCGGTTGCGCAGTGAGATCGCCCTGACCCGGATCAAGCGCGATACCGCCTTCAAGACCAGCCTGATCCACTACAAAACACTGCGCGACAGTGAAAATCAGGATGAAATCCCCTCGCGTGTGTTTGACCTGAACTACGAGAAACGGCTCTTCCCAAACGCGGTTGGGGGCGAAATGCGGCTTGGCTTTGTGGCCCATGCCCATGAACGCACCAGTGACGAAGATGTTGTCGGGCGCGATATCGCACGCGCCACGTTTGATGCGGAATGGCTGCGCAGCTGGACCTTTGCGTCGGGGCTGCGCGCGGATGCCCGGATCGGCGCTGCAATTGATACGTTTAACATCCGCAATGACGACGCATTTCCCAGCAATGTCACCCGCACTACACCCCGCGCGGCACTGACGCTGCGCTATCCCATGACACGGCGCGAACAAACCGGTGCGACCCAGTTTCTGGAGCCGATCGTGCAATTCGGCTGGACCGATGTCTCGGACACAGATGTTCCGAACGATGAAAGCACCTTTCAGGAATTCGATCAGGGCAATCTGTTGTCCTTGTCGCGCTTTCCTGCCGAAGATCAGCGCGAAGACGGGGCAACAGCGGTGGTTGGCGTCAACTGGGCGCGCTACAAATCGAACGGCTGGCAAGCCTTGGCCACAATCGGTCAGGTCTTCCGCGCCGATGCCGATCCGAATTTCAACCTGACCTCGGGCCTGCAAGGCACCACATCCGATCTGTTGGTGGCCGGCCAGATCAAAACTGCCAATGGCTGGTCGCTGGCGGGACGCGGCTTGATCGAAAGCGATTTCAGCTTTACCCGCGCCGAGCTTCGCGGCGCCTGGACAGGCGAGAACAGCGCAATCTCCGGCAGCTATGTCTGGCAAGAGCCTGATCCGGCTGAAAATCCGGATGAAGAAGTGTCCGAGATCTGGTTGCGCGGGCGGCACCAAATCGATCAGAACTGGCTGACGCGTGCGTCGGCCCGCTACGATCTTGCCAATTCCGAACCCATCCGCCTGGGGCTGGGTGTGACTTATCAGAACGAATGCGTTCAGTTTAACATGTCCGTAAACAGGCGCTTTACCTCAACAACGACTATTGAGCCTTCGACCGAATTCGGGTTTACCGTTACGCTGACAGGATATGCCGTTGAAGGCGGCGGAAAGACGTACAAGAGAAAATGCAGTTGATTTCAGGTTTCTTCAGGTTTCTCCGGGGCGGATGCGCCCGTTCGATCTCATCGGCGTTGGCTGCCGCTGTTCTGGCGGTCTCGGCCCCGCAGGCCAGTGCGCAAAGCCTGTTTTCCCCCGCAATCCGTGTCAATCAGGATATCATCACCTGGTTCGAGCTTGAACAACGGCTGGAGTTCCTGAACGCTCTTGGCGTGCCGGGTGGAACCGAGGCAGAAGTCCGTCAAGCCCTGATCGATGATCGCCTGCGCCAACAGGCCATGCGCGAGGCCGGGGTAAGGGCCGCGCCCGAAGATGTTCAGGTTGGCATTGATCAACTCGCCGCCCGGGGCCAGTTCAGTACCGAACAGTTCCTGCAACTGCTTGGCGAGGCTGGTATCGAGCCCGAAACCGTTCGGGATTTTGTTGCGGATCAATTGTCGTGGCGCGACTATATCAGTGCCCGTTTCCTGTCGCAGGCCCGCCCCAGCGAGGACGAGATCAACCGGGCGTTGGGTCAATCTGGCGGCGGCGGGCTACAGGTTCTACTGTCCGAGATCATTATTCCGGTGAACCAGCAAACCGTGGCACAGGCGGAACGGCTGGCAGAAGAAATCTCGCGCCTCGAAGGGTATGACGCCTTCTCATCTGCAGCCACGCAATACTCCGCCGCGGCAACCCGCAACGATGGCGGTCGTCTGGAATGGCTGAACATCAGCAACCTACCGCCCGCATTGCAACCCGTCCTTCTGGGTCTCAAAAACGGTGAGATCACAGACCCGCTGACCTTGCCCAACGCCATTGCGCTGTTCCAGATGCGCGGAGTGCGCGAAGTGGCAGCTGGCGCGCCGAGCTATTCCAAGATCGACTATGCAATCTACTATCTGCCCGGCGGCCGCAGCGCAGACACGCTCGCGCGGGCGGCCCGCCTGAGCGAAGAGATTGACACCTGCGATGATCTGTATGGCACCGCCAAGGGGCAACCCGCTGATGTGCTGGAACGAATCGAAGCCGTCCCCTCCGAGATCCCTCGCGATATCGCGGTAGAGCTGGCCAAGCTGGATCGGAACGAAGTGTCAACCACGTTGACCCGCAACAATGGGCAAACACTGGTGTTTCTGATGCTATGCAACCGCACGCGCAATCTCGGCGAAGATACCTCACGCGCCGATGTGGCCAACGCCCTGACACAGCAGCGCCTGCAAGCCTTCTCAGAAAGCCTTCTGGAACAGCTGCGCGCCGAAGCCACCATCGTTGAGCAATGATGGCACCCATCGCGCTCAGCTGCGGCGACCCGTCAGGCATAGGCCCGGAAATCGCCGCCAAAGCCTGGGCAGAGCTACGCGATGATTGCCCGTTCTTCCTGATTGGCGATGCCACCCACCTGCCCAAGGGCACTCCGATCACCCGCATCACTGACCCGACCCAGGCGCAGGCAGCAAGTGCCCAATCCCTGCCCGTTCTCCACCTGGATTTTCCGGCTCCCAACATTCCGGGCCAGCCGGAACCGACCAATGCACCCTCAGTTATCGACGCTATCGAACGCGGTGTCGCGCTGGTTCAGTCTGGCGCAGCCTCGGCGCTTTGCACCGCACCCATTCACAAGAAAGCGCTCATCGACGGGGCGGATTTCGCCTATCCCGGCCATACCGAGTTCCTCGCCGCTCTGGCCGGTCGCCAACATGTGGTGATGATGCTGGCCAGCGCGCAGCTGCGCGTCGTGCCCGCCACGATCCACATCCCACTCTCGCGCGTACCACAGGAACTGACACCAGACCTGCTGACCCAAACCATCGCGCTGACGGCGCAAGGCTTGCAGCAGCAATTCGGTATCGCACATCCCCGGATCGCCGTCGCGGGGCTGAATCCGCATGCGGGTGAAGGCGGCAAAATGGGCACAGAAGAACTGGACTGGATCGCCCCGCTGCTGGACGGATTTGACAGCCCAGACTACACCGTCACCGGCCCGCACCCGGCGGATACGCTGTTCCACGCCGCCGCCCGCGCCCGTTATGACGCCGCCATCGCCATGTATCACGATCAGGCACTGATCCCGATCAAAACGCTGGATTTCGACCGGGGGGTGAATGTCACGCTGGGCTTGCCCTTCATCCGCACTTCACCCGATCACGGCACCGCGCTGGATATCGCCGGGCAAGGCATCGCCAATCCCACCAGCCTGATCGAGGCCCTGAAACTCGCCCAACAGATGGCGCAAACGTCTTGATCCTTCACCTGGCTGAAAATATCCCCGCCGGAGGCAAAAAACCTCTGGTGCTTTCCCATCAATCCGCGCCACGGTAACCGGATCATGAGCGCTATCGACACCCTTCCCCCGTTGCGCGAAGTCATCGCCAGCCATCAGCTTTCAGCCCGAAAATCACTGGGCCAAAACTTCTTGCTCGACCTCAACCTGACCGCCAAGATCGCGCGCCAGGCCGGGGATCTGACCCAATGCGATGTGCTGGAAATCGGCCCAGGCCCCGGCGGCCTGACGCGGGGATTGCTCTCCGAGGGGGCGCGCAAGGTGGTCGCGGTGGAAAAAGACACCCGCTGCATTGCCGCCCTGAACGACATCGCCGCCGCCTATCCCGGCCAGCTTGAGGTGATCAACGGCGACGCGCTGGAAATCGACCCGCTCGAACACCTGACGCCACCGATCCGCATCGCCGCCAACCTGCCCTATAACGTCGGTACCGAACTGCTGGTGCGCTGGCTGACCCCGCCTAAATGGCCACCCTTCTGGCAAAGCCTGACCCTGATGTTTCAGCGCGAGGTGGCCGATCGCATCGTCGCCCAACCCGGCAGCAAGGCCTATGGCCGCCTGGCCATCCTGGCCCAATGGCGGGCCGAGGCACGCATCGCCATGTCCTTGCCCCCCGGCGCATTCACGCCCCCACCCAAGGTTTCCAGCGCCGTGGTCCACCTGACCGCCCTGCCCGAACCACGCTACCCGGCAGACGCCGCAACCCTATCCCGCGTGGTCGCAGCCGCGTTCAACCAACGCCGCAAAATGCTGCGCGCTTCTCTGAAAGGTGTGGCCCCGGATATCGAAGACCGCCTGATCGCCGCCGGGATCAAACCTACAGAACGCGCAGAGCAGGTGCCACTGGAGGCGTTCTGTGCCTTGGCCAGAGAAATCCGCAAAGGCTGACAATCCGAGACCTTTTTTGGAATGTCGCATGAGTTTGGAAAACGATATTTCAATCGTGCCGGGTTCAGCCTTGCCGGAAGAAACCGAAGGTTCGCCATGCGGACTTCTCAGTCATTGGACAGTGCAGCAGTTGTTGATACCGTTGGAGCAACTCAATGCAAGGTTGCAAGTCAAAAAATGAGAATAGGTTTCAGAACATACTTAAGTATCTGGCTTCTAGGATCGATTCTTGTTCCGGCAAGTATGGCTCAAGAAGTTAATATGACGGTTCAAGAAGAAGCATTTCGAGACGCAATTTCAGCAGCCGAGAAACGTGACTACGACTTGCTCGCTTCCATTATTGAAGAAAACCCGGATGTATTGGATCATCGAACTGCAACTGGTGACGACCTGTTTCATGAATTTCTGTACGTGTTTCATGAAGACTCAAATGCACCTCTTGGTGTTTCGGTCGATTTAGAGGCAATTGAAACGCTCCTGAATAAGGGAGCCAAACCTAGTGTGTCCGACGGTTTGCTTAGTACTCTTCTTTCGTTGGCGAACGACTTCTGGGGCGAGATTGATGCGTTTCCGATTAATTCGGGGCAGTGCACAGAGAATCGAAAGAGTTTTTTCCCGGTAATAGACAGATTAATTGAGGCCGGTGCCCAATTTGGGATGTTGGAACTGGACGTTTCAGACGTTAGACTCTCGGAAGCCTACTTCTACCAATATCAACTGTGTTTCAGACCTTTTGTGTGTGGCGGTAGCTATGAACGTCCAAGCGAATTGGTGAAACACCGCGTGTCGACTTCGACAACTCAAACTGAAAAGGACATTCTTTTCAAGTTTGCAGCGGAGGGAAGCCATGATTTTGACTGCCTTACTTATCTCAACGTCCAGTGAAACGTGAGTACCAATAGCGGTCGATTGGGGCTCGAAACTGACATTCCGTCGCGATATCAGTAAGCGTAGCATACAGTCTGTCTGAGCGCGTGAATATGAAGAAGCCCTGCGTTTTACGGCAGGGCTTTTTGTACATTTGTCGCTCTCTCACTCCGCCGCTTCGGGCGTGTCGCCGCCATTTGCGGCGGGCTCATCATTGGTTTCAGCGGCGGGCTTTGGCTTGCGTTGGCGCGGGCGACGCGGGGCTTTTTCCTTGCGCTCTTTCGGCTCAGGGGCTTCGGCCTCGCTGCCTTGATTCTCGGGCGTTTCTACCAGACCCGATTCTGGGGTCGCCGCGGGGGCGTCAAACCCCATGACATCGGGCTGAGGGGTCTCTGCCGGGTCAGCCTGACGGGCGGCTTCGCGTTCCTGACGTTCGGCGCGTTCACGATCACGCTCGGCCTGACGTTCGCGGTTTTGGCGGTCCTGCTCTTCGCGGCGGGCCTCAATTTCGCGCTGCGCCTCGCTCAACATGCGCAGATAGTGCTCTGCGTGCTGCTGAAAGTTCTCGGCGGCAACCCGGTCGTTGGACAGCTGCGCATCGCGCGCCAACTGGTTGTATTTGTCAATGATCTGCTGCGGGGTGCCGCGCACTTTGCCTTCGGGGCCCGAGCTGTCAAAAACACGGTTAACGACGTTACCGCCGGAAGGACGATTGCGGTTATTCTTGGCCCGCGAACGGGATTTGGAAGATCTCATCTTACTTTTCGTCAGCCTTATAAATACGCTGTCGATCAACCCCGTTTTTGCACTGCTCTTAGGCGTTTGCCGCGACGGGATCTCGACTTTTTGGGCTTGGCGTCAGGGGTGCGCTGCAACAGCGTCAACCTCGCCGACTAATCCTGAGTAAGCATGTCCAGCACCGGCAGACAAGAGGATTCTCAGAAATTTCGCAGGTTTTTTACATAAACCGGCGTTTTTCGGCCTCAGTTTCAGGTTTTCATCCTGGCAAACGGGCTCCGACCACGCGGTCACGGCCGTCCAGATCGGGGATAATGCGGATGTCAGACAGGCCAGACGCATCAAACAACGCTGAAACCTGTTGGGCCTGTGTCGGACCAATCTCAACCAGAATGCGCCCGCCGGGCAGCAAAAAGTCAGGCGCATCCGCGGCGATGTGGCGATAGGCGTTTAGCCCGTCGCCTTCATCGGTCAGTGCCATCCGGGGTTCATGCTCGCGCACTTCGGGCGACAGCCCGGTCATTTCGGAGAGCGATATATAGGGGGGGTTGGACACGATCAGATCAAACTTACCCTCAATGGCTGAAAACCAGTTGGACCGGAGCACGTCCACCCGATCCTGCACCTTGTGCTGTACGGCGTTGGCGCTGGTTTGCAGGCAGGCGGACTCACTTAGATCGACCCCAACGCCCGAGGCGCTGGCGCGTTCGGCCAATAGCGTGATCAGAATGCAACCGGAACCAACTCCAAGATCCAGAACATGATCAAAAGGCTCGCTCAGCGCGGCTTCGATCAGCGCTTCGGTCTCAGGGCGCGGGTCCAGCACATCGCGGCTGACACGGAACCGACGACCATAGAATTCACGTTCGCCCAGCAAATGGGAAACCGGCACACGGATCGCGCGGAGTGAGATCAACTGATCATAGCGCTCGGCGATATCGGGCGCTAACTCTTCGGGCGCAATCAGCGTCACGCGGCTGGCTTCGATTCGGGCGGCGTGCGCCAGCAAAACACGGGCATCGCGGGCCGGATCGTCCACACCCGCCGCGCGCAGGCGCGCTGTTGCGGCCACCATGGCCTGCGCTGCCGTTTGCGCGCCGGTCATTGCGCCATCTCGGCCAGCAGCCGGGCTTGGTCATCAGCCGTTAGCGCGTCGATCACTTCGTCCAGATCACCCTGCATCACCTGATCCAGCTTATAAAGCGTCAGATTGATGCGGTGGTCGGTCATGCGCCCCTGCGGGAAGTTATAGGTTCTGATCCGCTCAGACCTGTCCCCCGACCCCACCTGACTGGCCCGATCGGCCGAGCGTTCGCTGTCGATGCGCTGGCGTTCCAGATCGTACAGGCGTGTCTTCAGCACCTGCATCGCGATTTCTCGGTTACGGTGCTGGGATTTCTCTGAGCTGGTCACAACCAAACCTGTCGGCAAGTGGGTGATCCGCACCGCCGAGTCGGTCGTGTTGACGTGCTGCCCGCCTGCGCCCGAAGATCGCATCGTGTCGATGCGGATATCATTGGCGTCGATCTGGATGTCCACATCCTCAGCCTCGGGCAAAACAGCAACCGTGGCGGCCGAGGTATGGATACGCCCGCCACTTTCGGTTTCGGGCACGCGCTGAACGCGGTGCACGCCGGATTCGTATTTCATCCGCGCAAAGACGTTGTCGCCCTTGATATGGGCCACCACCTCTTTGATCCCGCCAAGGTCCGAGGCCTGTTCCTCGATGATCTCAAACCGCCACCCCCGTGCCTCGGCATAGCGTTGGTACATCCGCAGAAGGTCTCCGGCGAACAGCGCGGCCTCATCCCCGCCCGTACCCGGGCGGATTTCCAGCATCGCAGGGCGCGCATCTGCCGCGTCCTTGGGCAACAAGGCCAGTTGCAGCGCATGTTCAGCCTCGGGGATGCGTGCCTTCAGCTCGGGAATTTCTTCTTCGGCCAGCTCTTTCATATCCGGGTCGGCCAGCATCACCTCGGCCTCGGCCAAATCCGCCACCAGCTGTCGCCATCCCATGATCTGATCGACCACCGGCTTGAGGTCAGAATACTCCTTCGCCAAGGCTGCAATATCCCCGCCCGAGGCACCATCGGCCATGGCCGCTTCGAGGTATTGGAATCGCTGGGTTATCTGCTCAAGGCGTTCTTCGGGGATCATCCGGGCGGTGTCTATCATCCGGGGGCTTTGGTCAAGGGCCTGCCGTGTGCTAAGCTACCCTGCATGAAGGGGTTGGTTTTCGTTTTAGCGCTGCTCGCTGCGCCCGCAATGGCCGATTATGTCGGACCTGATGGCAAGGTGAGGGATTGCTACTGCACCGACAAAGCGGGTTCACGCGTGGAACTGGGCGAAATGATTTGCCTACAGGTCGATGGTCGCATGTTCATGGCCCAATGCCAGATGTCGCTAAACGTCCCCATGTGGCGCGAAGTCCAGGAAGGGTGTTTGTCGTCAGGACTGCAGCAAAGCCAGCCACCCCTCGACCCGGTCACGATTGACGCCGAAATCCCTCCGGCCAAATCTTAACCGCGCATAGATACACAGCGTATCCCCGTCCTGCTGCACCGTCGTGTAGTCAGGAAAGCCGAACACTTTGGTGCGTGTAACATAGGTGATCATCCCCTCATCAACCGATCCGGCCAGAACCCGGGTGCGTGGCGTAGTGCGAATGATCGTGTCCAGACGCGCCAAGCCGTCCGGGCCGGTTTCGACGACACGTAGAACGCCTCCTTTGAGGTCCCGATCCACATCGGCGCGCGGCGGCACATGCCAGCGCGCCGGGTCTGACGGGGCCAGTCGGATATAGACGGCCAAAGCTACGATCAGAACTAGGATTAGACCCAAGGCAATTTTCATGATGTTTCCTGAAACGTCTTTACTTCAGCTTAGCTTGATCACGCTGCGGAACAAGGCGTTCCGGGCCGCTCTACCGTGACGTCACGCCCGGAAGAATGCAGAGTAACTCAAACAACAGATTTGCCGCTGTCAGCGCCGTATTGCCCGATGGATCATAGGGGGGCGAAACCTCGACCAGATCACATCCCACCACATTGATGCCCTGCAACGCATGAATCAGCTGTAGCGCCTGTGGTGTGGTCAGCCCCCCGATCTCGGGCGTGCCGGTTCCGGGGGCATAGGCCGGGTCCAGGCTGTCGATATCATAGGTGATATAGACTGGATGATCCTCGACCGTTTTGCGGATTTGCGATCCGATCTGGGTCAGGTTCTGCTGCCACAGCTCCCAAGCCGGAAACTGCCGGAACCCCCAGCCCTTGGCTTCGGTGAAATCGGTGGCCGCGTAGCCTGATCCGCGAATTCCGATCTGAAAGGTCTTGTCGGGAACGATCAGCCCCTCTTCGTAGGCGCGGCGGAAGACGGTGCCGTGAGTCTCGCGCTCGCCAAACATCTCATCATTTACATCCGCATGGGCATCCACGTGGACCAACGCCACTGGCCCGTGTTTGGCTGCAATCGCGCGCAGGATCGGCAGGGTGATTGAATGATCGCCGCCCATGGCCACAGGGATCACGCCTTGTGACAGTATGCCGTCATAGCTGTCCTTGATAATCTTCAGGCTTTCAGACAGCGAGAAGGTGTTGATCGCCAGATCCCCGATATCCGCAATTTGCAACGCATCAAACGGGGCTGCCGATGTGGCCATGTTATAGGGCCGGATCATTGCGCTTTCGCTGCGGATTTGCTTGGGCCCGAACCGCGTGCCCGACCGCCACGAGGTGCCGATATCCATCGGAATGCCAAGCAGCGCCACATCCAGCCCCGCCAGCGTGGATGCCTGAGGCAGCCGCATGAACGTGTTCGGCCCCGAGAACCGCGCCAGATCGTTGCCGCTAATGGGTTGATTATATTCAGTCATACGCGTTTGGGTCCCATCCCGTCACTTCACTTGCATAAGCACATACCGGAGGTATGGCTAATCATAGGTTAACGCGCGCCGATGCGCGTTTACTTTTTGTCAGCCATGAGCCTGTTCCACCCCAGAAGGCAAATAATCTGCGTCGCCACATGAGCGCCCGCAATCGCCGTTGCCCCCGACGTGTCATAGGGCGGAGAGACCTCGACCACATCCCCGCCCTTGATGTTGATCCCGGCGATATCGCGCAAGATGATCTGTGTCTGGATCGAGGTCAGCCCGCCCCAGACCGGCGTTCCAGTGCCCGGGGCAAAAGCCGGGTCCAGACCATCGATATCGAAACTCAGATAGACGGGGCTATCGCCAAGGATACCCTTTACCTTCTGCGCCACGGCAGCGGGTCCGGATTCGTAAACCTCGCGCGCGTCGATGATGTTGACGCCCAGAGTGTCTTCGTTATGCGTTCGAATGCCAACCTGAACCGAGCGTTTGGGATCCACGATCCCCGATTTCACCGCCTTGTAAAACATGGTGCCGTGATCGACGCGGGACATATCGTCATCGGCCCAGGTGTCCGTATGCGCATCGAACTGCAGCAAGGACATCGGGCCGTATTTCTCGGCATAAGCTTTCAGGATCGGAAAGCTAATATAGTGATCCCCGCCCAGCGTGACCGAAGCCACATCTGCGGCCAGAATGGTGCGGATATGATCGGTCAGCGTGTCCGGAAAAGCGGGAATATTGGCATAGTCATAAGCCATGTCGCCATAGTCGACGATGGCCAGTTCGCTGAGCGCATCGAACGGCCAGCCATATGGCGCATCGGGCGATTGCAGCGCGCTGGCCTCGCGGATTGCGCGCGGACCAAGCCGGGTGCCAGGACGGTTGGTGACGGCCTGATCAAAGGGCACGCCGGTCACCGCAATATCCACGCCTTTCAAATTCTTGGTGTAAAGCCGCCTCAGGAACGAAGTCGCACCGCCAAATGTGTTCTCATACGACAGACCTTTGAGATCCGGGTTGGTGAACGCCTCGTCCACCTGATTTTTTGCGTCTTCCAGTGCCATTCCTAATCCCCGTCAGCCCAAGGGCTGCGCCTTTTCCACGAGCCGCGCAAAGAACGAGGCCCCGACGGGCGCGATCTCGTCGTTGAAGTTGTATTTTGGATGATGAAGCCCGGCGCCCTCGCCCTGCCCTAAAAACAGATAGGCGCCAGGGCGCGCCTGCAACATATACGAAAAATCCTCGGCCCCCATATCGCGGCCCATTGTGTCGACGACACGGTCGCTTCCCGACACGTCTCGTGCGACATCCGCAGCGAAAGCGGCCTTTTCGGCATCATTGATCGTCGCCGGATAGCCAATCTGATAGTCTAACGTCGCCTCAACCCCATAAGAGGCCGCCTGCCCCGCCACGATCTGCTCCATTCGCTCCATCACCATCTTCTGCACCGACGCGTCAAATGTGCGGACTGTACCGTTCAGATAGGCGGTATCCGGGATTACGTTGTTTACGGTTCCGGCATGGATCTGTGTGACCGAGACCACCAGATCCTCGACCGCGTAGTGGTTTCGGCTGACGATGGTCTGGATCGCCTGTGCGATCCCACAGGCCGCCATCACCGGGTCCTTGGTCTGATGCGGCAAGGCCCCGTGGCCACCAACGCCCTGTACATGAATCTCAAACGTATCGACCGCGGCCATGATTGGCCCGGCCGTGGTGTAAAATGCGCCTTCTGGGTTTCCCGGATCGTTGTGGATGCCGTAGACCTGAGAAATATCGAACCGATCCATGATGCCCTCCTGCACCATCACATCGGCGCCGCCGCCCTCTTCCTCGGCCGGTTGAAAGATCAGCGCTACACGGCCTGCGAAATTCCGTGTTTCGGCCAGATAGCGCGCGGCCCCCAGTAGCATTGTCGTGTGCCCGTCATGGCCGCAGGCATGCATCTTGCCGGGGTTTTTCGAGGCGTATTCAACCCCCGTTTCCTCGGGGATTGGCAGAGCGTCCATATCCGCGCGCAAGCCGATGGTTGGCCCGTCCCCCTGCCCGTTGATGATCGCCACCATCCCGGTCTTGGCGATCCCTTCATGCAGCTCATCGACGCCAAACTCGCGCAGGCGCTCGGCAACAAAAGCGGCTGTCTCGTAGCATTCGAACTCCAGTTCAGGGATCGTGTGCAAATGCTGGCGCCACGTGGCCATATCGGCGGCGAAATCGGCAATGCGGTTGACGACGGGCATCTGGGGTGGACTCCTGATCGGGACTGCGGGATGGATGCATCTGACACCGGAACGAAAGGGTTCGCAATGGCTGAAAATCCTCTGATCCATAACAGCGATGCGGGGATCGAGCGTCTGCTGGAAATCATGCGCCGCCTGCGCGATCCGCAAACCGGCTGCCCCTGGGACATCGAACAGGATTTTTCGACCATCGCCCCCTACACGATCGAAGAGGCATATGAGGTCGCCGACGCCATCGAACGCAAAGCCTATGATGAGCTGAAGGGTGAGCTGGGCGACCTGCTGTTCCAATCTGTCTTTCACGCGCAAATGGCTGAAGAGGCTGGGCATTTTAGCTTTCAGGACGTGGTTCGCACCATGTCCGACAAGATGGTCGCCCGTCATCCGCATGTGTTTGGCGACGAATCGCGCGACAAGTCCGCAGACCAGCAGACCAGGGATTGGGAGACGATCAAAGCCGCAGAGCGCGCAGGCAAGGAACAGAAAGGCGCGCTGGACGGTGTCGCCGCCAACCTGCCCGCCCTTCTGCGTGCCCAGAAACTGCAAAAGCGCGCCGCCCGCGTGGGTTTCGACTGGCCCGATGCCAGCCATGTGCTGGCCAAGATCACCGAAGAGGCCGCCGAACTGGAAGAGGCGCGCGACAGCATGGATGCGGACGCGCTTGAGGATGAGTTTGGCGATTTGCTGTTCGTCATGGTGAATCTGGGCCGCCATCTGGGCATTGAGGCTGAAACTGCCCTGCGTCGCACCAATGCCAAATTCACCCGACGTTTCGGTCAGGTCGAAGAACGGTTGGCGACCCGTGGCAAAACCCCCGCGCAAAGCGATCTGGCCGAGATGGACGCCCTTTGGGATGAGGTGAAAACCGAAGAGCATCGCGCCAACGGCAAAGTTCTGCCAGAGGTCCCCAGCACCGCCCGTGGCAGAACCTAATTCATCTGGACAAGCGCCCCGACACTTGACACTGTCCAACCTTTGACGGCCCCCGGAGACACCTATGCCCCGCAAGATCATCATCGACACGGACCCCGGACAGGACGACGCCGTCGCCATCCTGCTGGCACTGGCCAGCCCGGAGGAGATCGAGGTTCTGGGCATCACCGCCGTTGCCGGAAACGTCCCGCTAGAACTGACCGCCAAGAACGCCCGCATCGTGTGTGAGCTGGCGGGGCGCACGGATGTTCCGGTTTATGCCGGGTGTGAGCGCCCACTGAAACGCCCGCTGGTCACAGCAGAACATGTCCACGGCAAAACCGGGCTGGACGGCCCTGTTTTACCTGACCCGCAGATGCCTCTGACCCAGGGCCACGGGGTGGATTTCATCATCGACACTCTACGCACGCAAGAACCGGGCACGGTAACGCTCTGCCCGTTGGGGCCACTGACCAATATCGCCACAGCGTTCCAGAAAGCACCCGATATCACTGACCGGGTGCAAGAGATCGTCCTGATGGGCGGCGCGTATTTTGAAGTTGGGAACATAACACCAGCTGCCGAATTTAACATTTATGTCGATCCAGAAGCCGCTGATATTGTGTTTAAATCTGGCGTTCATATTGTTGTGATGCCTCTGGATGTCACCCATGATGCACTGGTCACACCCCATCGCAACGATGCGTTCCGCGCGCTCGGCAGCCAGGTTGGCCATGCGGTTGCCGAAATGACCGATTTCTTCGAACGGTTCGACAAGGAAAAATACGGGTCAGAAGGTGCGCCGCTGCACGACCCCTGCGTGACCGCTTATCTGATCCAACCAGAGCTGTTCTCGGGCCGTCACATCAATGTTGAGATCGAAACCCAATCAGAACTGACCTTGGGCATGACTGTTGCGGACTGGTGGGGCGTAACCGACCGCGCACCAAACGCCATGTTCATGGGCGACGTGGATGCGCATGGCTTTTTCACCCTTCTGACCGAAAGGCTGGCCCGCTTATGACCGCCGCTCTCCGCCTGGCCCGCCCCGAGGATCTGGATCGTCTGATGTCTCTGGTTTCGGCCTTCCATAGCGAAGAGGGTATTGAGCAGGACGACCATAAACGCCGCACTGCGCTAACCCCGTTGCTTGAGGGCATTCCACATGGATGCGTATATCTGATCGGCCCGGGCCGCGCGCCGTTGGGCTATGTCATCCTCACCTTCGGTTGGTCTGTCGAATTTGGCGGCATGGATGCGTTTATCGATGAGATCTATATCCGCCCTGCCGTTCGTGGCCGAGGCATCGCAACCGAAGTTCTGCTGGAACTGCCCAAAGCCCTGGCCGAGGCCGGCCTGACCGCGCTGCATCTTGAAGTCGACCGCACCAATGAGGCTGCGCAAAAACTGTATCTGCGCACCGGTTTCAAAGCGCGAGAACGCTACATGCTGATGAGCAAGGTGATGTAACGGGAAAAACCCCTATCGCAACAAGCCGCAGGTCTTTTTCATCGACCGCTCCATCTTGAGCAATTGCCGTTCGACCCGCCGCGGGTTCGGCAATTGTTCAATCCTGTCCCAGGTGCCGTTTCCGGTATCCCAGGCTTCGATCACCAGCGCCTTGATGTCATCATCCAGAACTGTATCGGCCACGTGATAGGTGCATTTGCAATCCTCCAGCGAAAATGGCCCATTTCGCCCTTCGTCTTGCATCTTTTGGCAGACGGACTGAGCCGTCGGTTGCGCGGCCAAAGTCAGGGGCGACCAAATAAGTGCGCAAGCGCATGCGGTCCGGATAAGAATGCTCATTTAAACCTCTGAAAAAGAAAAGCCCGGTCATCATAAGACAACCGGGCCTAACTGTTTGCAACTCGAATTCGGTTACCGTTTCAGGATCGATGCACCCGCGTATTCCGCGACCTCGCCCAGCGATTCCTCGATGCGGATTAGTTGGTTATACTTCGCCAACCGGTCAGACCGCGCCAACGAGCCGGTTTTGATCTGACCGCAATTCGTTGCAACTGCCAGATCGGCAATCGTGGCGTCCTCGGTTTCGCCCGAGCGGTGCGACATCACGTTGGTGTACCGCGCGCGGTGGGCCATATCGACGGCGCGCAGCGTTTCGGTCAGCGACCCGATCTGGTTCACCTTGACCAGCATCGAGTTCGCACAGCCGCGCTCGATCCCTTCGGCCAGACGAGCCGGATTGGTCACGAACAGGTCGTCTCCCACCAGTTGCACCTTGTCGCCAATCGCGTCGGTCAGCGCCTTCCAGCCATCCCAGTCATCCTCAGACATGCCGTCTTCGATTGAAATGATCGGATAGTCATCGACCAACGCCGCCAGATAGGCAGCATTTTCCTCGGATGTCAGGGTCGTGCCCTCGCCCGCCAGAACATATTTGCCGTCTTTGAAGTATTCAGTTGCCGCGCAATCCAGTGCCAGATGGATTTCCTCACCCGGCTTATACCCCGCCTTTTCAATGGATTTCAGGATGAAATCCAAGGCTTCGCGGGTGGACGCGATGTTCGGGGCAAAACCGCCCTCATCACCCACACCCGTGGCCAGACCCGCCGACGACAGCTCTTTCTTCAGTGTGTGGAACACCTCGGAGCCCATGCGCACCGCCTCGCGGATATTCGTGGCCGAGGTCGGCATGATCATGAATTCCTGAATATCGATTGGGTTATCGGCATGCTCGCCGCCATTGATGATGTTCATCATCGGCACCGGCAGCACGCGCGCCGAGGTGCCGCCGACATAGCGGTACAGGGGCTGTGTGGTGAAATCCGCTGCGGCCTTCGCGGTCGCCAGCGAGACACCCAGTATCGCGTTTGCGCCCAGACGGCCTTTGTTTTCCGTCCCGTCCAACTCGATCATCGCCTGGTCGATGGCCACCTGCTCGGTCGCGTCAAACCCAACCAGTTCTTCGGCGATCTCGCCGTTTACGGCGGCAACGGCCTCAAGCACGCCCTTGCCCATGTAGCGCGCCTTGTCGCCGTCACGCTTTTCGACCGCCTCATAAGCTCCAGTCGATGCGCCCGAAGGGACTGCCGCACGGCCCATGGTGCCGTCTTCCAGAATCACGTCCACTTCGACCGTCGGGTTGCCCCGGCTGTCCAGAATTTCACGTGCATGGATGTCGATGATGGTGCTCATGAGGCCCGTCCCTGTGGCTGAAATCAGTTGCACGCCTCATAGCAGCAACCAGCAAAAAGTAAACCGGGCACGTTACCGCTAACACTCATATTTTCTGGCCTTTAGGGCTAACAATTCACTGTTTGCGCCAACAGCAATCAGGCCGGAACCATCTGGCGCGCCAATCTGCGTTCGCGGACAAAGGTGTAAAGGCCCGAGCCGATGATCAACGTAGCCCCTGCCAGTGTCAGTGCATCCGGGCGCTCGCTGAACATCAAACTGCCTGCGATCATCGAGAACACAAGACGGGTATAGCGGAAAGGCATCATGGCCGACGCCTCACCCACACGCATCGCTGCCACGATGCCGTAATACCCCAACATGCTGAACACAAAGGCGGCCACGTACGGCAAAACCTGAGCCGATTGCACCGGAGCATAGGTTTGCCCTGTGGTCAGCATCAACACGGCACCGGCAATGATGGCAGCGAAATAGGCCTGCATCGCAACCACGGTCGAGGCGACACGAACGTCCAGCCTGCGGGTGATCAGATCACGCGCGGCAATCAGAAAGACAGTTGCAACAACCAGCAGGGTTTCGGGCTGGAACCCCTCCAGCCCCGGGCGGATGATCATTAGAACGCCGACAAAACCGACGCCAATGGCGCTCCAGCGCCGCCAACCCACCTGTTCGCCCAGAAACAGCGCAGCCCCCATCGTCACCGCCAGGGGCAGCGCCTGAAACACCGCTGCAACGGTGGACAGATCGATCAGGGACAGCGCCGTCACGAACAACACCGCGCCCAGCCCTTCACATGCGGCCCGCGCCAACGGCAATAACGTCCACGCCGCCGGGTCAAAGATCCGCTTGCGCGTTACGACCGTCAAAATGGCAAAGCTAAAACCACAGACAACGCCCAGCGCAACCAGAATCTGCCCCGTCGGCACGGTGACTGACAAGTGTTTGATAAACATGTCTTCGATCGCAAAAGCTGCCATCGACCCGACAAGCAGCAAGATGCCGTTTATGTTGTTCATGCGCGTTTCCACTGGAACGGACCGCTACCTTGCTGGCCCATTGGTCACCAAAACCCAAACGCCCGCAACGTCGCAACCACAATTGCGGCAATGTTCAATGAATTCCCGTGCGCCGACCAATCGCGTTTCGTGATGTGTCAGTCTTTGTCCAACGGCACACCGTACAGCTCAAGCCGATGGCCTTTCAGCTTGTAACCCAGCTTGGCAGCGATTTTTTCCTGCAGTATCTCGATCTCGGGATCGACAAATTCAATCACCTCGCCCGATTGCATGTCGATCAGATGATCATGGTGATCACGTTCTGCATCTTCATAGCGGGCGCGCCCGTCACCGAACTCAAGCCGTTCGAGAATCCCCGCTTCTTCAAACAGCTTGACGGTGCGGTATACCGTGGCGATCGAAATACCGGAATCCAGTGCCGAGGCACGGGCATACAACTCTTCCACATCAGGATGATCGGCGCTTTGTTCCAGCACCTGCGCGATGATGCGTCGCTGGCCCGTCATGCGTAGGCCCTTGGCCTCGCAACGCGAGATAATCGTATCCGACATGATGCCCCTCAGCCGCTTCTTGGGTTGCTGTCATAACCGGTCTGAACGCCCAGCGCTACAGGGATTCGACGCCTTAAGCCGAGATCATCCCGCGCGCTGCAAATCTGCCCAGATAGGCAAATGATCCGAGGCGATATGGGCTGGACGGTCCTGATGCGCCCCGTGATCCAGTGCCGTGATCCCCTGCCCCAAGGCGATCCGATCCAGCGCGCCCAGCGGTTGTGCCGCTGGGAAGCTTGCGACCGGCGGTAAAAACCGCATCTCGGGTACCAGATTGTCCAACACGGGTTGGCGCGACCATTCGTTGAAATCCCCGGCCCAGACGGTAGGCATTTGATCCAGCCCGTCATCACACCGTCGGATATGCGTAATCTGCTGACGCCGGGACGCTGGCAGCAACCCCAAATGCACGCCCATCACCCGTAGCGGCCCGATCTGCGTGTCGAACTCGACCCGAACAGCACCGCGCGGCTCGAACCCCGGCAATTCATGATGACCCGTTGTGCGAACCGAAATCTGATCGCCCCGCCAGATCACTGCGTTGCCATGCCAACCCAGGCTGCCCGCCCCGCCCAGGTCAACGATCTGCCAACCCGCCTCATCCAGCATGAAATGCGGCAACGCGGCCGGACGCGGTGGCAGGCGCTTGTCGGCCTCCTGCAGCACAACGATATCCGCCTGCATCCCGTCCAAGACCTGCATGATCCGTTGCGGCTGACGCCGGAAATCCAGCCCGACGCATTTCTGGATATTGTAACTGGCAAGACGCAGGGTCTGGGCTGAAGTCATGATCGCAGTCTAAACGGTTGAGCCAACGGTCATTTTATGTACCGGAATAGTCTGGCGTGAGACAAGCCCGCGCCGTTCATGTCCCACAAAACGTCGCCTGCACAACCTCATTGGACGTTGGGGGCCACGTCAGGTCTGCCGCCTCGGGCTGATCCTCATAGGGTTGCGCCAGAACTGTGTTCAGTCGATGGAACAGGGCGTAATCGCCCTGTACAGCGGCCTCGATCATCTGCTCGACGCGGTGATTACGCGGGATGAAGGCGGGGTTCGCGGCGGTCATAACCGCCTGTGGGTCGTCTTCCCTAGCTAGGCGCGCGGTCCACGCTTCAGCCCAGCTGTCAAAGGCGCTCGGATCGGTGAACTGGTCCCGTGCAGCATTGCCCGTCAAAGTACGGAACGTATTGGTGAAATCCGCCTGGTTTTCAGCCATACGTTTCAACAGGTCTGAGATCAGGTCCTGATCCCCCTCTTCCGCGCGCGCCAGACCGATCTTTGCGCGGAACCGCATCAACCATTGCTCCTGCAACAGATCGGGCATCGCATGCACAATCTCGGTCGCCTCTTCCACGGCGGTCTCTTTGTCCTCCATCTGCTGGATCAGAGCGGTCGCCAACTGCGCCAAGTTCCACACGGCAATATCGGGTTGGTTGGAATAGGCATAGCGTCCCATGCGGTCGATCGAACTGTAGACGGTATTCGGGTGATAGCTGTCCATAAATGCGCAGGGGCCATAATCGATGGTCTCACCCGCAATCGAGGAGTTGTCGGTATTCATCACCCCGTGAATGAACCCAACGCTCATCCACTGCGCAATCAGCCGCGCCTGCGCATCGCGCACCCCGCGCAGCAGGCCCATTGGCCCGTCCGCCTGTGGGTAGTGGCGTTCGATGGCGTAGTCGGTCAGTCGCCGCAGATTGTCGAACTGCCCGCGCGCCGCAAACACCTGAAACGTGCCCACCCGCAGATGGCTGCGCGCCACGCGGGTCAACACCGCACCCGGCATTGCCGCTTCGCGATAAACAGGCTCTCCTGTTTCCACGGCCGCCAGTGCCCGGGTGGTTGGCACGCCCAACGCATGCATCGCCTCGGACACCACATATTCACGCAGAACCGGCCCCAGCCAGGCGCGCCCGTCCCCCCGTCGCGAAAACGGAGTGGGCCCCGAGCCCTTGAGTTGGATATCCCGTCGCACGCTATCGGCCCCGATGGTCTCACCCAGCAACACGGCGCGCCCATCGCCCAATTGCGGGTTATAGGTGCCAAATTGATGCCCTGAGTAGAGCTGCGCCAGCGGCTCCGCCCCTTCTGGCAGCGTGTTCCCGGCAAAGGCTTCGGCCATCTCCTGTGCTTCGCCGGGCGAAATTTGCAGCAGCCGCGCCAGATCTTCGTTGAACACAATCAACTTTGGTGCCTGCACGGGTACAGGCGCTTGCCGGGCAAAGAACGTATCGGGCAAACGGGCGTAGCTGTTGTCAAACGGGATCGTCAGGGTCATGTCGCAAACATATGAGCTGCGCCGACAATTGCCATAGCAGATCGCACTCGCCCGTGCATAATCTCCGCAGCAACGCCGAGGATATCATGACCGCCGACAAGATCATCACCCACCTGAAGCTGCAACGCCATCCCGAAGGGGGCTGGTTCAGGGAAACATGGCGCGCCGATAATCCCGGCCGCGCCACAGGCACCTGCATTTATTTCCTGCTGCAAGCGGGTGAGAGCAGCCATTGGCACCGCGTCGACGCAACCGAAATCTGGCTTTATCACTCTGGTTCCCCGCTGATCCTGTCGCTCAGCGCAACAGATCAGGGCCCGGCCACCGATCACCTGCTGACCCCTGACCTGAACGCGGGTGCGCCGCAATTGATCGTGCCCAAAGACCATTGGCAAGCCGCCCGCAGCACGGGCGATTACACATTGGTCAGCTGTACCGTTTCCCCGGGGTTCCAGTTTGAAGGCTTCGAACTGGCCGCACCCGGGTTCGACATTCCAAAGGCGTGAACTGATGGACCACCGCGCCCTGATCGCAGCGATCCCGACCCAGACCAAAGAGCAACTGCAACAAAGGTCTGACCGCGCCGGGCTGCGGCACCTGGCACTTTTTGTCGCCTTGCTAGGGGCAAGCTCTGTCGGCATCGCAGCGCAGGTCCCACTCTGGCCGCTCCTGTTGATCCCTCAGGGGCTGCTGCTGGTGTTCCTCTTCACGCTCAGCCACGAATGCACCCACAAAACTCCGTTCAAATCCGGCTGGATTAATGAAGCCGTTGGGCATCTGGTCTCGCTGCCGATCATTCTGCCCTTCACATGGTTTCGATATTTTCATCTGGCGCATCATAAATGGACCAATCACCCCGAAAATGACCCCGAATTGGCAGGCCAACCCCGCCCCGAAGATTGGACCAGCCTGCTGCTCTACCTCAGCGGCTGGCCCTATTGGTCCGGGATGGCGAAAACACTGCTGCGCAATGCATTGGGGATGATCGACGCCCCCTATCTGCCTGCGCGCCAACATGGCGCGATCCGCACCGAAGCCCGCATTCTGCTGGGGCTCTATGTGCTGGCGGCACTCAGCCTGTTCTTCACGCCAATCCTGTTCTGGCTCTGGATTTTACCGGTGCTGATCTGCCAGCCTGCGCTGCGCCTCTATCTGCTGGCCGAACACGGCCTCTGCCCGCCCGTGGCCAACATGCTTGAAAACTCGCGCACCACATTCACCAACTGGATCATCCGGTTTCTGGCCTGGAACATGCCCTATCACGCAGAACATCACGCCTTTCCCAATGTGCCCTTCTACCAGCTTCCCGCGCTCCACGACTGGACCCAAACCCATCTGAAATCCACGTCAAACGGCTATACCGAATTCACCAAAGACTACGTCCGCAACCTCAACGCCTAGGATCCAATCTTCATCTGGCCACAAATATCCCGGGGGAGGCGCGCAGCGACGGGGGCAGAGCCCCCTAATCCTTGTTCCGGGCTTTCACCAACAAGCTGATCAGAGGCACCAGCACCGCAGTGAGCGACCCGAGAGGATTAGCCCCGATGCCCTTCACCGCCCGCACGACATCACGCGCCTCGGTCGCCAGTTCCTCTAACTCATCCTCGATATCCGCTATCGCCATATCCCGAACTTCAACCGCAGGCGCGACCTCGTCTTCGACATTCGACCGCCGCGCGATCAGGACAAGCAACCCGGCCAGTGCAAGATTGCCCAACGACAGCACCGCAGCTGCGACTGCGGGCGACATCACATCTTTCAAGGCCAGAAACAGAGCAACATCCAACAAAACAAGGGCTGATAAGGCAGATATTCCCGCCAGAACCATCAAAATAGTCTGTTGACGCATAACAGCCAGACGGCGACGCGCGATCAGATGTTCGGTTCGGTAGATCGTCACCAGATTTCTGCTCAATCTGCTCATCGCGCCTCTCCTAACCCTGTGCCCGTCCGACCACATAGCCCAGCGAAAAGGCAATCAGCAGAGCCGTGAGCGGATAGTCTTTCTGCAAGCGCCCGAACTCGTCGACCACATCCTCGCCCAGCGATTGCGCCTTGCTCAGATCAATCCCGTGATCGGCCAGCAATGTGCGGATTTCATCCGATGTTTTCACCGGTTCGCTCTGATCTTCGGGTTCCGGGGCTGATCCGGTCTTTGCCTCCAGCTCGGCATTGCGTTTTCGCAGCGTATCCAGTTCGGATTCAAGCTCGGCTTTTGTGGCCATTCTAGCTTACCTTCATTGCATGGGTCCCACCCAACCGTCGCACAATGAGTTGTTTTTTTGAACTGTTTTCCGATCATGCCTCAACCAGCGCTTCGGGCCGAGACTGTGCTGACAACGCCACCACCCACCAAAGCGGGAACCCCCGTTGTTCCCGGGCATGAGGTCGGCAAACCGCGCGCGACCCGTACCGCAAGATAGGCGAAGGCCTGCGCTTCTAACATATCACCATCCAGACCCACTGCTTCGACCGGTTCGACCGGGCAATCGAGCGCAACCCGCAGCATCTCCATCAAAACCGGATTGTGCCGTCCGCCCCCGGTAACCAACAGCCGTGTCGGAGGTTTGGGGCAATGATCCATCCCCTGAACCACCCCGGCAGCGCACATGCCGGTCAGGGTTGCCACTGCGTCAGCGTCGCTGAGTTCCTGAACCAGTCCGATCATCTCGGCAAAGTCATTCCGATCCAGCGATTTCGGCGGCATTTTGCTAAAGAACGGCTCATCCAGAAACAACTCCAGTGCACCATTTTCAACAATACCCTCTCGTGCCAGCGCCCCGTCCCGATCCATCGGCAGGCCCAGTCGCGCCTGCATCAGATCATCGATGGGCGCATTGGCGGGCCCGGTGTCAAAGGCCAGCAATGCGCCCGGCATCTCGGGACCGTCAAAACTGGGGTCCACGTAGGTCAAATTACCCACGCCCCCGAGGTTGAGGAAACACAGGGGCGCATTCGCACCGATCCATTTGGCACAGGCAAAGTGATAGAATGGGGCAAGTGGCGCACCCTCACCCCCCATCGACACATCATCACTGCGGAAATCCCAAACCACCGGAACGCCGAGCGCCTGTGCCAACCCAAGCCCATCGCCCACCTGAAGCGTACCACGTCCGCGCGGTTCATGCGCTAGGGTCTGGCCGTGCACACCGATCAGATCAATCTCATCGAACTCAGCCAGCGCCTCGGCATGGGCCACTGTCACCAGTTCAGCCGCTGCATCGACCTCGGTGCCATGCCACTTGCCCAGCGCGGCCCGCAACACCGCGCGCTCAGCCTCGGTATAGGCGCGATAGCCGCTTTCACCGAACCCAAAGATCCTGTGACCATCCGTTTCGACGACCGCCGTATCCACCCCATCCAGCGAGGTGCCCGACATCGCACCCAGCGCGCGGATCGGTTCGTTATTTCTTATGGTTCGGCGCACCTGCTGCTCTCCTGCCCAAGGGTTAGATGCTGCAGCGACACTGCCCGCTTTTCGAAACCCAAGGCAAGGTGAATACCCGTGCTGACAGCGTTTTTCGCCCTGCGCGACCTGAGTTCAACACCCTGAACCGGCGGGAAGGTTGAGCAAATTTCATTCTCATGCCAGCATTATGTCTTCGCATGACACCGGCTTTGCAAACAAACATGGCGCAAAAACAGGTACCAAAGGACGTCCACGCGGTCGAAAGCCGCAATTATCAACTGATCTTCTGGTCCGGGTCTCTGGCAACGATTGGTGGTCAGTTGGTGAACCCGCGCCTTGTTCTGCCCTTCCTATACCTGGCTTTGGGGGCGCCCGCCTTTGTTGCGGGGTTGCTGTTGCCGTTTGTCACTGGCGCACGGTTGATCGCTGAAATCTTTGTTTCGCCGCTGATCAACCGCATCACACGTGCAAAGGTTGCGGTCTATATCCCAAACCTGCTGACCGGAGCGATCCTGGCCCTCGTTGCGCTGTTTGCGACCAACCTGCCGCAAACCATGGTCATTTTATTGTTCCTACTGACAGCGATCATCATGGGCCTGTGTAAAGGCATCACCAGCCTTGGGACGAGCCAGATTTATGGCACCTCGGTCCCCGAGGCGAAACGCAACCGAATGGTATTTGCACAGGCGACCATATCGGGTGTGCTTGCGATCATCGTGGTGTGGGCAACCAAAGACCTGTTGGCCTCAGACCTGCCGATGCAACGGCATATCGTGGTCATGTGGTGCGGCGTGATCGCGATGTTTGCAGCCGGGATCAGCTTTGCCGGTGTGCAGCTGTTTGAGGATGAAATCAAACCTCCGCCAAAACCGGTGCAAAAGCCAAAGCCGCTGAAAGAACTGGCAACTGGTTTTGAAACCGGAATGGCCATGCCCTGGTATCGCAAATTCCTGATTGCGCGGCTGCTGTTCGTCTCGGTCGAACTGGCCATGCCATTCTACACGATCCACGCCGCGACCTATCATATCGGCACCAAACACTCGCTCAGCTATTTCGTGATCGGCGCCAGCGCCGGAGTGGTCATCGGCTCGCTGCTCTGGGGTTGGCTGAGTGGTCGCGTTTCAGTCAAACATGTGATGTGGCTGGGCTGCCTGACATCGACACTCTCGGCGATCGCAGCGCTTGGGCTCACGATGATGGGCTATGCGTCCAATGTCTGGATCTACGCCTTTGTCATTCTGCTTTTATCATTGGGTGGCAACGGCGTGATCTATGGCCGCTACCTGTATCTGATCGAAATGACCGGAGAGAAAGAGCGCCCCTATCTGGTCGCGTTGGGCGATGTGACGGCGGGCCTGTTCGGGATTGCCTTTGCCGCAGGTCTCGGAGCAGTGGCACACCTGCACGACCCGGTAACGCCTATCATCGCATTGGCCATTTTGAACGTCTGCGCAATGCTCTACGCGTTCAAGTTGCCCCTTACCCCGGCCAAAGGCGAAGGGCCTGTGCATTAGACCATCATTTCTTGCGAATTGGTGCCTTTCCCTTACCCCATCTGCCGCCTATACAGTGCCCCGCAACATAAACCCCGAGGGCAAACTATGACCTACCACCCCAAATCGGATTTCATCGCCACGATGATCGAGCGCGGCTTTCTGGCTGACTGCACCGATTATCAGGGCCTTGACGACGCGCTGATCTCTGGGGTGCAGACGGCTTATATCGGCTATGACGCCACCGCGCAGTCGCTGCATGTGGGTCACCTGATGAACATCATGGTGCTGCGCTGGCTGCAAAAGACCGGCCACAAGCCGATCACCCTGATGGGTGGCGGCACCACCAAGGTGGGTGACCCCTCGTTCCGCTCGGATGAGCGCCCCCTCCTGGGCCCCGAGCAGATCGACGCCAATATCGCGGGCATGAAACAGGTCTTCTCGAAATACCTGTCCTATGATGACAGCGAAACGGGCGCGCTGATGCTGAACAATGCGGAATGGCTGGACAGCCTGAACTACCTCGATTTCCTGCGCGATATCGGGCGGCATTTTTCGGTCAACCGGATGCTGAGCTTTGAATCGGTGAAATCCCGGCTGGACCGTGAGCAATCGCTGTCATTCCTCGAATTCAACTACATGATCCTGCAGGCCTATGACTTCCTCGAACTGAACCGCCGCTACGGCTGTGTTCTGCAGATGGGTGGCTCGGATCAATGGGGCAATATCGTCAACGGTATCGACCTGACCCGCCGGGTGCTGGATCATGAGATTTATGGTTTGACCACCCCCCTGCTGACCACAAGCGACGGGCGCAAGATGGGAAAATCGCAGGGCGGTGCCGTCTGGCTGAACGGCGATATGCTGTCGGCGTATGAGTTCTGGCAATTCTGGCGCAACACGACCGACGCAGATGTGGGCCGGTTCCTGAAAATCTTCACCGAATTGCCTGTGGACGAATGCGACCGTCTAGCCGCACTGGAAGGGTCCGAGATCAACGAGGCCAAGATCCGCCTCGCCAACGAGGTCACAACCCTCCTGCACGGGTCTGAGGCCGCCGCAACGGCCGAGGCCACCGCCCGCGAAGTGTTCGAAAAAGGCGGAATAGGTGATGATCTGCCGACCCTGACCCTGTCGGGCGATGATCTGCCCGTTTCGATTGTGCAACTGATCGTCAAATCCGGCCTCGCCAAATCCGGTAAGGAGGCCAAACGCCTGATCGCCGAAAGCGGTGCCAAATTGGACGATGCGCCGCTGACAGATGCCGGTTTGATGATCGATGCGGTTACCCTGTCCTCGCCCATCAAACTCAGCGCGGGCAAGAAACGGCACGCGCGGGTGCAGCTGGGATGAACTGACACCGGCGAGAACATGAAGACAAACGGCCACCATCTGGTGGCCGTTTTTTGTTCTTGTGTCATTGTAAAGCCAAGTAGTTTAGCGTTTTCCTTTACCGCCGCCCTTGCCACCACCTTTACCGTCACCGCCTTTTCCGTTTCCGGAACCATTGCCCTGACCGTTGTTATTGCCGTTGTTGCCAGAGCCCGGTCCAGAGCCATTGTTGTTTCCACCGCCGTTACCGGGGTTTCCGGCATTCCCGTTGCCATTGCCGGGACCATCGCCGCCTTTGCCGCCACCTTTGCCACCGCCCTTGCCAGGGCCATCGCCACCTTTGCCGGGACCGTTTCCGCCACCGTTACCGGGGTTATCGCCACCACCATCGCCAGGACCGTCACCGCCGCCGTTACCAGGACCGTCACCGCTGCCGTTACCAGGACCGTCACCGCTGCCGTTACCGGGATCGCCACCGCCATCACCGGGGCCGTCTCCGCCACCGTTTCCGGGATCGCCGGGGCCATCTCCACCGCCATTGCCGGGATCATTACCACCGCCGTTGCCCGGTCCCTGGCCGCCACCACCGGCATTGCCACCATCACCGTTTTCACCCGCACCCGGTGCGCCTTGTGATGGACGATCCGAACTGCGGTCTTCTCCGCGATTGCTGGTCGGGTCAGAGATCGACGCCGTTGGCAAATCCGTCAACAAGGCTGCAAGACCCGGGCACATGGCGCCGGTATTCTGCAAGGTCGTCTCAAAATCCGCGCGCCTTTGCAGTTGCTTCAGAAAACTCGGCGTTACCTGTGAACAGGCGCAGAGTGCGGCGTAATCTCCGTTATTGGCAGCCGTGCGGGCGGTTTTCCAGTTACAGACTTCTGTTGCGGCAGCCGTGCTGCCTGCCATCAGAATTCCAACAAATGGCATAACTGCAAATGCGCCCAGTTTAACTTTGGTACTCGTTAACATTACTGATCCTCCTGACCTAGAAACACCCGAACATGTCAGGTTATTCGATCAGCAGATGGTGGCGGTCCGTAAATGCCGGATGAGCGAAAACTGAAGATTTGTTAACGTAGGGTCAGCTGACACCATAGCTCAGAGAGGCAGCGTCAATTTTCTGGACAGATCCGGCCTCATCCCGTTATTGAACGTATGTTCAGAAAAATTGGAGGGCTGCCATGAACCTGTCAAATACCGCTGCCATCGTCACCGGGGGCGCCTCGGGCCTTGGCGAAGCGACCGCCCGCCATTTCGCGGATCAAGGCGCACAGGTCACTATTCTGGACCGTGATCAGGATCGCGGCGCACAGGTCGCACGCGAGATCGGTGGGCATTTTGCACATACCGATGTGACCGACGAAAGCTCGGTCTCGGCGGCCATTGCCGCCGCAATGGAGAATATGGGTCGGATAAATGCTGCGGTGAATTGCGCAGGTATCGCCTATGGCATCAAAACCGTGGGCCGGGACGGTCCGCACCCACTGGACGCTTTCCAGCGTACCATCGACATCAATCTGGTTGGCACCTTCAACGTCTCGCGCCTTGCGGCTGCTGAGATGGCAAGAAATGAGCCCGAACCGGATGGCGCGCGCGGCGTGATCATCAACACGGCGTCAATTGCGGCCTTTGACGGGCAGAAGGGCCAGGCGGCCTATGCCGCGTCCAAAGGCGGAGTGGTCGGGATGACCCTACCGATGGCGCGCGATCTGGCCTCATCCGGTATCCGGGTCATGGCCATCGCGCCGGGTATTTTCATGACACCGATGCTGGCGGGCCTGCCCGAAGATGTGCAGCAACAACTGGCTGCTGACGTCCCCAACCCGGCCCGTCTGGGCGATCCAAAGGAATACGCCCGACTGGCCGGTTTCATCGTCGAGATGGGGTATCTGAACGGAGAGGTCATTCGCATCGACGGTGCGCTGCGGATGCGGTAAATCTGAGCCATGACCGAACGCGAAAAAATGCAGGCTGGTGCGTGGTATTGCTGCCTCGATCCCGAACTCGACGCCCTGCGCGCCACGGCGCGGCGCGCGGTTCACGCGCATAACTCGTGCTATCCCGATACGCGCGGCAACATGGACCCGGCGCTGCATGCACTGCTGGGTGATCCGGGTTCCGATTGCTATGTCGAGGCACCGTTTCACTGCGCCTATGGCCTCAATATTCACCTGGGCAAACGGGTCTATTTCAATGCAGGCTGCGTGGTTCTGGATACAGCACGGGTTCAGATCGGCGATGACACGATGTTCGGGCCTCAGGCGCAAATCTATTGCGCGCAGCATGCCAAAGCCCCGGCAGAACGCGCGCGCGGGCTGGAAATCGCACTGCCGGTGACAATCGGCAAGAACGTCTGGGTCGGCGGCAGCGCCCTTATCTTGCCCGGAGTGACAATCGGCAACAATGCTATCGTCGGTGCGGGTGCCGTGGTCACAAAGGATGTGGCGCCCGGTGAAACGGTTGTTGGCAACCCTGCCCGGCCTCTCTGACGGGGCTCAAATCAAGACGCGGTTTTGTCCCCAATCGGCTAGTGCCTCAATCACAGGGCGCAGCGCTTGCCCCTTGGGTGTAAGGCTGTATTCAACCTTGGGCGGCACCTCCGGGTAGACCTCACGATGCACGATTCCGTCAGCTTCCAACTCGCGCAGTTGTTTGGTCAGGCTGCGCTGGGTCACCGTTCCCAAAGCGCGTGACAACGCACTAAATCGCATGGTTCCCCCCAGCAGATGGTAGATCACCAAGCCCTTCCATTTGCCCGATATTTGTTCCAGCCCCGCCTCAACCGGGCAACCACCGCTGCAATCATATCGTTCGAACCGATCCATATTTGGCCTCTTGTTCTTACAGTATACAAATAGTGCCTACCTGCACATATTGTGCGTTCTTGCGCAGTTGACGTGTATGTCACATATCCCAGGTCATCGCAAAAATCACCCATAGGATACATCATGGCCTTGACTATTCTCGCCCAGATCACCGCCCATCCCGGCAAAGAAGACCTTGTGCGCGCCGAGTTGGAAAAGCTGATCCCGATCACGCGCGGTGAAGAGGGTTGCATTCAATACGACCTGCATATCGACACAACCAATCCTGGCTTCTTTGTCTTTTACGAAAACTGGGAATCCCGCGAGCTATGGCAGACCCACATGAACGCTCCGCACCTCGCCGCCTATATGGAGGCGACTGAAGGCAGTGTTGCTGATTTCGTCCTGAACGAGATGACGCGGATTGGTTAAACAGACACCAGAGAAAGCCCGAGGGCACAGAGCCTCTGGCTGCGCGCGAACAGGGTAAATGCGTTCGTTGAGCGACTAACCCGCCTCGGCTTTCTCTTCCAGCGTCAGCCACTCTTCCTCGGCCGCGGCCAGCTTGTCCTGCCGTTCGACCAGAGCGTCGGTTGCTTTCTGAAACTTAACCGGCTCGCGGGTGAATAGTTCGGGATCGGCCATCAATTCTTCCAGCTTGGCAATCTCGGCCTCAAGCCGTGCAATCTCGGCTGGCAGTTTCTCAAGCCGGTGTTTTTCCGAGAATGACAGGGCTGATTTCGGCTTTACCTCTTGCTTTATCTTCGGCTTAGAAGCTTTTGCTTTTTCGCTCTTTTTCTCAGATACATCGCCACGCTGCGCAATGTAGTCCGACCATCCCCCGGCATAGGCCGTCGCCCGCCCGTTGCCTTCCATCGCAATGGTTGTGGTCGCGATACGGTCCAGAAAATCCCGGTCGTGGCTGACCAGCAAAACAGTGCCGTCATATTCGTCCAGCAACTCCTGCAACAAATCCAGCGTCTCAACGTCCAGATCATTGGTTGGTTCGTCCAACACCAATAGGTTCGAGGACTTGGCCATCAGTTTGGCCAGCAGCAACCGGGCCTTCTCGCCCCCGGACAGAGATTTAACGGCGGCGCGGGCCTGCGGTTCGTCGAACAGGAATTCTTTGAGGTAACCCACCACATGTTTGGGCTGCCCACCGACCATCACCTGATCGGCTTTGCCTGAGACCCGCATCTCAGGATCTCCGGTCAGACTGTCCCACAGGGTCATCTCCGGGTCCAGCTGCGCGCGGGTCTGATCGAATACGGCCACCTCAAGATTGGTACCCAAAGCGACAGAACCCTCATCCGGTGCTTCCTGACCCAATAGCATTTTCAGCAGGGTGGTCTTGCCCACACCGTTGGGGCCCACAAACGCCACGCGATCGCCGCGTTGCACCAGCAGATCAAAGTTTCGTACAATCTGCTGCCTTCCAAAGGATTTGGCCAACCCCTTGGCCTCAATCACCTTTCGGCCGGACTTTGGCCCAGCCTCAAGCGCCATCGCGGCAGAGCCCTGACGTTTGATCTGCGCTGCCTTTTCGGCCCGCAAGGCCTGCAACGCCCGCACCCTTCCCTGATTGCGCTTGCGCCGGGCACTGATGCCTTCGACAGCCCATTTAGCCTCGGACTTGATCAAACGGTTCAGCTTGTGGCGCTGCTGATCCTCTTCTTCCCAAATCTTGTCGCGCCAGGCTTCAAACGCTTCAAACCCCTGTTCCTGCCGCCGGACGGCGCCGCGATCAATCCACAATGTCGCCCGCGTCAACGCGCGTAAAAACGCACGGTCATGCGAGATCAGCACAAAAGCCGCGCGGGTCGATCCCAATTCGCGTTCCAGCCAAGCAATCGCTTCGATGTCCAAATGGTTTGTCGGCTCGTCCAACAGCATCAAATCCGGTGCCTCGGCCATCAGCTTGGCCAAGGCTGCCCGCCGCCGTTCTCCGCCCGAGGCGGTATCGACGGCGCGGTCGGGATCGAATTTCAGCCCTTCGCCCGCGCGTTCCACCTTGTACAGCTCGCCGGGTTCCAACCCGCTACAGGCATAATCGCCCAGCGTGGCGAACCCCTCCATCCCAGGGTCCTGTTCCATATATCCGACAGATTTGCCGGGGGGCACGATGATCTCACCCTGATCCGCCTCGACCAGACCGGCCATCACTTTCATGAGTGTGGATTTGCCCGACCCGTTTCGCCCCACAAGCGCCACGCGGTCGCCGGGCTGAACCACCAGATCAAGCCCGGAAAACACCGGATCGCCCCCGAAGGTCAGGGAAATGTCGGACATCTGCAACAAAGGAATTCTCGCCATGCCCGCCAGCTAAACCGGCAGGCACAAGGCGTCAACGCCCGGGCTGCACCTTTTCGTAAATACGCGACCTACCCGGCCACCGCCCGCAACAGACGTTTCCGCGCCGGAGGAATCGACCCGATTTCCAGCCCCGTGAACACATGCAACGTATTCATATGCCGGTCGACCACCGCATGATCACTGACCCAGCCCCCCATCATCAGGTAGGTGCGCAACAAGGGCGGCATCCGCAGCATCGCCTTTTTTGCATCGGGCCTACGCCGCAGACGGGCTGCAAAGCGGAAGACATCCGGAGCCTTGACCCGCGGCAACCAGCGTTTCGGGGCCAGATGGCGATGTTTCAGCATCGCAAACGCATCCAGATAGTGTTCGGTTTCGGTTCCAGCGAATGAGGAACAGCCAAACAGCATCTCGATCCGGTTCTGATCGACAAAGGCGGTCATGGCCCCCCACGCAATGCGCAGAATGTCAGGATCGGTCCAGTCCGGATGGATACAGAATCGCCCCATCTCGACCATTCGGCCATCGAAATCTTCGAGGCTGGAGAGATCATAGAACTGGGCAGAATAGCTGCGCCCGATATCTGCACCATTTGCCATGGTCAGCATCCGAAAACAGCAAACCAGCTGCCCATCGGCCTGCAAATCTTCGACCAGAACATGGGCGCAGGCGGCATCAAACGCGTCCGTGTCGATCTGATCCGTTCCAAAGGCCTGGGTCCTCAGGCGCTGCGCCGCCTTCAGATCGTCGGCACTTTGCGCCAATCGCGCCTGATAGCGTCCCTTGCTTAACAAGACGGCCTTGGTCATGGTCGCTTCCTCCGCGCTTGCGGACCGGATTTCTCTACTAGGCTCCCGTTACCACAGAAGATGTGACCGTCATGTGAAGCAGACAAGACGGTCAGCTATATTATTCGGATGCACCCGGAATGTTCGCCGGGTTGAAGTTGCCGATATTGCCCAGCAACTGACGCAGGAAGCCCGTGTTGCTGACGCTGGATTCGGTCACACGGCGTTCCAGCGGAATCACAAGCCCGTCTTCAAGCCCGAATCTTTCGATATTCCGAACCACCCCGCGCTGATCAAAGCTGATCGCGACCAACTCGCGTGAGACGACCTCGGGCCGTTTGGGGCCGTAGTGGCGCACGCGTGAACGCACATAGTAAAAGCCAGAATCATTCACGACACCGGAAATGCCGGGGGCGCCGATGGTTTCTGTCACGCTGTCGCGTGTGTCGGTGCCGACCTTGATCTCGGCCAGTTCGTCCGCAGGCGGCACATAGCCGTGATTCCTGAAGATCGGCGTACAGGCGGTAATCGCACTGAGGCAGGCAAGGAACGCAACTGTTCGCATTGCCGATTTCGACCTGTTTCCAACCATCAACTTGCTCACCCTCTTGCCTTGGCCTCTTGCGGCTTCTATCCGATTACAGAAACCGCAGCCACGGTTCAACACATAGAAAGGCTCAGGACATGAGCAACGTTACATCCCTGCGGGTGGCCGACCTGCCACAGAACGCCGCAACCGCGTTTGAGCTACGCCCGGAAAAGGACGCGCTGGAGGCCATCAAACAGGATCTGGGCCTGCTTGGTCTGCGCAAACTTAGCTTTGCGGGGCAAGTGCGCGCCGATGGCAAGCGCGACTGGAACCTGACCGGCACATTGGGTGCAACGGTGATTCAGCCCTGCGTCGTGACGCTGGAACCGGTCACAACCCGGATCGATGTGCCCGTCTCACGCCTGTATGTGGCCGACTGGTCCGATCCGGATGAACCGGAATTCGAAATCCCGGAAGGCGACGAAACCGAGCCGCTTGGGGCCGAGATCGACCCCGAGATCGTGATGATCGAGGCGCTGTCGCTGTCCCTGCCCCAGTATCCCCGCAAGGACGGAGCTGAACTGGATCAGGCCGACTACACTGAGCCAGGTAAACAGGCGATGACCGATGAAGATGCCAAACCCTTTGCGGGGTTGGCCGGATTGCGGGATGCGCTGAAAAAAGACGAGTGACAGAGCCTTGATTTCCTGTCATAGCAGGCGGTCAGAAAAATCGCTTGATCATGACGAGAATCGCAGTATTTTCGCGCGCTCAACGGATTTTGGGTTGGACATTGCCGGGCTGGTTCCCTAAATGCGCGTCAAACCACGATAAAACGAAATATGAAACCCGGTCGGCAGCGAATCTGCTGGCCCACAGTCAGACAAAGGTTGAGACCATGGCCGTCCAACAGAACAAAGTTTCCAAGTCGCGTCGCAACAACCGCCGCGCACACGACGCTCTGGTTGCTGCGAACCCGAACGAATGCCCGAACTGCGGTGAACTACGCCGCCCGCACCACGTCTGTGGCGCATGTGGCCACTATGATGACCGTGAGGTGATCGCACAGGCCGACGAAATCGACCTGGACGAAGACGCGGCCTAAGCCTGATTGAACGCTGGCCCAGGAATGACTGAACAGCCCACGCACGCCGAACGGATCACCATCTCGGTTGACGCTATGGGTGGGGACGCGGGTCCCGCAGTTGTTGTTGCAGGCCTTGCGCGATCGGCAAAGAAAAACCCCAACATCGGGTTTCTGCTGCATGGTCCCAAAGACACGCTGCGCAAGCTCGTAGCGAAACGGCGCGTCCTGGATGGGCGCGTCGATTTTCGTGATTGCCCGGATGTGGTCACGATGGAGGACAAGCCCAGCCAGGTTGTCCGCAATGGCAAGCAAACTTCGATGTGGTCGACGCTGGAAGCCGTGCGACAAGGCGAGGCGCATGGGGCGGTGTCCTGCGGCAATACCGGCGCATTGATGGCACTGTCGATGATGCGCCTGCGCAAATTACCGGGCGTGAACCGCCCGGCGATTGCGATTCTTTGGCCTTCACGCAATCCTCAGGGCTTCAACGTGATGCTGGATGTGGGCGCCGATGTCCGGGCCGAGGCCAAGGACCTGCTGCAATACGCGCTGATGGGGGCCTCTTACGCCCGCAACGGGATGGCGCTGAACCGTCCCCGGATCGGCCTGCTGAACGTGGGCACCGAGGAACATAAAGGCCGGGCCGAGCTGAAAGAAGCTCATGCTCTGATCGATGGTTTTGCCGAACAGGCGAGTTTTGAATTCGTAGGGTTTGTCGAAGGCAGCGATATTCCCGGTGACAAGGCAGATGTGATTGTGACAGACGGGTTTACCGGCAATGTCGCCATCAAAACCGGCGAAGGCACCGCGAGCCTGATTGGCGATCTGTTGCGTCAGGCATTCAAATACTCGCCGCTCTCACGGCTGGCATCAATCCTGGCCATAACCTCGCTGCAGCGTCTGAAAAAACGCATCGATCCGCGCCGCGTCAACGGCGGGGTGTTCCTGGGCCTCAATGGCACCGTCGTGAAATCGCATGGCGGTGCGGACGCAACCGGTGTTTCTGCGGCCATCAAACTGGCCTTCACGCTGGCCGAATCCGGATTTGCCGAAAAATTGGCAGCACGGGTTGCATCAACAGCCCAGCTTGCACAAGATGCCGCGCACACCGCGCCGCAGGCGGAAAAATAACAAAAAGGCAGTACCCAAGCATGGCAGGCCGTTCAGTCGTTGTAGGTGTAGGGCATTATTTGCCCGAACGTATCGTCCCGAATTCCGAGTTCGAACGAACTCTGGATACATCGGACGAATGGATCCGAACGCGCTCCGGTATCGAACGCCGCCACTTTGCAGCCGAAGACGAAACGACCTCGGATATGGCCACCAAAGCCGCCGAGGCCGCGCTGGCCGACGCGGGGCTGACAGTAGATGATATCGATGCCATCGTGCTTGCAACCTCAACCGCTGATCTGACCTTTCCGTCTGCTGCAACGATGGTGCAGTCGCGCCTTGGTATGACCAAGGGATTTGCCTTTGACGTGCAGGCCGTCTGCGCCGGTTTCGTCTACGCGATGACAAACGCGAACGCTCTGATCCTGTCAGACCAGGCCGAACGCGTTCTGGTGATCGGAGCCGAAACCTTCTCTCGAATCATGGACTGGTCAGACCGGTCGACCTGCGTGCTGTTCGGCGATGGCGCAGGCGCGCTGATACTGGAGCGGCAGGAGGGCGATGGTACCTCCGACGATCGCGGGATTCTGGCCACCGATCTGAATTCGGACGGGCGTTACAAGGATCTGCTCTATGTAGATGGCGGGGTGTCGACCCAGACCACCGGTTATCTGCGGATGAAGGGCAACCAATTGTTCCGGCAGGCGGTCGAGCGTTTAACCTCCACCGCCGAAACCTGCCTGAAAAAAGTTGGGCTGAAACACGAAGATGTGGACTGGATCGTCCCGCATCAGGCCAATATCCGCATCATTCAGGGCACTGCCAAGAAACTGGGCGTGCCAATGGATCACGTTGTTGTCACCCTACAGGATCACGGCAACACATCGGCGGCCTCGATTCCCTTAGCCATGTCCGTGGCCAAGCAGCGCGGGCAGTTCAAACCGGGCGATCTGCTAGTGACCGAGGCAATTGGTGGCGGTTTGGCCTGGGGATCGGTTCTTTTGCGCTGGTAACAAGCGCATTCCAGCTTACACAGCCGCGCGCAATTCATTGATATTGACAGTGAATTTGCCCTGACCCTATGGTTTGGTAGCAACAGGGGAAAAAACATGGGCGACAAAACACTGACCCGAATGGATCTGAGCGAGGCCGTCTTTCGTGAGGTTGGCCTGTCACGCAATGAAAGCGCACAGCTGGTCGAAAGCGTGCTGAACCACATGTCCGACGCGCTTGTGCGTGGCGAACAGGTCAAGATTTCGTCTTTTGGCACCTTCAGCGTTCGGGACAAAACCGCCCGTATCGGCCGTAACCCCAAAACCGGCGAAGAGGTTCCGATTCAACCCCGCCGCGTTCTGACCTTCCGCCCGTCGCATCTGATGAAAGATCGCGTCGCTGCCGGGAATCGCAAGTAACGCCGGAGCTCTGCGGACATGAGCAAATCCCCCGACGCATTTCGCACGATCTCTGAAGTTGCGGATTGGCTCGGAGTTCAGGCCCATGTTCTGCGATTCTGGGAAAGCCGGTTCACTCAGGTCAAACCCGTTAAACGCGCCGGAGGGCGGCGATATTACCGCCCGAACGACATGCTGCTGCTGGGCGGCATCAAGAAACTGCTGCATGAAGATGGGGTGACGATCAAAGGTGTTCAGCGGATTTTACGCGAACGCGGCGTTGCCCATGTCATTGGATTGTCCCATGGGCTGGACGAGGCCTCCGCGGCCATGCCACAGGCTGCGGAAGAGACGGTTGTCCCCTTCTCGCCCGCGCCTGCGCCCACCTCTGAACAGATTGATATGGACCTCGGCACGCCTGTCGCGGCCCCTCAGGCAGAGGCTCAAACCGAACCGGTGGCCGCCGAACCCAAGACGCAAGACCCGGTGCTCGACACGGCGCCGCTGACAGGCGGTCTGGCGTCTTTGGTCTGGAATCGCACAGAGTTCGACCCCGATCTTCTGAACAAAATCGCCCCGATCGCGCGGGATTTGCGCAGCTGGCTGGACCGGATCGAAGCCAAGATGGCGGGATAGGAAAAAGGCAGTGTTTTCCTCTTGCCCCTGCCGGGAATTTCTTTATGAACACTCCAACGTCGGGCTATGGCGCAGCCTGGTAGCGCGTCCGTCTGGGGGACGGAAGGTCGCAGGTTCGAGTCCTGCTAGCCCGACCATATCACACCGACGTTTGTGGCACATTGGCCAGATCCCGCTCTGGCATCAGGGGGGATCGGAATGACAGGTGTATGCCCAAACCAGCAGATTGAAGCGATGATCGCACGCGGTGAGATCAGTGCTACCCCCGATGTCATCCCTGCTCAGGTGCAACCTGCCAGCCTTGATCTACGTTTGGGAACAGTAGCTTACCGGGTCCGCGCATCCTTTCTGGCAGGCGAAACCCGGTCCGTCGCCGACCGCTTGGCCGAGTTTGAGATGCACCGCATCGACATCACCGACGGGGCCGTTCTGGAAAAAGGCTGCGTCTACCTCGTACCGCTGATGGAATCGCTGGCCCTGCCCGGCCACACCAGCGCCGTGGCCAACGCCAAAAGCTCAACCGGGCGGCTGGACCTGCTGACCCGTACCATCACCGATGGTGGGACCGAGTTTGACCGGATTCCAGCGGGTTATACAGGGCCTCTTTATGCCGAGATTTGCCCGCGCTCCTTCTCGGTTCTGGTCCGCCCAGGCATGCGTCTGAACCAGATCCGGTTCCGCCAGGGTCAGGCGGTTCTGACCGACGCGGAACTGACTGATTTGCATGCCGCCTCACCTCTGGTCGATGGGCCCGCTGTCATTCAGGACGGGTTGGGCTTTTCTGTCGATCTGCAACTGCCTGATACCGATCTGGTCGGCTATCGTGCCAAGCCCCATACCGGTGTGATCGACCTAGACCGCATCGGTGAATACGACCCGCAGGAATATTGGGAAGAGGTGCGTACCAAGGATGGGTGCATCATTCTGGACCCCGGCGCCTTCTACATTCTGGTCAGCCGCGAGGCGGTGCATATCCCGCCGATGTATGCCGCCGAAATGGCGCCCTATCTGGCCATGGTTGGTGAGTTCCGTGTGCACTATGCAGGGTTCTTCGATCCCGGTTTTGGCCATGCCGAGGCTGGCGGTGCCGGATCGCGCGGCGTGTTGGAAGTGCGCTGCCACGAGGCACCCTTTGTGCTGGAGCACGGACAGGTCGTCGGGCGATTGGTTTATGAGAAAATGGCCGAGATGCCCACCCAGCTATACGGCGCTGGCATCGCATCGAATTATCAGGGACAGGGTCTGAAACTGTCCAAGCATTTCAAGGCTATAGATTAAGCTTCAGAATTTCATGAACCGCCGCATCTGGCGCGTTACCCGATGCGCCTGCCTTAGGTTCTTCGCGTGACGCGGCGTACTGGCACTCTTTGGCGCACCTGTATTCGTGGGCGCCTGATCCGAATTCCCGCCACGACGACTTGCCAAGTCAATGCCCTTGTCGATCCCTTTGTTCACTAGGCGGCGCATGACCTGTCGCACGATCATGTCGATGATCCGATTGGCGTTCATTGCTCAACTCCGTTTCTTCTGCCTCAAGATAGCGTTCATCTGCGGCAACAAAAGGGCCGCCTGATCACTCTTCCTCGAACAGCTCGGTCTGATCCTCGTCCTCTGCCTCGTCCTGCCCCTCGCCCAGCGGCATGGCACCCGGCGGTGGGCGGTTTTCAAGCAGCCCGGCAGCGCGCAATTCCTTGAGCCCCGGCAGATCACGGGCGTTTTCGAGACCGAAATGATCCAGAAACTCTGGCGTCACCACAAAGGTCACCGGACGACCTGGTGTCATACGGCGACGGCCCAGTCGAATCCACTCCATTTCCAGCAGCTGGTCAATCGTCCCGCGCGACACGGAAACCCCCCGGATTTCCTCGATCTCGGCCCGGGTGCAGGGCTGGTGATAGGCCACGATGGCCAACGTCTCGATCGCTGCGCGGCTCAGCTTGCGGGTCTCAACTGTCTCTTTCTGCATCAGAAACCCAAGGTCGGGGGCCGTACGGATCGCCCAGGCCTCACCCACCTTGACCACGCGCACGCCGCGCCCTTCATAGCGTTTCTGAAGCAGTTCGACCGCTTGCGCTGCCGAACTGCCATGGGGCATCCGGGCCTCAAGATCGGCAATCGTCACCGGCTCGGCACTGGCGAACAAAACCGCTTCGACCATGCGTTCCTGTTCGGCCAGCGGAGGGGCCTCGAACAGAGTGCCGGTGCCGTCATCTTCGGGGGCGTCAGTCACGTGTTTCGGTCCTCTTGCGCAATTGGATCGGAGCAAAGGTCTCGCTTTGCTTGATCTCCATATGTCCTTCTTTCACCAGTTCCAGCGAGGCCGCAAAGGTTGCCGCCGTGGCCGAGCGTCTGCGAACTGGATCAGCCTCCCACCCGTCCGGCAGGTAGGTCTCCATATCGGTCCAGGCCCCTGCAAACCCGATCAGCGGGCGCATACGTTCCAGCGCCTGCTCCATGGTAAACACCGCATCGCGGTCCATCACAAAGGGCCGGAACTCATCCCGTGTACGGATACGGGCATAGCCTTGCATCAGGTCCAGCAGCGTGGCGGAATAGGTCACCGTGCGGATGCGGGTGACATCCTCGCCCTGCCCGCGCCTGAAGAAATCGCGCCCCAACTGATCGCGCGCCATCAGACGCGCGGCGGCATCTCGCATGGCCTGCAAGCGTTCCAACTGAAACGCCAGATGCGCGGCCAGTTCTTCGCCCGACGGACCTTCGTCGTCCGGGTCTGGCGGCAGCAACAGGCGGGATTTCAGGAAGGCCAGCCATGCGGCCATGACCAGATAATCCGCCGCCAGTTCGATCCGCAGCGCGCGGGCCTTTTCAACAAAGGCCAAATATTGCTGCGCCAGTGCCAGAACCGAGATTTTTCGCAGGTCCACCTTCTGGGTGCGCGACAGGGTCAGCAGCACATCCAACGGGCCTTCGAACCCGTCAACATCAACGATCAATGCCTCGGCGGCCAGTCGATCGGCGACCGAGACCGGGTCTTCGCTGAAAAGGTTATCGTTCATATACCTGCCCGCCCATTAGGGCAGATAGTTCCGCTTCGGTGGCCTCGATGTCAAGTTCCTGCGGGGGTTTGCGCATCGCCAATGCCCGTTCGGCGCGGGCCTGAGCAGCATCGGTCATCTGACTGGCGGCCTTAAGCACCTCGGCGCGTTCCGCCAAGCTGGCATTGCAGTGCAGAACCACGTCGCACCCGGCCTCGATCGCCCGACGCGAAAGCTCGGCCGCCGAACCGCTCAGCGCCTTCATCGAGATATCATCGGTCATGACCAGACCGTCAAAACCAATCACGTCTCGGATCACCGTCATCATTTCGGTCGAGATAGTCGCCGGGAGCGGGTCAATCTGCCCGAACACCAGATGCGCCGTCATGCCCATCGGCAGATCGTTCAACGCGCGAAATGGTGCGAAATCAGTATCCTGTAACGCCTCCAAAGGCAGATCGACCAGAGGCAATTCAAAATGAGTGTCCAGCGTCGCCCGTCCGTGACCTGGCATATGTTTGACCACAGGCAGAACACCGCCATCCAGATGGGCCTGCGCCACGGCACGCCCGATCTTGGCGATGGTGCCCGCGTCTTCACCGTAACACCGGTTGCGCAGAAACGCATGGGTCTCAGCCCGCGCCAAGTCCAAAGTGGGTGCGCAGTTGCTATCGATCCCGAGCTCGAACAACTCATGCGCAATCAGGCGATAGCGCAAATACATGGCCCGTTCGGCCTGTTCTCCGGCCCGCTCGGCATGATCCAGCGGCGGCATCCATTCCCGCGCCAGAGGTGTGCGCAGGCGCTGCACACGCCCGCCTTCCTGATCGATGGTGATCGGACAATTGCGCCCAACCGCCTCGCGGAAATCATCGCATAGGGCCCGGACCTGATCGGCGCTGTCAACATTGCGAGCGAACAGGATGAACCCAAACGGGTTCATCTCACGGAACAGGGCCCGTTCATCGTCGGTTAGCCGCAGCCCCTCAGCATCGGTGATCGCAGCGCCAAATGTCACCGGACGGCGACCGGGATACAGTCAGCACCTTGAGCAACGAGCGCGGCACAGAACTGACGAGAGTCGCTCAGATCCTCGAACCCCAGCACGCGCAGCCGATAGAAGGTGCGTCCTCCGCTTGAAGTTTTCTGGATAACACGCTGTTTTCCATCCATATACTCACCGAATTGGCCGCTCAGGCGCACCCATTCGGCCTTTGCCACATCCGGGCTTTCAAACGCGCCCAGCTGGGCCAACCGGGTTCCTTTGCTGAGTGTATCGGGGTCGATATCCAATCCAACAGCCGCCTTCACTGCCGCATTGATCGACGCCTCGGAGGTATCGACAGCAGGCGCACGACGCGCCGGGCGCGTATGCGGACGCAGTGACCGGCGCACGCCGGGCAGTTCCGCAATCGCCGGGTCCGGCAGTGCGGCTGCCAGATCAGCCGGGTCGATGGCGGGTTCTTCCTCAGGCGCGGCAAGGGATGCAAGCTGCACACCTGGCGCGGCCTCTTGATCGGTACGGGCCGCCTCGCCCGCCAGTTCGGCCACCAAAGCATCAACCGCGTTTTGCCGCAGCGCCGCAGCCTCTTGGTTCGAGATCGGTTCTTCCACCACATGCAATGCCGGAGTGGGCTTCAGTTCGCCTGCCGGCAGGTCTTCGTCAGTCAACGAGACCGGACGCGGCGCAAGGATCAGACGATCCGCAGGGGCCGCAGCAGTGCCTTCGGCAGCCACGGCGTTCACTGCAAGCCCTTGATGATCTGCAGGTTGACCGCCGGGATTTTCAGGTTGGATGCGCATCGGACCTTCGGCGGCACGCACGACCGGCACGCCGCTGACATCACGCATCACCAGCTTATAGCTCCAGACACCAACACCGGCGACCAGGGCTAATGAGGCCACCGCCCCCAGCACATTCACCATCCGCACCAGCCCAAACGCACCACGCGGTTCATCCTCGGGATACATATCCTGAGCCTGTGATTGATTCGGGTAATGCATATGCTCGGGGTCGTGATGCCCCGAGTAATCGTAACTCGCCATGTTGCCTCACCGCCCGATTGCGCCTGAAATCAAAGCGCGCGGGTCATTTCTTGTCTGCCTCAGACCGGCGGTTCGGGCGGTATTGGTTACCGCATCTCCTGCGCCGGAGTAACGCCAAGAATACCCAAGCCTGCTGAAATCACAACCGAAACGGCACGGGCCAATGCGATTTTCGACTGGCTTGTGGCAACATCGCCATCCTGGATGAACCGCAGTTGGGTTTCTTCGTTGCCCTTGTTCCACAGAGCGTGAAAATCCCCGGCCAATTCATATAGATAGAAGGCAACCCGGTGCGGTTCGTTGGTGCGGGCCGCGATCTCAACCAAGCGTGGCCATTCGGCCAGTTTCTTGGCCACAGCCAGCTCTGAGGTATGATCGATCTTGCCCAGATCGGCGCCGACAAGGGTTGCGTCATCGGCGGCAATCTCAGCCTCGGCGGCGCGGCGCAGCACGCTCATGACGCGGGCATGGGCGTATTGCACGTAGAACACCGGGTTCTCACGGCTCTGTTCCAGCACCTTGTCGAAATCGAAATCCAAGGGCGCGTCGTTCTTACGTGTCAGCATCACGAAACGGGTCACATCCGGGCCAACCTGATCGACCACATCGCGCAAAGTGACGAAGTTCCCGGCCCGCTTGGACATCTTGAACGGCTCGCCATTTTTCCACAGCTTCACCAGCTGGGTCAGCTTGATATCCAGCGGCACCTTGCCGTCGGACAGCGCCGAAACAGCTGCCTTCATCCGTTTGACATAGCCACCATGATCCGCGCCAAACACGTCGATCAGCGCGTCAAAGCCACGGCTGACCTTGTCATAGTGATAAGCGATATCCGGGGCGAAATAGGTCCAGGCACCGTCCGATTTTTTAACCGGGCGGTCGACATCATCACCATGCTCGGTCGATTTGAATAGGGTCTGCTCACGCGGTTCCCAATCCTCGGGCTTCTTGCCTTTGGGTGGCTCCAACACGCCCTCATAGATCAGGCCTTTGTCGGTCAGCGACTGCAGCGCAGCCTCGATCCGGCCCGTGCCATAGAGCGATTTTTCCGAGAAGAACACATCCATCTCAACGCCCAGCGCCTTCAGATCGGCGCGGATCAGGTCCATCATCGCGTCGGTCGAGAATTCACGCAGCTGTTCCAGCCACTCGCTTTCCGGCTTGTCGATCAGGCTGTCGCCGTATTTCTCTTTCAGCGCCTCACCGATCGGGATCAGGTAGTCGCCGGGATAGAGACCTTCGGCAATCTCGGGGCTCATACCATTGGCTTCGCGGTAGCGTTCATAGGCAGAACGGGCCAGCACATCTACCTGCGCGCCACCATCGTTGATGTAGTATTCGCGCGTCACATCATGGCCGGAATAGGCCAGCAAGCTCGCCAAGGCATCCCCGAACACCGCGCCCCGCGTATGACCCACATGCAGTGGACCAGTTGGGTTGGCCGAGACATATTCCACGTTGACCTTCTGCCCCTGCCCCATGTTCGAACGGCCATAATCAGGGCCCTGCTCCAACACGTTCGCCAGAACGCCCTGCCACACGGTCGGTGCCAGCCGGAGGTTCAAGAAGCCAGGACCAGCCACTTCGGCACTGGTGATCCGCGCATCCGCCGCCAGCTTCCCGGCCAGCACATCCGCGATATCGCGTGGCTTCATCTTCGCCGGTTTCGCCAACACCATCGCCGCATTGGTGGCCATGTCCCCGTGCGCTGCATCGCGCGGAGGTTCGACCGCCACGTTGTCAAAGCTCAGCCCCTCGGGCAGCGCGCCTTCGGACTGCATCTGCGCCAGCGCGTCCAGTACCAGGCCGCGGATCTCGGAAAACAGGTTCATTTCGGATGTCCTTTTGCTTGCCCGGCGGTTTACCACGCAAGGCGTGAAGGTCAATGGACCGCTCAAGTTTGCGCTTGGCTTCGAACCAGAGCCCGCTAATCTCGGCAGGGCCAGTCCAACCGGAGACTACCTTATGCGCCTTGCCCTGCCCCTTGCCCTGCTGCTGACAACCTCGCTGCCCGCACTGGCTGAGATGCCCGCCCCCACAGGTCACGTATTGCTGACGCTTGGTGGCGCGGTGACCGAAACCAATCTGCCACCTCGTGGCGAGAATGAAGGCGGTCTACTCGGCTTTCTCGATGTTCAGCACGACGGCGCTGCCGGGTTCGACGCAGTGACACTGGACAGCATGAAGCAGGTCGAGATCACTATCCCCTATGGCCCCGAAGGCAATCAGAGAGAGATCGCTTTTTCCGGACCTCTTTTGGCGGATGTCATGACATTAGCAGGCGCCGTCGGCAAGACCGCAAAACCCATGGCTATGGACGGCTATCAGGCAGAGATTCCGTGGGACAGCATCACCACACATCAACCCATCTTGGCCACTCATGCTGACGGGTCCCCAATGGGGATCGGCGGCTATGGCCCGACAATGATCGTGTTCCCTCCGACAGATGATGAAGATCTCGCGCAAGAACAAGCCGGGCAACAGGTCTGGGCGCTGGCTTACATCGAAGTTGAATAATCAACGCCCGGTCAGCCGGGCGTGATCTTGCAGCGCGAACCGATCCGTCATCCCGGCGATGTAATCTGAAACGATCCGGGCCAGAGCCGTTTCATCCGGCGCGGCCTCGATATCCCCGTGCCAGCGCAAAGGCATCTGCTTGGGATCGTTGAGATAAATGGGGAACAGATCCTCCACGACCGCGCTAACCTCGGCCCGAACCTGCATCACGCTGGGGGCGCGGTACATGCGCGCAAACAGAAAGGCGCGGATCTCTTTCAGTTGCGCCCAGAGCGCAGTCGAGAACTGGACTACAGGATGGCCAAGATGGCGGATATCTTCAACCGTTTGTGCCTCGGATTTGGCGATCAGGTCCCGCGAGGTGTCGATCACATCCGAGACCATCACCCCAAACACCCGCCGCAATGCCTCGTGCCTGCGGCGATACGAATCCAGGCCGGGATATCTGCGATCCACCTCAGCATAGCAATCCCCCACGATGGGCAGTTGCTGAATGTCCTCATCCGTGAACAGATCAGCTCGTAAGCCATCCAGAAGATCATGATTGTTATAGGCGATGTCGTCTGACAGCGCGGCGACCTGTGCTTCGGCACTGGCATGAGTGTGCAGTTCCAGATCGAAACCGGCATTGCATTCTGCCAAGGCCCAGGGCAGCTCTCCAACAACCGGCCCGTTATGTTTGGCAATGCCTTCCAGACATTCCCAAGTCAGATTACAGCCATCAAATTCAGCATAGTGCCGCTCCAGCCGTGTGACGATCCGAATGGCCTGCGCGTTGTGGTCAAAACCGCCATAAGGCTGCATCAACGCATGCAAAGCGTCTTCGCCGGTATGCCCAAACGGTGTATGGCCCAGGTCATGGGCCAGCGCCACCGCCTCGGTCAGCTCCGGGTTGAGGCCAAGCGCACCGGCAATCGTACGCGCCACCTGGGCGACTTCGATGGAATGCGTCAACCGGGTGCGATAGCTATCGCCTTCGTGTTCAACAAAGACCTGCGTCTTGTGTTTCAACCGCCGAAAGGCGCTGGCATGAATAATCCTGTCCCGATCCCGCTGAAAGCATGATCGGAAACTGCTTTCTTCCTCTGGCACAAGCCGCCCCTTGGCGCGGCCTGGATCCGAGGCAAAACCCGCTCTGTCCAAAGGTCTTGTCCTTGTCGCCTGTCCTTTGGTTGCATATATTGCAGCATGAGAAGGAAATAAACCTTTGGAGTCTGGCATGAATCTGCCCCCAACAGTGACTGAACGCGCCTTTGAACGTCTCGCCGAAATCGGCGCGGCAGATCAAGGGCAGGCTTTGCGCGTCGCAGTGGAAGGCGGCGGATGTTCCGGTTTTCAATACGAAATCGCGCTGGACCAGCCGAAAGAGGATGATCTGGTGCTGGAAGGCAAAGGGCAAAAAGTGATCGTGGATTTGATCTCGCTGCCGTTTCTGGAAAACGCCGTCATTGATTTCACTCAGGAACTGATTGGCGCGCGATTTGTGATCGAAAATCCAAACGCCACGTCTTCCTGCGGGTGTGGCACGTCGTTTTCAATGTAGTGTAGCAGTTGGGGCTCTGCCCCCGCTGCGGCAAGCCGCGACTCCCCCGGGATATTTGTGGCCAGATGAAGCAAAGGATCCTTCATTCATCTGGCTCTAAATATCCCGGAGCGCGAGGCAGAGCCTCGCAAGCCCGCCATACGTCTTGCCGTTGGGGCTGTTCTGCGCGATAGGTTGCCATGAGTTCTGGAGGATCGCGCATGAAAATCGCCACTTTCAACATCAATGGCATCAAAGCGCGCGCCGAGGCCCTGCCCCGCTGGCTGGATGATGCGCAACCCGATGTGGTCTTGCTACAGGAAATCAAATCGATCGACGAAAACTTCCCGCGCGAAATGTTTGAAGAACGCGGCTACAACGTCGAAACCCATGGTCAGAAGAGCTTTAACGGCGTTGCAATCCTGTCGAAGCTGCCCTTGGAGGATGTCTCGCGCGGCTTGCCCGGCGATGACGAGGACGAACAGGCGCGCTGGATCGAGGCCACCGTTGTCGGCAAGCAGGCGATCCGGATTTGTGGGCTCTACCTGCCGAATGGCAATCCGGCGCCCGGGCCAAAATACGACTATAAGTTGGCCTGGATGGAACGTCTCTATGCGCGAGCCAAAGAGCTTATGGCATGCGAGGAACCCGCATTGATGGCGGGCGACTACAATATCATCCCGCAAAACGAGGATGCCAAACGCCCCGAAGTTTGGCGCGAGGATGCGCTGTTCCGCCCCGAAAGCCGCGCGGCGTTTCGCAAAATCCTGAACTTCGGGTTTACAGAAGCCTTTCGCGCTCGCACGCAAGGCCCCGGACATTATTCGTTTTGGGACTACCAGGCCGGTGCTTGGAACCGAAATGACGGCATCCGGATTGATCATTTCCTGCTGACCCCGCAAGCCGCTGATCTGATGCGGGATTGCCAGATCGATGCCGATGTGCGCGGGCAGGAAAAACCATCAGATCATGTTCCAGTCTGGGTAGACTTGGATATCTGATAGGCTAGGCCGTCACGTCGTGACTGTAGATCCATTCATATCGACGTGACAGATGCGGGCCGATCACCGAAAGCGCAAGCTGTGTCGCGAGCCTTTTGGGGCCTTGCAGATGAAAATTGCGGGCATTTGCGGCAGCGGCGGCAACAACGCGCTTTGCGCGCGGAAGACGCGCTGCCTCGTAAGCAGCCAAGCCGCTGCTCATATCCGAATGATCGTCAAAACACCGGGCCAGAACCCATGCGTCTTCAAGCGCCAGGCAGGCCCCTTGAGCCATAAAGGGCAGTGTTGGATGCGCCGCATCACCTAACAGAGCCATGCGACCGTCGTGCCATGTGCGCGCAACGGGTCGCAGGAAAAGCGCCCAAAGATGTGCCTGTTTCACTTCGGCCAATATGTCGCGCACCGGGCCTCCGAAATCCGCAAAGCGGGCGCGCAGGTCATCCGGGTCACCTTGCCTGCGCCAACCTTCTTCTTGCCAATCCGACCGTTCCTCGATGGCCACGATATTCATCAGGCTTTGGTCACGCAGCGGATAGCTCACCACATGGCGGCCTGACCCCATGGTGAGCATGGCGCGCGGCTCGGCCTCAGCCCGCTGCCATGGGATCGTCGCCCGCCAGGCGATCTGGTGGGTGAATTCGGGTGTCTCGAACCCGTTCAAGCTGGGCCGGAGGGTACTGCGTCCGCCATCGGAGGAGATGACGCAATCAGCGCGCAGATGCGCGCCGCTTTCACATACAAGTTCGACCTCGGTCGGATGGCCACGCAGCCCGGCAACGCGCGCTCCTAAACGGATATCTACCCCCGCGGTTTTGGCCGCCTCATGTAACAAATCCAAAAGGTCGGCACGGTGGTAGTAGTAGGTGGGCCCGGCCTTGGGGCCCGGCAAGCGACTGATGACGCGACCGTTGCGATAGTCTCGCAACACGGTTCCAAAAGACCTCTGCCCCAAAGCCGGAATATCAGATACGACGCCCAATGCACGCAGAACGCACATCCCGTTTGGGCTGATCTGCAAACCCGCGCCTATCTCGGTGAGGGCGGCTGCCTGCTCGAATACGGTCACCTGCGCCCCGCGCTGCTGCAAGGCAAGCGCGGCGGCCAGACCACCTATGCCACCGCCCACAACACAGAATTTCAACCCGCCGAGTTTCATCCCTTGGGCTTAACGCAAAAACGCCGAGGCGACAGGCCCCGGCGTTCCGATTTTTTGCGAATTTCAGCGATCAATCGTCGCGGTGAACTTTTTCACGGCGCTCGTGCCGCTCTTGCGCTTCCAACGTCATGGTTGCGATCGGTCGCGCGTCCAGACGTTTCAACGAGATCGGATCACCGGTCTTTTCGCAATACCCATACTCACCTTCGTCGATGCGGCGCAGGGCCGAGTCGATCTTGGCAACCAGCTTGCGCTGACGATCCCGCGTGCGCAGTTCCAGCGCGCGGTCGGTCTCTTCGCTTGCGCGATCAGCGACATCGGGAATGTTTCTGGTATTGTCCTGCAGCCCTTCGATCGTGTCGCGGCTGCCTGCAAGTAACTCTGTCTTCCAATCCAGCAGCTTGCGTCGAAAATACTCAAGCTGGCGATCATTCATGAAAGGCTCATCTTCGGCCGGGCGGTAATCATCCGGCAGAAAAACTTCCTGCTTCATATCTGCTCCCTCGGTATGGCCAGAAACGTCGGTTGCGGTTGTATCACCTGACATTTGGCACCCCCTTCTGCGCAGCGTTTATCCGACAGGCACGAGATTGTCACTACACAAACTTAGGATCAGGCTGCCCTCTGGCTGACTGGTCTAAATATGAGACTTAGAACATAAAAACCGAGTTTTTCGGTGAAATTCTGCGGGTGATTTTGTGGCAGGTTGCAATCAACGGTTCGCAGGAAACACCGCGAATCGCAGTAGATGACGGTGTTGGCACGGCAGATTTCGGCTGTGTCGACGCAGCGACCCGGGTTGTCAAAATCTCTGACCCTCTGTAACCCGGATCGCACCACGCGCAGGCGCGCGCAAGAGCATGAGGGGCCCATGACTGCACGTTTCCAAGGCACAGCCGAATATGTCGCCACTGACGACCTGACCATCGCCGTAAACGCGGCAGTGACACTGGAGCGCCCCTTGCTGGTCAAAGGCGAGCCAGGCACAGGCAAAACCGAGCTGGCCAAACAGGTGGCAGGTGCTTTGGGCCTGACCATGATCGAGTGGAATGTGAAATCCACCACCCGCGCGCAGCAGGGTCTGTACGAATATGACGCCGTCAGCCGACTGCGGGACAGCCAATTGGGCGATGTACGGGTACATGATGTGTCAAACTACATCCGCAAAGGTAAGCTGTGGCAGGCCTTTGACGCCGACGAAAAAGTCGTGCTGCTGATCGATGAGATTGACAAGGCCGATATCGAGTTTCCCAACGACCTGCTGCAAGAGCTCGATAAAATGGAGTTCCACGTCTACGAAACCGGTGAAACGGTCCGGGCAAAGCAGCGCCCGATCGTCATCATCACCTCGAACAACGAAAAAGAACTGCCCGACGCCTTCCTGCGCCGATGCTTCTTTCACTATATCCGCTTCCCGGATGAGGCGACGATGCGTCGGATTGTCGAGGTTCACCATCCCGGGATCAAGGATGCCTTGCTGACCACCGCCCTGACCCAATTCTACGAAATCCGTGAGACTCAAGGCTTAAAAAAGAAACCTTCAACCTCTGAGGTGTTGGATTGGCTGAAATTGCTATTGGCAGAGGATCTGACACCAGAGGATCTGAAGCGCGACGGGGCAAATGCGCTGCCCAAGCTTCATGGGGCGTTGCTAAAGAACGAGCAGGACGTCCATCTGTTCGAACGGCTGGCCTTTATGGCGCGCAGCAAAGGTTAGCCTGCCGTTGAATAGGTCGTGAACGCGGCTTGCCTTGGGGCGGGCCGGATGTCAGCATCGGGCAATCGGGGCGCAGTTTATCAACAGGGACGTATCGCTTGGCCAACGTACCAGAAATTCGCCCCTTGCGGGCCGCGGACAGGGATCAATGGGCCGAGATGTGGCGGGCCTATCTGGCCTTCTATGAAACCACCCTACCCGATGAGATTTATGAATCAACGTTTGCACGGTTGCTTGGGGACGATCCGCAGGATTTTTCCTGCTTCGTTGCCGAACAGAACGGCGCGTTGGTTGGGCTGACACACTACCTGTTTCACCGCCACGCATGGAAAGTTGAAAGGGTCTGTTACCTGCAAGACCTGTATGCCCGCCCCGAGGCGCGCGGGACCGGTGTAGGGCGTGCTTTGATCCAGGCGGTGTATGACGAGGCCGATCGCCAGGGCGCGCCAACGGTCTATTGGCTGACACAGGATCATAACAAGACGGCACGCCAGCTTTATGACCGAATCGGCACGCTGACGCCCTTTATCAAGTACAACCGCTCATGATGCGATGGGGCGCCCTTGCTGCGGTATGTCTGCTTTCGGCCTGCGCATCGGTCGAGCGGATTGAATTGCCGGGCAATGTGACAACCATTGAACAGGCCCTGCCCCCGGCCAACAGTTTTACGGCGTCTCGGCCCACCCCTCCGGCCAGGTCCAACACCAACATAGCGGCTGATTTCCTCGATCTGCATTTTGCCTTGGAAAGTGGCACACAGCTGCCCGTGTTCACCCGGTTTGAAACCCCGGTCACGGTGCGGCTGACCGGTAAGCCCACCCCCAGCATGCAAAGCGATCTCGCCCGATTGCTGACCCGACTGCAGAGAGAGGCCCGGATCAATATCCGGCAGATTTCTGAAGGTCAGGCCAATATCACCATTGAGGCCGTCAGCCAGCGCGACATTCATCGTATCCTGCCGAATGCTGCGTGCTTTGTGGTGCCCAACTCCTCCAGCCTGGAAGAATACCGCCGGGATCGTCGCAAGGCCAAAAGCAGCTGGACCGAACTGCGACAGCGGGAACGCCTGGGCATCTTCATCCCCTATGATGTCAGCCCACAGGAAATGCGCGATTGCCTGCACGAGGAGTTGGCACAGGCGTTGGGGCCGCTGAACGACCTGTATCACCTACCCGATTCCGTGTTCAACGACGATAACATCCATACCGTCCTGACCGGCTTTGACATGCTGATCCTGCGGGCTGCCTATGCGCCGCAGTTGAAAACAGGCATGACGCGCGAACAGGTTGAGGCCGCCCTTCCCGCTGTGCTGAGCCGCCTGAACCCGCGTGGAGACCGGTTACCAGTTCAGCCCTTCACTAAAACACCGCGCGCATGGATCGACGCCATCAATAAAACGTTGGGTCCCGGCCCCGGATCACCCCGACAGTTCCGCTTTGCCCAGAAGTCCGCAGAGATCGGGCAGCAACAGGGCTGGACCGACCATCGCCGCGCCTATCCGCATTATCTGATGGGTCGCATGATCCAGTTCCGCGACCCTGCTACAGCACTGCAACAATATCAGATCGCCCTGCACTTCCTGAATGCCACACCAGGAACCGAGGTACATCGCGCCCATGTCACGGCACAAACCGCCTCTTTCGCGCTGGCTCAGGATCAAGGCCTCAACGTGTTGCCTGATCTGGACAAGGCTATAGATGTGATGACGCGGGCTGAAAACGCTTCGCTTCTGGCAACTCTCCTCTTGTTGAAATCCGAGGCGCTCATGCAGGCTGGGCAGGTACAACAGGCACGTGCCGTCAGGCTGGACAGTCTGGGGTGGGCGCGATACGGGTTTGGCGCAGATGTGGTGGTGAAATCCCTGGCGGAAAGCCGTGCGACCAGATCAGCCGGTAACAACATAGGCGGATGACAAATACATGCTGGTAGTCCTGGGAATGGCTGTTTTGGGTGCGATACTTGGCGCTTGGAATGCGCGCAAACGCAATGGGAACGGCGCCGACATAGCTCAGTACGCAGCTGTTTATGGCATTGCCTTTGCCTTGCTGGGACTTGTGATGTCGCTGATCCTGGTCCGACTGGTAATTTGACCAATGTTCCTGCCCTTTTATGAGAACCTCCGTAAAGCTGGTATCCCCGTTTCTCTGCGGGAGTATCTGACCTTTCTGGAAGGGATGAAAAAGGGTCTGGCCGCCTATGATGTCGAGGCGTTCTACTACCTCGCCCGAGTGTCGATGGTGAAGGATGAGCGCAATATCGACAAGTTCGACCGCGCCTTTGCCGCCAGTTTCGAAGGGCTGGGTGAGATCAGCTTTGATCAGGTTCTGGAGGCGGTGGACATACCCGCCGACTGGCTTGAGAAAATGGCCGAAAAGCACCTGTCGGCTGAAGAAAAGGCCGAGATCGAAGCACTTGGCGGGTTTGACAAGCTGATGGAGACGCTGCGCGAGCGTCTGAAGGAACAGCAGGGCCGCCATCAGGGGGGCAATAAGTGGATCGGCACCGCCGGAACCTCTCCTTTCGGGGCTTATGGCTACAATCCCGAAGGCGTGCGGATCGGCCAGAAGGAAAGTCGCCATCGGCGTGCGGTCAAGGTCTGGGACAAGCGCGAATTCAAGAACTTGGACGATACTGTTGAACTGGGAACGCGCAACATCAAGGTCGCCCTGAAACGCCTGCGCCGCTGGGCGCGCGAGGGCGCTGCCGAAGAGCTGGATCTGGACGGCACGATCCGCGCCACGGCGGAACATGGCTATCTGGACGTCAAGACCCGGCCCGAACGTCACAACGCGGTCAAGGTGCTGCTGTTTCTGGACGTCGGCGGCTCAATGGACCCGCATATCAAGGTGGTGGAGGAACTGTTTTCTGCCGCGCGGACCGAGTTCAAACATCTGGAATACTACTACTTTCACAATTGCCTCTATGAAGGCGTCTGGCGCGACAATCGCCGACGCTGGGATCAGCAGACCCCCACGCATGAGGTACTGCGGACCTACGGCCCCGACTACAAATGCATCTTCGTCGGCGACGCTTCGATGAGCCCTTACGAGATCGCCTATCCCGGCGGTGCCAACGAGCATTGGAACCAAGAGGCCGGTCAGGTCTGGTTACAACGCGCACGCGATCAATGGGCGTCAAACCTGTGGATCAACCCGGTGCCCGAGAAATACTGGGAATACACCCATTCCATCGGCATGATCCGAGAGATTTTCGAAGACCGCATGGTGCCGATGACACTGGCTGGGTTGGAACGGGGCATGCGAGAACTCACGCGTTAAACCCGCATGTCGGCTCTGAGCTCATAGTGCCGAGTTCAGCAAAATGTCCCAACGTCTGCTGTTGCTTTCTTTTTAGATCAGGCGGCGGGTTCGAGCAAGGCGGTTGGGCTGCTCCTTACTGGCAGGGTGTGATGGGTCAGGTTGAACGTCATGCCATGTCTGAACCATATGACATGCTGTTCGGTCGCAAGACCTATGACATTTTCGCAGGACACTGGCCGAACGCACCCAAATCCGCGCTTTCTGACCGGATCAATCCGGCGCGCAAATACGTCGTCACATCTGGCCGGACAACTCTGAGCTGGGAGAACTCGCACCCGGTTTCTGGTGATATTGCCTCCGAAATCCGCCGCCTGAAGGAAGAGAAGGCACCACTGTTGCAGGTGCATGGGAGCCATCAATTGATACAGGAGTTGCTGGCGCACCGATTGATTGATGAGTTCCGCCTTTGGGTTTTCCCAGTGGTTATCGGTGGCGGAAAACGGCTATTTGGGCAAGGCAGCACTTCAATGAAATTGGAACTCACCTCGTTTGAACCGAGCGGGAATGGCGTATCGATGCAGTTCTATCGTCCTGACAACAGCCGTTCAAACCTTGCGCAGAAACTGTAACGCTGGGCTCTAATCTGGCCAATGCTGAGGTAGCGATCCGCGACGCTTCCCACGCTGAGATCCCTCATCCGTCAGGCCCCTTCATTTTTCGCCAAAACGTCTGCGAACGCTGGCGTATTTCGAGTTTTCAGAATGATGGCATACCCTTCGTTGTCGGGAAGCAGGTATTCCGATGTTGAGCGGCGGATTCAACATGTGAACCATCGCCTCCGATGCCGCAATCCGCCTCAACGACCGCCGTCGGTGGCTTCGTGGACTGGACGGCGAACTCAGGCTTCCGAACCGATCTTCTTGAGAGTTTCCACCAGGCGTTCGAACTCTTCATCTCCAAGCCGTGCCCTGATCTCGGCCTCCACCTTTTTTTTGGCCTTTTGACTATCTCGCTGAGCGGACAACCCTTTTTCAGTAAAATGCACTACTTTGCCGCGACCATCATAAGGATCAGGCTCTCGCCGCAATATCCCGGACGCTTCCAAATCCAGAATGAGTTGCTGAACAGCTTGCTTGGTGAGGCCCATTCTCGCGACAATGTCTGATTGTCTTGTTCCCTTGAGCCCGACATATGGCACGACGCTGGAGCGGGCCTCGGCATACCAGTCATGACCCATCGCGACCATCTCCGCCGCAAACTTTTCCTTCCACGTCGCAGCAGCATCCCAAAGACGCCAGCCCACATGATCAATTCGAAAGTCGTCAATCTTCTTGACCATATATCCACTCCATAGTAGTCAATCTACTTGACGATACTGTTTTCAGACACGCCCAGCAAACGGACGAGATATGATGAGATCAGCCAACATCTATGATGATGTAGCAGACTCCTATGGGAAGGCCCATGCGCTTTGGCTTCGCTTCGCCGGAGGCGAAGCCCAATGTGCCTTTGAAGGGGCGGTCACGGCACTTTTGCGCCCAGGCATCCGGATGTTGGATGCCGCATGCGGCACAGGTACGGTAGCTCGCCGTCTGCTCAAAAGCTTGGACGGCAATTTTGATCTGGTGCTGTTAGACTCATCTCGAAAAATGCTCAGCTTTTGCGCCGATATTCCTGCACAGAGCGTGACCGGTTGCATGAAGGACATGCCATTTCCCGATACCAGCTTCGATTTACTTTCATGCGCATGGGGTATCGAAACGCTGGACGATCCTTATCCGGCGTTGTCAGAGTTTGTACGGGTCACGCGATCTGGTGGTCATATTTGTCTTGTCTTCTGCGCAGATCGCCCGCCTCGATCAATCGCCGATCGGGTTCTAAGAAATCGGATTATCCATTCAGGCCGGGGTTCTTTCTTGGTCCATAACCACGTGCGCGATCTGGCAAAGGCCGCAGGTGCACATCGTATTCAGTCTCTTCATTGCTCCGGGTCGGCAGCTGCAATGATTCTGCACGTTTAACTGAAGAGGTCCCTCATGAACCGAAGAAAATTTGTGATCGGCACAGGCTTGGCATCTTGGGCAATCGGTGCATCCGCTTCCCCTCGGCGAGAAACGATAAGCGTTGATGGTACAACATTCCAATACTGGCATGAAAGCGGGCGGCTATTCTCGACCTTCAGCGCACCAACAACCGGTTGGGTGGCCGTAGGATTTAATAACGAAGAACGTCTCAACGGAACACGCTTTGTCATTGGTGCACTGAGAGGGAGTTCACTTTATGCGGAAGAGCACATCGCCGTAGTGCCAAACCATCCGAAAGTTCAAGACTTAGGGCTTTCACCAGCAGTCCAAGATGTCAGCGGGTACGCCACTGAAAATATGACCACGATACAGTTTTCCTTACCACATTTGTTAGCTGACAGCGATAATCCCACGCTCTCATCGGGCACACGATCCTACGCAATGTTTGCATGGTCACATCATATAGATTTCGAACATCATTCAGCGTGGCGTCGCCATTTCTTGATTGAGCTTTGATCGATCAACGCGGACAAGCAATCATTCGAGCGCTGGGGCGAAAGCCCGCTTTGTTCCGCAAAACAAACTTTCTATTTTTTTGTTTGCCCTCGAAATCAAGTGCTCCCATATCTAACACATGCTTCGCTTAGCCCCGATCCTGCTGGCCATAGCCTATGGTCTTGTGATGTACCGGATTTCCATCTGGCGCACTCATCGTGAGTTGGATCAGAAGTCGACAGAGCTGGCCGATCCGGCGTTGAAGCGCATGACCGACCGGCTGGCCGCAGCCTTGGATATCGTGCGGGTTCCGGTTTACATCTATGAGATCGATCCGGTGAATGGTTTGGCCGCGCCCGATGGGCGCATTTTCATCACCCGCGGATTCTATCGCAAGTTTCGCAACGGAGAGGTTTCAGCCGAGGAAATGGCCAGTGTGATCGCGCATGAGTTAGGGCATGTGGCATTGGGGCATGCAAAGCGGCGGATGATAGATTTTTCCGGTCAGAACGCGATGCGGACGGCGCTGATCATGGTGTTGAACCGGTTCATTCCGTTTATTGGCGCGATGATTGCCAATGCGCTGACCTCGTTGCTGGCCTCGCGCTTGTCACGCCAGGATGAATATGAAGCGGATGAATACGCCGCCGCATTGCTGACCAAGGCCGGGATTGGGATCGGACCGCAGAAATCCTTGTTTCACAAGCTGGAAGATCTGACCCAGCAGAGGGCTGGGATGGTCCCCGCATGGTTGATGAGCCACCCGAAGACGGGTGAGCGGATTGCGGCGCTGGAGGCCCTTGAGCGGCGTTGGGGTGCAGGAAGCAAGGTTTAGGCAGCGAGGGGCCAGCCCCTCGCGCTCCCCGGGATATTTATAGCCAGATGAAGGGGGATCGCGCCTATTTAGAGAGGGCTTTGCCCAATCGTGGAAGGCGCGCCTTTTTCATCAACGCACGCAGAGTCCATTGGTCGCCCGAAAGGCGGTTGGCTTCATTGAGAACGCGATTGGCGATGGTGGCCATGCCGTCGGGGTCCGAGAGCCAAAACCCGTGCAGCAGGCCATCGGGATCGCGGCGATCAAGCCCCTCTTCTGCTAAGATATTTTTCGGGAAGTCCTTCGCGTTAACGGTCACGATGGTATCAGCTGACGTGTCGATCGCGGTTGCCAGCACGTGGATATCCGCTGCGTCGGGCAACCAAAGGCGGTTTTCAAGCCCTTGTGCGGGTGCGCGTTCGGATTGCGGCCAGTGCGCCTGTGTCAGGGCGATTTCTGCGCGGACCTGGGCCTCGCCCTCGGGGCCCAGCTTGCGGGCGGCGCGAGCCCATTCTTCCAGAATACGCGCGGACCAGATCGGGGTGAAATGGCCCAGGCTGGCTGCGCCCAGCAGCATCTCTCGCATCACTGTGGGGTAGATGACGCAGGTATCCAGGACCGCCCTCACAGACGGTAGAACACGGCTTTGAGATAACCGCTTTCTGCCAGTTGCGGCAGTTGCGGGTGATCGGGGCCTGCGAAACCGGTGTGGATCAGCTGTGCCTGTCGACCGGCACGCCCGATCCCGCGCGAGGACGCATCACGAAACCGACCCAGATCAGCGGCGTGGGAGCAGGAGCACAGGCCAAGATAGCCGCCCGGTTTGACCAGAGAGGCCGCCAACCGGGCGATACGTTCATAGGCGCGCAGGCCCGCATCCAACGCCTGTTTCGAAGGTGCAAAGGCAGGCGGGTCGCAGATCACGACATCGAATTGCCCACCCCCTTCGCCCAGTTGGGTCAGCACGTCGAACGCGTCGCCCTGTTGGGTCTGGAAGCGATCCGCGCAGCCCGTGGCTTCGGCCCCTTTGCTTGCCAATTCCAAAGCGGCGGCAGAGCCATCGACGCATGTCGCATGCGCCGCCCCTCCGGCCAGCATGGCAAGGCCAAAGCCGCCTACGTGGCTAAACACATCCAGCACGGTTGCTTCTGCGTGAACCAAACGGGCCGCGAAGGCGTGGTTTGGGCGCTGGTCGTAGAACAGGCCAGTCTTCTGGCCGCCGGTCAGGTCGGCCATATAGGTTGCGCCGTTCATGGGCACTGGCAGCGGTGCGTCGGGCCTTGAACCGCGCAGCGTTTGGTTCACGTCGTCCAGCCCTTCCAGCCCGCGGGTCCGGCCTGAGGCATTTTTCAGGACAGTTGTTACTCCGGTAACTTTGACCAACGCATCGGTGAGCGTTTCCAGATGCGCTTCGGCCCAGGCGGCGTTGGGCTGGATGACGCAGGCATCGCCGAAACGATCGATGATCACTCCGGGAAAGCCGTCGGCCTCGGCGTGGATCAGGCGATAATATGGCGCGTCGAACAGACGTTCACGCATTTCAAGGGCGCGACGCAGGCGGGTTTCGAACCAGCCGGCGTTCAGCTCCGCGTCAAGGTCGCGGTCCAGAACCCGGCACATGATCTTGGAGTCAGGATTGACGGCCACCAGCGCAATCGGCGCGCGTTTGTCGTCTTCAAGCACGGCCAACGCCCCGGCCGGGATTTTGCGGGTGCGGCGGTCGGTGACAATGTCATTGGCATAGACCCAGGGAAACCCGTGGCGCAGGCCGCGCGCATTGGCTTTGGGTTTCAGACGGATACGAGGGCGATCAGTGGTTTGGGTCATGGCCCCCTCTTAGTCATGCATGCGCCGGGGGAAAAGCCCTAACGCGGGCGCGAGCGCCAACCGCCACGTCGTTTTGGCGCCTGTGCAGCTTGCAGACCTTCAGCCATGACCTGTGTCATCGGGTGGTCGGCATCCCGCGCGGCATAAGCGGCGTGCAGGGTGGTCAGCGCCTGTTTCTGATCCTGCCCGTCCGGCAGGCTGAGCGCCCAATCAAGGAAGATGCTGCGGCATTCCGGCAGGGCGATGCCCTCAATGTTATAGGCCTCGCGGATCAGGCCTTTGGGGTCATTGGGATCAGTGCTGCGCGCCATCTTCGCCCTCTTTTATCACGTTGCCAATGATCTCGGCAGCGATTGCATAACTGTCTTGCAACGCGGTCTGCAACGGATCAACCTGTTCGAACCCGGTGGCCCGACACAGGAAAGCCGCACCACCCTCGCCAATCTTGTCAGCCTCGATCACCCTGCCCGAGAGCAGCCGTGCCGCGCATTGCACAGACCAACATAGATCGTAGCTGTCTTTCAGTGTTTGTGCCCGCGCGACATCCAGCAACCCGGCTGCGACGGCGCCATCAAGGCCGGAGGGCACATCGCGATCCGCGATACCTGCCATTAGTGCGCCGGTTTGCGCCATCAATTCGATATCCATCATGCGGCCAGGGCCATTTTTGGCATCCCAAACTCCGGCAGGGGCTTTTGCGGCGGCAAGCCGCGAGCGCATTTCGGCGACTTCGTGCAAAACCTTCTTCATATCGCGCGGACGCGACAGGAAATCGGCCCGGAAGGCTTCGATATCTGTGGCCAGCCCCACGCCACCTGCCACCACATGCGCGCGTGTCAGGGCAAGGTGCTCCCAAACCCACGCTTCGTTCTGCTGATAATTGGTGAAGCTGGCCCAACTGGTCGCCACCGGCCCCTGATTGCCCGACGGGCGCAAGCGCATATCGACCTCATAGAGCCGCCCCTGAGACATCGGGGCCGAAAGCGCCGTGATCAGCGCTTGCGTAAACCGCGCATAATAGGTGCGGGTGGCCAGTGGGCGCGGACCTTCGGACATCTCCTGATCCAGAGGGTCGTAGATCACGATCATATCCAAATCGGATTGCGAATTGATCCGCCCCGCCCCAAGCGACCCCATACCCAGAATGGCTGCACCACGGCCCGGAGCGGGACCATGTTTGCGGGCGAAATTCTCGGCCACATGTGGAAGGATCGAGGCGATAACAGCCTGCGCCAGTTCTGCGTATTGACGGCCAGCTTGCGCGCCATCGATCAGCCCGCGCAAATGGTGCACCCCCACCCGGAAATGCCATTCCTTGCACCAGCGCCGCGCCAGATCAAGCTGGGTTTCGTAGTCCGTCTCGGCCGCCAAAGCCTGTTCCAACTCGGCTTGTAGTTCTTGCTGTCCGGGCCAGTCGGCGAAGAAACTGCCACCGATGACCGCATCAAAAACCGAGGCATTGCGGGAAAGATGCGAGGCCAGCGCGTGAGACGTACCCACGATATCGATCAACAGATCGATCAATTGCGGATTGGCCTCGAACAGCGAAAACAGCTGCACCCCGGCAGGCAGCCCGGCCAGAAACCCATCCAAAGCTACCAGCGCCTCTTCGGGTTGAGATGTCTTGGCGAGGCGCGACAGGAGTTCTGGTTTGAGCCGGTCAAAGATGCGCCTACCCCGTTGCGATCGCAGCGCCGGATAAGAGGCCCAACGGGCCAAGATGCTTTTGTCGAACGTGACCTCTTGATCCGGCGTCGGGGTTGCACCGGGGCCAGGGGCAAAGAACCCCTCGGTCAGCTCATGCACCTCGGTCAATCGGCGGGTCAGGTCAGCGGTCAGATCAGCCCTGCTGATCCCCATCAGGCAGGCCACGCGTTCGATACCGTCCTCGGATTGCGGCACTTTGTGGGTCTGAGCATCGTGGATCATCTGGATGCGGTGTTCGACCTCGCGATGCGCGCGGTAGTGATCGGTTAGCTTTTGTGCAACCTCTTCGGGCACCCAGCCTTTTTCCGCCAAGGCAACCAGTCCGGGAACCGTTCCGCGCACGCGCAGATCCGGATCACGCCCACCGGCGATCAACTGGCGGGTCTGGGTAAAAAACTCAATCTCCCGAATGCCGCCCTGCCCCAGTTTCATATCATGGCCAGGGATTGAGAGGCTGCCACCCGTCCCCTTGTTCTCACGAATACGAAGACGCATGTCATGGGCGTCCTGAATGGCGGCAAAATCCAGATGGCGGCGCCAGACAAAGGGCCGCAACGCTTCCAGAAACCGCTCCCCGGCAGCGATATCGCCCGCACAGGCGCGCGACTTGATATAGGCGGCGCGTTCCCAAGTTCGACCAAGGCTTTCATAGTAGCGCTCGGCCGCCTCCATCGCCATACAGACCGGCGTGACCGCAGGATCGGGGCGCAGGCGCAGATCGGTGCGAAAGACATATCCGTCAGCGGTTTTGTCGCTGAGCGTGGCGCAGAAGTTGCGCGTGGCGCGGACCATCCCATGCCGCGCGTCATAGAAATCATCCGGGTCGTATCGCGTTTCGTCAAACAGAACGATCAGGTCGATATCCGAACTGTAGTTCAGCTCATGCGCGCCCATCTTGCCCATGGCCAAAATGACCATCCCGGCGGCCGTTTCGACATCATCTTCGCTCATTCCGGGCAGCTTTTTGCGTCGAATCAAGGTGGCGATCTCAGCCTTCGCTGCGACATCCGCCGCCAACGCTCCGAAATCAGTCAGCGCAGCGGTCACTTTTTCCAAAGACCACGCGCCCGAGATATCGGCCAGCGCAGTCAGCAACGCCATTCGGCGCTTGGCGACCCTCAGCCCCGGCTTCAGCTGATCCGGGGCCAAAGCCCGCACCATAGCCATAAGTTCGGTCATGGCCTGATCGGGCCGCGACAGTGCTTGTGGCAGCCAATCTCTCTCGCGCTCAATCAACCCTTTCAGATAGGGGCTGGATCCGGCGGTTCCGGCGATCAACTCCCCTTGTTCAGGTGTCAAATCCGCCAGCAAATCACGTGTTTCATCGCCCAAAGACGGGTCGAACGCGCGTGGCAAACGGGTGATGGCCAGACTGTCACTCATATCGCGACCCTGCGCATTGCCTCCCCTTAAGGTCAATGGGTCAAACGCATCACGCGTTCTGAACCGGCGTGTCCTGACTGAAACTGTTGACCCACGTGTCGTGCCGACGCTCCCACAGCGAGGAAATCAGCATCGCCTCCCACTCGGTTGCGCCAGGCCGGAGGTAGTCGGCGCGATAGGACAGCAGAACGATATCAGCGGTCAGAACCCGTAGCTTCTCCTCGCTCAGCCTGAACTCGGCCATCGTCGGCGCATCCGCAAATTGCTCAACATGATCGTCCCGATTAGCGAAACCCGAAGGGTAAACACCCAGAAAATCAGCGCTAAGCAGCGCGCGATCCGCGCTGGCATCCCCGACAACCAGCGCAGTCCAAACCTGCTTTTCCAGATCCAGTATTTCGGTAGTCGAAGGGGCGGTGTTTTTGTCGTCCAAAGTCATAGTCGTTTGTTACCCTGTTTTGTGATTGCACGAAAGAAGGCGGATGCGCAGCTACAACCAGCGATCGAAGGTATCTGTGGTTAATTCAATCGACTTGCCCAAGGTCACAAGCTTGAAGAAAGGGCGACAAAGCACGATGCGGTATACGCTCAACCTTGCCTCGGTTTTTAAACCAAAATAGGCTCATTCCATGTGTGGTAAGTTTGCAGCCGGTCACCTGACGCAAAAACAGATGCTCGCGACTCTGGAGTACTTTCTTTATGGAAAGGTCTCTCCCGATCTACCCAAGCCGCTGCCCTCTGGGGGCTACAACGTCTCGCCGACCGATCAGGTCAATATGATCCGCTGGGATGGCGACACTGCCGAACTCACGTCCGCCCGCTGGCAGCTAAAGGACCCACGCAGTCAGAAGCCCATGATCAATTCCAAGATCGAGAATGTCGCGTTCTGGCAGGACTATTGGAACAACGGGCGGTGCCTTATCCCGGCGCTTGGATACTATGAATGGCGAAAAGATCAGGGGCATAGCTTTCCGACCTATATAACGGTCAAACGTAATGAACCGCTTATGTTCTTTGCCGGGTTCTATCGAACGCGAGATGGGCGGCACAGCTGCACCATCATGACACGTAAACCAAGCCCCCAGATAGCGCACATCCATAATCGCATGCCAGTCATTCTGACCCCCTCAGAGATCGAGACTTGGTTAAACGGCGTCACAACACCGCAAGAGGCGCAAGAGACGCTTGGCACGGGATATGAGGGGCGATTTGAATATCATACTGTGAAGCCGATCAAACGCGCATCCGACGGCGAAGACCTAATCGAACCCTACACGCCCCCGATCCAGAGCAAGTTCGATTTCTGAACACGATAGAATGCGCGCGCTGTTCAGTCGTGCTCTGTTGATGCTGCAAACATCCATTCGATAAATTGAACGAAACAGTGGCGCGCTACAATAGCTGCTCTGCGAGAAGGCACAAGTTTTCGATCATCTGACTCGAAAAAATGTAAATCTTTTTCACATCACCCCCTTGCAACCCCGCAAGCACCTCCCATCTAGACAATGTGAAAGGAATTTACATCAACCCCTGGAGAGACCAAATGACCGCATTGTCCGAACCTACCGTCCCTGCAAACCCGGGATGGCTGCACCGCACCGAGGCCTGGATGGACGATAAAGGCAAAGGTGCCTGGATCGCCGCCATGGTCCTTGGTTTCATCTTCTTCTGGCCCGTGGGCCTGGCCCTTCTGGCCTATATGATCTGGAGCAAACGCATGTTCAGCAAATCCTGCAGCCGCCGCAAATCCTGGAACAGCCACATGAGCGCGATGAAACCGTCGGGCAACAGCGCGTTTGACGCCTACAAATCCGACACGCTGGCTCGGCTGGAACGCGAACAACAAGAGTTCGAAGCCTTCCTGCACCGCCTGCGCGAAGCCAAGGACAAGGCCGAGTTCGACCAGTTCATGGATGAACGCGCCCGCGACAACCACGAAGAGGACGGTAAAGGCGAACCTGCCTGATCCCCCTTACCCTGTCCCGGCCTTCGGGACAGGGTAATACGACCTTTATTTTCGGAAATCTGTCTATGACCCACCTGCCCAACCCTGACACACAACCCGAGTTTTATCAGTCCGTCACATCCAAACGCTTTGTCGCCTGGCTGTTCGATATCGCGCTGATCTCGCTGCTGTGTATTATTCCCGTCTTTTTAACCTTTGGCGCAGGGCTGTTTTTCTTGCCCCTGATCTATGCGGTCATCAGCTTTGTCTATCGGGTGATCACCATCTCGAACGGCTCTGCCACGCTGGGCATGCGCTTCATGGGGATCGAACTGCGCGATGCGTTTGGCGAACGAATGGATATGGGCAAAGCCCTTGCGCATACCGCCGGATATTTTATCAGCATGGCGTTTTTCGTAGTCCAGATCATCTCGATCATAATGATGCTAACCAGCGCGCGCTGCCAGGGTCTGACAGACGCTTTCCTCGGCACCGTCATGATCAATCAACGGGCCTGACCACCCATCGCGTGAATCACTTGGCGGCGCCAAAAACCGTTGTTATCATCAGGTCCGAGGCTACATGGGACCTTCATGCGACATACGCTGCCAATTGCGCCACAGTTTTATGTGACGGCCCCCCAGCCCTGCCCTTACCTTGAGGGCAGGCTGGAGCGTAAGCTGTTCACCGCCCTGCAAGGCGAAGGTGCAGACCAGCTGAACAATTCCCTGTCGCAACAAGGGTTTCGCCGGTCCCAGAATGTGCTCTACCGTCCATCCTGCACTGATTGCGCTGCCTGTCTGTCCGCCCGGATCGATGTCGCCGCCTTCCGCCCAACCAAAAGCCAGAAACGCGCAGTAAAGCGCAACGCCTACCTGCAACGGCGCGCCACATCGCCCTGGGCCACGGACGAACAGTACGAGTTGTTCCGCCGCTACCTCGACACCCGCCACGCCGATGGAGGCATGGCCGATATGGACGTGTTCGAATTTGCCGCGATGATCGAGGAGACCCCAATCCGCAGCCGCGTGGTCGAATATCTGGACCCCGAAACCGGTGACCTGATCGCCGTCAGCCTGACCGATGTGCTCGATGACGGGCTCAGCATGGTCTATTCCTTCTACGACCCGCAACAGCCACAGAACTCTTTGGGCACCTATATGATCCTCGATCATATCGACATCGCGCGCGAGGCAGGCCTGCCCTATATCTACCTGGGCTACTGGGTGCCCGGCAGCCCAAAGATGGGATACAAGGCCAAATTCTCAGGTCTCGAAGCCTATGTTCAAGGGCAATGGCAAAAAGTTCAGGACCCCGCAACCTTCTCCGATAAGTCGCATCATCCGCTCTCTGCGGCCCCTATCGCGGAACAGGTCGCCAATATCCAATTGCCCGACCGCCACCCCACCAAGGGCTGATCCGATATGAAACAAAGCCTGCATGCCGTCACTCTTGTGGTGCCGGATTATGAAACTGCGATTGCCTTTTACACCGAAACGCTCAACTTCACCCTGGAACAGGATATTGATTTGGGCAGCGGCAAACGCTGGGTGCGGGTGTCACCACCCGGCACCAACGGCGCTTCACTTCTGCTGGCCAAAGCCGTAAGCCCCGACCAAAGCGCCGCCATCGGCAACCAGACCGGAGGCCGCGTCGGGTTCTTCCTGCAAACCAATGACTTCCACCGCGACCACACGGCGATGTGCGCAAACGGCGTAGATTTCGAAGAAGACCCCCGCACCGAACCCTATGGCATTGTCGCCGTCTGGCGCGATCCATTCGGTAACCGTTGGGACCTGATCCAGTTCACCTGATCCACTCTTCATCTGGCTAAAAATATCCCGGGGATGAATTGGCCGCAGGCCAAGAAGGGGCTGGCCCCTTGCCCCAAACCAAAAAGCAAAAGGGGGCCATCAGGCCCCCTTTTTCACTTTGATTGTCCGATCAGATCAATTCGGGATCAGGTCCGGAACGATGGTCACAATCGCAGGGAAGAACCACAGGATTGCGATCCCAACCACCTGAATGATCACAAAAGGTGCAACCCCTCGGTAGATATGGCCCGTCGTCACCTCTTTTGGCGCAACGCCGCGCAGATAGAACAGCGCAAACCCGAAGGGCGGCGTCAGGAACGAGGTCTGCAGGTTCACCGCCACCATGATCGTCACCCATTTCGGATCAAACGACCCACCATAGATCACCGGGCCCACAATCGGGATCACGATGTAGATGATCTCAAGGAAATCCAGCACAAAACCCAGAATGAACAGCACCAACATCACGATCAGGAAGACCGTGAACTCGTTGTCAAAGCTTTTCAGGAACTGCTGGATATAGTGCTCCCCCCCGAACGAAATCACCACCAGGTTCAGCAACTGCGATCCGATCAGGATGGTAAACACCATCGAGGTCACCTTGGCCGTCTCGCGCACCACCGGGGTCAGAACGCCGCTCGAAAACAGCAGCCAGCAGCCATAAAGCAGACCAAACAGCGCATAGAGATAAGCCGAATAAGCCAGACCAAAGGCGATCCAGGTTTCGGCGGATGCTCCGCTCTGGCTAACCCGCAGATCGAAGTTCACGCCCAGCAACAGGCAGATAATCACCGCAAAGGTCGACCAGATGATCACGCCACCCGACTGACCCCGCTCGCGCAGTTTACGATAAGCCGCCAGCATGATCGCACCACCAGCGCCCAGCGCCGCAGCCGGGGTTGGGTTGGTGATCCCACCAAGGATCGACCCCAGAACCGCGATGATCAGAACCAGCGGCGGAAAGACCACGCGGATCAGATCATTGGTCGCGCAACGCGCGGCCGCTTCTTTACAGCCATAGATCGCGATGGCGAACGGAATGGCCAGCAACAGGAAAGTGCCGCCGGATGAGGTGGTGGGCGAGATCAGCAGGATATCTATCAGCAACATCAGCACCAGACCAATCGCCCCAACGATCAAAGGCTGAGGGGGACGCGACGGTGCGATACCGCGGCCCAGAACCAGCGTCAGGGCCAGCAGTACCACGAAAACCGCAACACCATTCCCAATGGGCGCAGCATTGGCGATCTTTGCTTCGCTTGCGGCCGCCAGTTCTTCTTCACTCAGGCGCTCGGCATTGGCGATGCCACCGGCGGCATCAATCTCTTTCTGCTCGGCCACCGCCTGATCCCAGGCGCTCTGACCATGCAAGTCGATCATCGATGCCTTACACTCTTCCGACACATTGGTACGCAGCGATGCGCCCTGCCCCACATCCGAGAAAGCCGAGACCGAGATGTTCTGACTGCCGATAACCCCGGCACTGCCCAACAGTATCGCGCCGACGATGATGGCCGCCGGTGCACCCAGCAACCAGGTCAGGCCCTCGGACCGGGTGATCGTCTCGCCCGACCCGCCAGCCAGTTCAACGGCTGGGGCTTTGTCAGGGTTCAGCAACGCGTAGCCAAAAGCGTAAAGCGCATAGAGCAAGGCCAGCATGATTCCCGGCAAAAGGGCAGCCTGAAACAGCGTTCCAACCGAGACGACAGCAGGCTCACCCAGATAGGTCAGCGCATCGGTACATCCGGCCTCAACCGCGCGGGTTTCCTGCGCAGTTGAATAAAGATCCCCGGCCAACGTCCCGAGCAAAACAATCACAATCGACGGCGGAATGATCTGCCCCAAAGTCCCCGAAGCCGCAATCACACCCGTCGCAAGCTCAGGCGAGTAGTTGTTCCGCAACATCGTCGGCAGGGCCAGCAGGCCCATCGTCACCACAGTTGCACCCACGATGCCGGTGGAGGCTGCCAGAAACGCGCCCACAACCACAATCGAGACGGCCAGACCACCCGGCAACGGGCCAAAGACACGCGCCATTGTGGTCAGCAGATCATTGGCAATCTTCGAGCGTTCCAGCGTGATGCCCATCAGAACAAACATCAACACAGCCAGCAGGGTCTCGATCGATTGGCCCGCCAGTACACGCTCGTTCATACGGTTTACGATGAACGAAACATTGCGGTCCAGGGCGGTTTCCCAACCCGCGGGGAAGACCGGCTCGCCGATCCTTGGCAAATCCGGGTATCGGAACACCGAAACCGCATCAGGTTTCACCCCTGTTGCAACCAGATCCCGATACATTTGTGAGCTGGTATCGATTGCCTGATGGATCAACAGCCCGGCACTGTCCAGCGCGGCAATGATCCCGAAGGATATGACCCCGGCCCCACCGATGGCAAAGGCCACCGGGAAACCAGACAGGATGCCTCCGAAAAGGCAGAAGAATACGATAATGAGGCCTATCTCGACGCCATCAAGTCCGAATAGCATTGTCTGGGTCTCCGTCCCTAATGTGCGCCTTCATAGGCTTCTTCACCTGCGCCAAGGCTGTCCTTGTCGAGGTATTTTCCGGCGCTCTCGGGCCCTTCCACATATTCCAGATAGGATCGGTAGAGGAACGCAATCGCATGCAGGAACACCATGCCTGCAAACAGAACGAGCAGGATTTTGAACAGGAAATAGGCGTTAAAGCCGTTTGGGCTGAAGCCAATGGTTTCCACGTTCCACCGCAACGCGCGTGATTTGGCGACCAGCCGATCCAGCGTGTCACTGGCCGATGGTTTCGGCACGATCAGGTGCCGCCACATGAAGTACCAGCCGTACATCCAAGTCAGCACCGCCATCGGCATCATGAACAGGAGCGCACCGCACATGTCGACCACACGCTTGGCGCGGTGACTGATGCCCGCGTAGATCAGGTCAACTCGCACATGTCCGCCCTGAACAAATGTGTAGGTACAGCACAGGCAGACCACCATGGCGTTATACAGTTTAAGTTCTTCGGCGAACCAGCTGATATCTTTTTGAAAAGGAATGCCAAACCCAAACGCCATATCCGCGCGCGTAAAGACACGCTGCATGAAAACGATGATGATCTGTTGAAGCACCATCAACAAACCGGCCCAGGCAAAGAATCGACCGGTGATGTTTGCGAACCCTTCCAGCCCGCGAACCATGCCCCACATGAAATTCCGGTAGTAGAGGCCTATGGCTGTCAGCACCAGAAACAGGGCAAAGATCACAAAGAAGAACTCGACCGAGCCGCCATAATAGACAAAGCGCATGATCGCCTCTTTGTCCGACCAGTTCAGCCACAGCTGCGGATGCGTGATCGCATATCCGAAATTATAGAAGGCTTCGGCAATGTTCTGAATGAACCAGATCAGTCCATTCCACAGGGCGCCGAAGAACGAGATACCGTTTTCGTCCTGCATGTTGTCCCCAGGTCGCGTCAGTTGCACTGGCTGTTCGTGCGGCATGATGGGTCCGCGCATGTGCAACAAGAAAGGTTTCCCCGCCAATGCGGAGAAACCGTTTGGTCTGGTGATTAAAGCTTAGCCGCGTACGCGGTCGCGCTGCGCGGTGTAGACACCCGACGACAAATTGTTCCAGCCCGACGATGCCGCCATCGACGTCATGGCGCTGTCGTGGATCTTCTTGAACAGCTCGTCACCCATGTTTTCGTCCAGAACCTCTTGGCTGGCCTGACCGAAAGCATCCCAAACACTGTCCGGGAACTCCATGACCTTCACGCCACCCGACTGCAAACGCTGCAGGGCTGCACCGTTATTGGCCAGGAACTGCGCCAGGTTCCACTGGTGCGCTTCGGCGGCTGCGATCTCGATGATCTTCTGCTGCGCCGGTGTCAGGCTGTCAAAGACGTCGCGGTTGGTGGCGAGCGACAGACCTGCGCCCGGCTCGTGGAAGCCTGCGGTATAGTAGGTCTTGGTGATTTCCTGGAAACCGGCTTTTTCGTCAGCCCACGGACCGATCCACTCGGTTCCGTCAATCGCGCCCGATGACAGCGCCTGATACACTTCCGAGCCCGGAATGTTCTGAACAGATGCGCCCAGTTTACCCAACGCCTGACCACCAAGGCCCGGCATACGGAACTTCAGTCCCTGGAAATCCTCGGGGCCATTGATCTCTTTCGAGTACCAGCCACCCGCCTGAGCACCGGTGTTACCGGCCAGGAAGGACTTCAGACCAAAGATCGAGCCCAGCTCGTCATGCAGCTCCATGCCGCCGTCATGGTAGTACCAGTTCACCAGTTCTTGCGCGGTCATACCAAACGGAACAGCCGTGAAGAAGGCATAGCCCGGGTGCTGACCTACAAAGTAATAGTCCGCCGCGTGGTACATGTCGGCCTGACCCGAGGATACCGCGTCAAACACTTCGAACGCGCCAACCAGCTCACCCGCTGCCTTGATTTCTACGTTCAGGCTGCCATCGGACATCGCGTTGATGCTGTCGGCAGACCGTTGCGCCGCGTCGAACACGCCGGCCAGACCACGACCCCACGAGGTCACCATAGTCAGGGTCCGCTGACCCTGCGCATAGGCTGGTGCTGCCAGCGCGGTTGCCGCAGCAGCCGAGCCGCCCAGAGCAGATTTCTTTAGAAATGAACGACGATCCATATGAGTGTTCCTCCCCTTACATAGTCGTAACCCGGAAACACTCCGGGCCTGTCACATTCAGTAGGCCGCAGCCTAATGGCGAAGCTGTGAAAAGGAATACCTAGTACTGCGTAGAAACGCGGGTTTCTGATGGGTTTGTACAAGAAAATATCCAGCAAAAACGGCTCGAACCCGGATTTTCGGTCGTTCTGGTCCTTAAGATGTCCATTCTTTTTGCATTTCTCCCGCCTGTTGCGTATCGATTCGACAATGCAGAGATTAAGAAATCTGGTTTCGCTGACCTATGCTCAAAAGCTATCCCTTGTGGCCGCGATCCCCTTGGTTGTGGCCGTGGCAGCGATTGCCGTGCTGGTTGCCTACGAAGCGCGTGCAACAGCCGAACGCGAAATCGAAGCGTTAGAGCGCAGCCTGATCGAAGCCAAGAAAGAAGAGCTGCGCAATTATGTCACGCAAGCCCGCAACGGATTTGCTTATATCTATGGCCGGGCGACACCTGATGACGAGGTGGCCAAGAATCTCGTATCCCAGATTCTGTCGGCCATGATCTACGGACAGGACGGGTTCTTTTTTGTCTACGACTATGACGGCAATAATCTTGTCAGCCCAAGGCAAACTCAATTCATCAACCGCAACTGGGAAGGCCTGACCGATAGCGATGGCACACCCGTTGTGAATGAGTTTATCCGCCTCGCCCGTCAGGGCGCAGGGTGGCACAGCTTCATGTGGCAAAAGCCCTCGACCGGGGAAGAGGCCCAGATGATCGCCTATGTGGTCGGGCTGCAAGATTGGCGCTGGGTGGTCGGCACGGGCGTCTTCATCGATGACATCGTTGCCGCTGTTGCCAATGCACGCGCCGAGGTCGAAGCCCGCGTGCGGCGCACCTTTATATATATCGGCGCAATTGTTGTGGCAGCTGTCTTGATCGTGTTTGCCTCGGGCATGTTGCTGAACATCCGCGAAAGACGGCTTGCAGACGCAAAGCTGAAAGAGCTGACACAGCGTGTATTTGATGCACAGGAAGAAGAACGTGGACGGGTTGCGCGAGAATTGCATGATGGGATAAGCCAGATATTGGTCGGCGTCCGCTATGCGCTGGATACCGCCCGACGGAGGGTATCTCGCGGGGATATATCGAACGCAGAAGACCCGCTGGACAAAGGCATCGAACATCTGGGCACCGCCATCACCGAAGTGCGCCGCATCAGCCGCGACCTTCGCCCTGGTGTGCTGGATGATCTGGGTTTGGGCCCTGCCCTTAAATCGCTGACGGATGATTTCCGGGATCGCACAGGTATCGAGACCGAGTTCTCGACCGTTGTATTCCGCAACCGGCTGGATCAGGACAGCAAGATCGCGCTCTATCGCATTGCACAAGAAGCGCTGACCAATATCGAACGCCATGCGGATGCGTCACATGTTACCATCGATCTGCGTGGTCATAAGAAAGGTGCGACGATGCGGATTACCGATAATGGGCGCGGGTTGCGAAGCGAACCGGGCCGCGTGGCCACCGGGATCGGGTTACGCAATATGCAGGAACGGATCGAACAGCTTGACGGATCCCTGCGCATTCTGTCATCACGCGGCCCGCGCGGCGGGACGGTGATTGAGGCCAGTCTGCCGTTGAGCCACCTGCTCCCACCGCAGGAAGACGCAACGCCAAAGCGAAAGGCCGGGACATGACCATCCGAGTCCTTATTGTCGACGATCACCCGATGGTGGCCGAGGGCATTCAGTCGATCCTTGAAAGCTATGACGAGATTGAGGTGGTCGGTACGCTCAGCAGCGGTCAGTCTGCTGTGGATCAGGCCGCAAGCCTATCCCCCGATGTGATCCTGATGGATCTGAACATGCCGGGCCTGGGCGGCCTAAGCGCAACGGAAATGATCCTTGAACGTTTGCCTCAAACGCGCATCTTGATCCTGTCGATGCATGACAGCCCAGAATACATCTCAACCGCGCTCAGCCATGGGGCCAAAGGCTATCTGCTCAAAGACGTCCCAACAGACGAAATCAAACAGGCCATTGATGCCGTCATGGCAGACGAGCAATATCTTTGCACCGGAGCAAGCGGGTCGCTGAAACCCAAAGGCGACAGCACCCGAGAGGCCCTGACCGGCCGGGAACAGACGATCCTTCTGGAACTGGCGCAGGGCAAATCCAACAAAGAAGTCGCCCTGGCCTTGGATATCTCGGTTCGCACGGTCGAAACCCACCGCAAAAACATCAAGCGTAAGTTGGGTATTTCCTCCACCGCTGGGCTCACCCGCTATGCGCTGGAACATGGGGTTTTGCAGGGAACCGGCGTGGGGTTCTAACCCGACCGCGGCGTGGCACGCGCCGCCCGGCCCAACCAGACAAGACGCGCTAAAGACGCGTTGCCGAGGGGCGGGAGGCTTTAATTTCGAGGGCGAATATCTTCCCCGAAAAAGATCAAGGTCCCGTCCTCATCCAGGACGTGAAACTCGCGCTGTAGGTAGGGCTGATCAAAAGGTGGCCGCACGCGTCCCTCGGGCAGGTCGCTCAAACCATCTTTCAAACTGTCATAGAGCGCATCAATACCTTTCACATCGATGTAAAAGGACTGGTTATCACCCAAAGGTTTGCCATCGGTGCGTGGCGGGCATTCCAGCAACCGGACAGCAACTGACCCCCGCGACAGAAAGGCATAGTTATCCTGCTTGAATCCGCACTCAAACCCCAAACGTCGGCAATAGAAATCAATCTGCGCCTCCAGTGACGCGCAGAGAACAAACGGCGTAATCTGTAGCACTTCGGGCATTGGAACCTCCGGCCTGCTTCAGGATCATGCTACATGTTCTGCTGGCTCAATCCAGCAATTGATCCTGCCGTGTGCCTTCACGCTCATAATGATGCGGCAGGACGCGACCGTATAGCTGCCGGGTGCGCTCGACCCCGCCGCACATTCCTTCGGTTTCCACAAAGGAAAAGATGCCGACATATCTTTGGCGGGTCCCAAAAACCGGCGCGACCCGGTGCAGGGAATACCGCCCCTTGAAGATTTGCAGATCGCCTGGCTGCAGTTCCAACCGGCGCACGCGCGACATGTCGCCATCCAGAACGGCAGAGACTGCACCGAAATTCTCATCCTCCGAAGTCCGCAGGTTCGGCGCATATTCGAACGCACCCCCGTCTTCACCATTTTGAATGGCCAGAGTCACCGTGAAGTTGTTTGTGTCGAAATGCCAGGGAAAGCCCTGCCCCGCTTCCACGACATTGATGATCACATCCGCCAGCGGGTCGTCATAGCGAAAGAACCGATCCGCAGGCTCCTCCAGCGCGGTCCGGATGAAGGGCATGAACCCGTCAAACTCATAAATCCGTCGCAGGGGTCCGGATTTAGGGAAATTGTCCGCCGGGACAAAGGCATTCGATCGTTCATAGAAGCGGCGGATGGGATGGCCGATTCCGAACCGCGGATCATCTTTAGTGAAATAGGCGTTCGTTCGGTTGAAGGAGCGATGGGCCTGCGGCGACACCGCGTCGGCCTCTTTCACCAACAATTCGAGCCCGCCGGGATGCACAAAACCCGGCAATACCGCACAGCCATCTTCGCTCAGTTCGCGCTGAACATCATCAATCATCCGGTCATAAGCCTGTGAACCTGGCCGGTCGATGGGATAGCGGCCCAAATCCACCAGATCATGCAGCATGACATACCTCCCTCGTAGTCCCGTCTCTGTCAGCGTGACTCAGTTAAACCGCCCGATCATGCCCATTTTGGACATTTGCTTGACGCATTCAGACTGGCGAATATCCATCCCAACCGGCGCCCAAGACATCATTTTTCGCTAAAATTCCCAGCCTGCGGCAATCTGCGCAATAAAATGTCGCAAAATAACTTCTTGAAGATAGAAAATTGGTGCAATTGCCTGTTGACGCCCTTGCGCGCCGCTCATAATGTCCCTGCACGCAAAAAAGGAGCCTCTGGCGATGAGAACGCTAGTCGTAATCGTGGGAAACAAGCGCATGGGCCGGTAACGGTAAACCATAATCGAACCCATGCGCCTCCGAAAACATCGGGGGCTTTTTTTTGTCAAACGCAAGACACATGTCGCGAACGGAGCAAAGCAGATGACACGTGAGATGACCGGCGCAAAGATGGTGGTTCAGGCCCTTAAGGATCAGGGCGTGGACACGGTATTCGGATACCCCGGCGGCGCCGTGCTACCGATCTATGATGAGATTTTTCTGCAAAACGACATTCGCCACATTCTGGTGCGCCACGAGCAGGGTGCGGTGCACGCCGCCGAAGGTTATGCGCGGTCGACCGGCAAGCCCGGCGTTGCGCTTGTAACCTCTGGCCCCGGCGCCACCAATGCGGTGACCGGCCTGACCGACGCGCTGTTGGACTCGATCCCTATTGTTGTTCTGACCGGCCAGGTTCCGACCTTCATGATCGGCTCGGACGCGTTTCAGGAGGCCGACACGGTTGGCATCACCCGCCCCTGCACCAAGCATAACTGGCTGGTGAAGGACACTGATGCGCTGGCCGCAACCATGCACGAGGCCTTCCATGTTGCCACTTCGGGCCGCCCCGGCCCGGTACTGGTCGACATTCCCAAGGACGTGCAGTTTGCATCGGGGGAATACACCCCGCCCAAGCCATCAAACTCACACTACCAGCCTGTGCTGAAAGGTGATCTGGAAGAGATCACCGAGCTGGTTGCCGCGATAGAAACCGCGAAAAAGCCGGTATTCTATACAGGCGGCGGCGTCATCAACTCTGGCCCTGCCGCCAGCCAGTTGCTGCGCGAGCTGGTGGATGCGACCGGGTTTCCGATTACATCGACCCTGATGGGGCTGGGTGCTTATCCGGCTTCGGGAAAAAACTGGTTGGGTATGCTGGGGATGCATGGTCTGTATGAGGCCAATATGGCGATGCATGATTGTGATCTGATGATCAATATCGGCGCACGGTTCGACGACCGGATCACAGGCCGGATCGATGCGTTCTCGCCCAATTCGAAGAAAGCGCATATCGATATCGATCCATCCTCGATCAACAAGGTCATCCGCGTGGATATCCCGATTGTGGGCGATGTCGCCCATGTGCTTGAAGATATCCTGAAGATCTGGAAAGCGCGGGGCCGCAAGACGGATGCGGCGAATGTCAAACAATGGCAGGCGCAGATCGCGGACTGGCGTAAGGTTAATTGCCTCGCTTTTACCGCCAGCGAAAAGACCATCAAGCCGCAGCATGCGCTGCAACGGCTTGAGGAACTGACCAAGAAGCATGATCGCTACATCACCACCGAAGTGGGCCAGCACCAGATGTGGGCCGCGCAATACCTCGGGTTCGAAGATCCGAACCGCTGGATGACATCCGGTGGTCTGGGCACGATGGGCTACGGCTTCCCGGCCTCGATCGGCGTGCAGATGGCGCACCCGGATGCGCTGGTGATCAATGTTGCTGGTGAGGCATCTTGGCTGATGAACATGCAGGAAATGGGCACCGCCGTTCAGTACCGGCTGCCGGTGAAGCAGTTCATCCTGAACAACGAACGTCTGGGCATGGTGCGCCAGTGGCAGGAGCTGCTGCACGGCGAGCGGTATTCGCATTCCTGGTCTGAGGCCTTGCCCGATTTCGTCAAACTCGCCGAGGCCTTCGGGGCCAAGGGTATCCTGTGCTCCGACCCCGCCGATCTGGATGACGCGATCATGGAGATGATCAACTATGACGGTCCGGTGATCTTTGACTGCCTTGTTGAAAAGCACGAAAACTGCTTCCCCATGATCCCGTCGGGCAAAGCCCACAACGAGATGCTGCTGGGCGAGGCCGAAACGCAAGGCGTGATCGATAGCAAAGGTTCGGTTCTGGTATGACGCCTGGAATGATCAGCTTCGATGCAACTCGCTTTCAACCGACTCAGGACGAGTTGAACGACGAAGCTGATGATTTCATCAATCCAGGCGTTTTTGGAAAGGAACTCAGTGACTTTCTGTGTCGGGAACTTGGTCAATCTGGTCACAAGATCACGTTTGCCTGCGCCGAGGATTGGGGTTGGTATCACGAGGTTAAACACGACGAACCATTCGCGTTGGTTTTCGGATGTTCGAACTATGGCGACGGCCATCTGGTTCAATTCTCGCCGAAGACCGAGCATGTAAGAAAACTGTTCAAGAAATATCATGCGGCGCCAAAGGTGGACACGCTGCGCGCTGCAATTTGGAAAATTCTAGAGAATGCAGAAGGTGTTTCAAACCTTCGCTATGAAGAGGACTAGCTCAGCATGTCTGCCCTACATATCAAAAAAGGCTCCACCCGCCATTCGGCCTATAACCTACGGCCTACCTTCTCGGACGTACAGGAACGGCACACGATCGCTGTTCTGGTCGAGAACGAACCCGGTGTTCTGGCTCGTGTGATCGGCCTGTTCTCGGGCCGCGGGTACAACATCGAAAGCCTGACCGTGGCCGAGGTGGACCATACCGGCCACCTCAGCCGCATCACCATCGTGACCACCGGCACGCCGCAGGTGATCGAACAGATTAAAACACAGCTGGGCCGGATCGTTCCGGTTCATAAAGTGCATGATCTGACGGTCGAGGGCCCCTCGGTCGAGCGGGAACTGGCAATCATCAAGGTCGTCGGCGAAGGCGACAAACGGGTCGAAGCGCTGCGTCTGGCCGATATCTTCCGCGCCAATGTGGTCGACAGCACGCTGAATTCTTTCATCTTTGAAATCACTGGCGCGCCTGACAAAATCGACGCCTTTGCCGATCTGATGCGCCCGCTGGGGCTGATCGAAATCGCCCGCACCGGCGTTGCCGCCCTGTTGCGCGGCGATTGATCAAACAGACCCCCTGACCCCGTCCCAAATCCGGGGCGGGGTTGGTTTGCCAGCCCCGACTCGCCCAAAGATTTGGGCATTCAGGTGGCATTATGTGCGTTATTTTTACCATAACGCTCATTCTTCCCGCAAAAACCTCAAACAAAATAGAATAAAGCCTATTGCCTTTGGCTTACGGAGCGTTAGCCTCGGCCCCGCAATGCGACCTGGGGAGAGGCCGCCTTGTTTGTGGTCATCTTTGCAATTTCTGAATGTCTACGGTCATCCGTAAGCCTCAGCATTGATGATGCAAAGAAGTAGAAGCGCCGGGGATGAACATGATCGACGACATTCGCAGCCCAGCAGAGCTTCGGGCCATGTTCGGGTCGAATCTCAGGCAACTTGCGCGCGACTACCCCTCGGTCTCGGCCCTGTGTCGCAGTCTTGGCATCAACCGTACACAGTTTAATCGCTATCTTGCCGGTGAAAGCTTCCCCCGCCCCGACGTATTGGACCGGATATGCAGGTTCTTTGATGTCGATGCACGGATTGTCCTAAGCCCGTTGGCCGAAATCCCGGTGAACGAAGACCATCCCGCCAGTTCAATCCTGACCCAGTTTCTGGGATCCGGTTCCGAAGCGGGCAGCAAAAGGACCTTTGCATCCGGTTTCTACACCGTCGCCGAAAACCAACCCACTGCGCCGCGTCTGACCCTGCTCTACGCCACGCGCAGGCCCCAATGCACCCTGATACGAGGCTATACCCCGCGTGGCCATATGCCTGGCGCATCACCGCAATCGCGTGAAATTCAGGGGATTGCCGCCACCGCAGGCGATCACGTCTATATCCTGACATCGCAACGCGGAGGCCAGAACAGCAAGATATATGTGCTGACGCAGGATGCCGAGATTTGGCGCGGTACGGTTATCAAACCTTCTGAACCGCAACAGGCGCAGCCTGTTGTCCTGCACCATCTCAAGCAAAATGCCGAAGCGGTTTTTCAAGCTGCGCGGCACACTGCAAACGCCGGTGAGCAATCGGTCCAGATGCCGTAAGACAGGGCGGCGGCCAATTCGATCAATCTGCCGTGATCTCGCAGCAAATTCCCCGGTACAAATGCCAGCTTGCATGGCCCAATAGCGGCAGCACAATCAACAGACCTAAAAACCAGGGAAGCATCGCCACAAAGGTCAAAACCGCGATAAACAGCCCCCAGGCCAGCATCACGATTTTATTTTGTGAGACATAGGTAAAGCTGGCGATCATGGCGGTGACAAAATCCAGTTCCCGATCCAGCAGCATCGGGATCGACAAAACCGAAATCATATAAAGCAGCGTTGCAAAAACCGCACCAACAGCCGTGCCGACAGCCAACATCATCACCCCGTTGGGGGTCAGAAACACCTCCAAAGAACTGGATATGTTCGTCATCGTCGACAGCCCCATGAACAGGGCAAAGATCATGTGACCCAAGAAGAACCAGAACAAAAACATCACAACGATGATGGCGCAGATCGAGGGCAATTGGCGGCGGCTTTGCTGCAGCACAACGCCAAACACGGCAGGTATATCAAGGGGTTCCCCCTGTTCTAGCCGACGAGAGACCTCATAGAGGCCGACAGCCGCAAACGGCCCGATCAGCGGAAAGCCGATCGCGGCCAGAACCAGCCAGAAACTAGTGCCGGTTTGCACGGTGATCCAGGCCATCGCCCACCCGGCCAGAACATAAACCCCCGCGAAGATCAGACCAAAGACCGGCGCGCGGCGCAGATCAGCCCAGGCCTGATGCAGTGCCTGCCGTATCATCGCGCGGTTCACCGGGCGCAGACTCGGTACGCCAAAGGGTCTATCCATCTCAACTCCTCCTCGCCGTGAGGCGTTACTGCAAGGCGGGCCGCCTTTGGGGCCACTCTGTTGCCGCATGATAGGCCGCGCCAATGGACAACAGGCGAGCATCCGACCCACGCGGCCCGAACAGTTGCAACCCCATCGGCAATCCTTGCGCCCCAAAACCAGCGGGAACCGCCAGGCAGGGCAGACCGATCAGGCTGACGGGCAGGGTCACATGCATCCAGCGGTGATACGTATCCATGGCTCGCCCAGAGATTTCGGTCGGATACGGCAGGTTGACATCAAAGGGCCAGACCTGCGCCGCCGGCAGAATCAGGGCATCGTAGTGGTCAAAAACCTCGACTGCCTTTCGGAACCAATCGGACCGTACCACGCTCGCCTGATGCACTTGCATCGCCGACAACGCCAGACCCCGATCCAGCTCCCACTGCGCGCTGTCTTTTAGGGCATCGCGGTTCCGGGACAACGGCTCCAGACCCGAAGCAACAGACCAAGATCGCAACGTGATCCAACTGTCCCACAAACGCTCCGCATCAAAAGGCGGCGGTATACGCTCGATATGGGCCCCCAACTGCCCGAACACACCCAACGCCGTTTCGCAGAGGTCTAATATCCCCTGTTCCATCGGGAAGGCACCCCCCCAATCCGCCAGCCAACCAATGCGCATCCCCGTCAGATCCAATGGCTCAACCGGCGATACAGACCTTTGGGGCGCGTTCAAGGGCAATCGCGGATCAGACCCGGCGATCACATCCAGCAACAGGCCAATATCCTCGGGGCTGCGCGCCATTGGACCAAGGGTTGACAGTTGGTGCAGAAAGCTGTCCCCAACCGAGTCCGACGGCACCAGGCCCCAACTGGGCCGAAACCCGTAGACGTTGTTCCAGGCGGCCGGGTTGCGCAAGCTGCCCATCATGTCCGACCCATCGGCCAGCGTTACCATCCCGGTCGCCAGGGCCACCGCCGCACCGCCCGAAGACCCGCCACAGGTCCGCGCATCGTCGTAGGGATTGCGCGTCGCCCCATAAACCGGGTTGAAGGTATGCGACCCAAGCCCAAACTCGGGCGTGTTGGTCTTGCCAATCAGGATCGCCCCCGCCGCCCGCATGCGCGCCGCAATCAGATCATCTGTCTGGGGCACGAACCCGTCAAACAGCGGCGACCCTTGTGATGAGACAACACCCGCCACATTCACCAGATCCTTCACCGCCACAGGCACGCCATGCAGCGGCCCGCGTATCGGCCCTGCATCCATCGCACGGGCCTCCGCCAACAACGCCTCTTCATCCCGTAACGCCACGATGGCGTTCACAGCGCCGTTGACCTGCCCGATCCGCTCCAGCGTCGCGCGCATCACGCCTTCCGCAGACACCCGCCGCTCTGACAAGTCCGCGATCAGCATCCGCGCAGAATATTCCGTGATGTCCATTTGGGCTCCAGCGGCAGGGGTCGTGAATGTCACAGCCAGCCTAGCCGCCCCACCAGACCATTAAAACCCACTGTTTCAATACATCTTTTCGGCCCGCGGACACGCACACCGGATCCGCTTCATCTGGCCAAAAATATCCCGGGGGAGTCGCGGCCTGCCGCGGCGGGGGCAGAGCCCCCTGCCGACTTACTCGCCCTGCGCCTCGGACCGGCTCTTGCCCGCCACATTCAACGCCAGCGTCGCCGCCATGAACCCATCCAGATCGCCGTCCAACACCCCCTTGGTGTCCGAGGTCTCATGGTTTGTCCTCAGGTCTTTCACCATCTGATAGGGCTGCAAAACATAAGACCGGATCTGGTTGCCCCAGCCCGCATCACCTTTCGCCTCATGCGCGGCGTTGATGTCGGCGTTCCGGCGGTCCAGCTCTTGCTGATAGAGCCGCGATTTCAGCGCCTTCATGGCGATGTCGCGGTTCTGGTGCTGGGATTTCTCGGACGAGGTCACAACAATCCCGGTCGGGATGTGGGTGATCCGCACTGCCGAGTCCGTGGTGTTCACGTGCTGACCACCCGCACCCGACGACCGGTAAGTGTCGATGCGAATATCCGACGGGTTTACCTCGATCTCGATATTGTCGTCCACCACTGGATACACCCAGACCGAACTGAACGAGGTATGCCGCTTGGCCGCCGAGTCATAAGGCGAAATCCGCACCAGACGATGCACGCCGCTTTCGGATTTCAACCAGCCATAGGCGTTGTGCCCGGAAATCTTGTAGGCCGCCGACTTGATCCCAGCCTCTTCGCCCGCTGTCTCGGATTGCAGCTCGACGGTATAACCTTTCTTCTCGGCCCAGCGCACATACATCCGCGCCAGCATCGAGGCCCAATCGCAGCTTTCCGTGCCACCGGCGCCCGAGTTGATCTCAAGGAATGTGTCATTGCTGTCAGCCTCACCATCCAACAGCGCCTCAAGCTCTTTCTTGGCGGCTTTCGCCCCCAGCTTTTTGATGGCGTCCTCGGCATCGGTGACAACCTCTTCGTCCTCTTCCATCTCACCCAATTCGATCAGCTCGAGATTGTCGCTAAGGTCAGTCTTGATGGACTCGTATGTCTCGATGGCATCGACCAGCATCTGCCGCTCGCGCATCAGTTTCTGCGCGTTTTCAGGGCTGTCCCACAGGTTGGGGTCCTCGACACGCGCGTTGTATTCCTCAAGCCGATGCGGTGCGGTTTCATAGTCCATGCGCTGCGCCAGCAGCTCCAGCGACTTTTCGATCTCCGCCACGATATTCTGGGTTTCGGCGCGCATGGTCTTGTCCCAACTTGCTCAATCAGGCCTGCGTGATAGCAAGAGGTGACGGCCACCACAAGACAGGCGAGATGTGAATGCAAGGCCCACCGCAAGAGATTCTGGATGATTGGCAGCTGACCTTGATCGAGCCGGTTGCCGAAACCGGCGCAGCCCGTGTTTGGAAGGTTCTGGATACCGATGGTACAGCAGCTGCGCTGAAGCTCTATCACCGCCCGAACCGCGGCAACGAAACACCGGGAACCCAAATCCTGAGTGCCTGGCAAGACCGGGGTACCGTCAGGATTCTGAAAGAAACCGAAACAGCCATCCTGATGGAATGGCTCGAAGGCCCCACGCTCGGAGATATCGCGCGGCGGGGAGAGTATGATCAGGCCCTGATCACTTTGGCAGAAACGGCCAGGCGCCTGCACGCCAAGCCCACCCCGCAGATTGCGGAGTTGCGCCCGCTGACCCAGGTGATCCGCCCCCTGTTCGAATGCCAGTTCGCCCCCTCCTGCCCCGTCGATCTGGTGCAGGATATGCAACAGGCCACCCAATTGGCGCAAAGCCTGCTGAACAGTCAGACGGCGGTTGCTCCGCTGCATGGTGATCTACACCCGGACAATATCATTCTCACCAGCGCGGGCCCGCGCGTGATCGATGCCAAAGGTTATCTGGGTGATCCGGCTTTTGAACTGGCCAATGCGATCCGGCATCCCAAAGGCATGCCGCAGCTCGTGCGACGACCGGATCACATGCATAAATGCCTGACGCTCTATGCAGATACCCTTGGCGTTAAACGACAACGTCTGGCCCAATGGGCCGCCGCCAAATGCGCGTTGTCGATCTACTGGAGGTCAAACGGCCCCCTCGCGAAAGACAAGGAAGCCGATCTGTTGCGCCTGTTGCTATCGGCTGCGGATCAATAGAGGCCGCCCGTGCTCACATCGCCTTGCGAGGCTTTGGGACCCACGGTGACCGTTTCGCCGGTTGAAGTTTGAACCTGAACGCCAGCGCGCTGAACCTCTTCGAACAGTGGCAAGTCTGATCCGATAGCAAAGCCACCATCATAAATCCGGTCGATAAAGCCATCGACGCCATCGCGGAAATACTCAGCCACAACATAGTCGCCCGTGGCATCTGCAGGCAGACGCGCGCCGCTGAACCGATCAATCTTGATGAAATGACCACCCGGCGGCACGTCAAACGGCCCCCCGCCATATTTCTCGACCGCTTTTTCCATGAAGCTTTGGAACACCGGGCCGCACATGGTGCCGCCATAGGCCCCCCGGCCCATCGGGCGCGGGCGGTCATAGCCGATATAGCAACCCGCCACGATATTCGAGGTAAAACCGATGAACCAGGCGTCTTTCGAATCGTTGGTCGTGCCGGTCTTGCCCGCGGTCGGCACCGGAAGGTTCACGAAACGCGAGGCGGTGCCCCGATCCACAACGCCTTTCATCATCGAAGTCAGCTGATAGGCCGTAACCGCATCCATGACCTGCGAGCGGTTGGTCTCAATCGTGGGCGATTCATCCGGCTCTAGCCAGCTGGAGTTACAATCCAGACATTGCCGATCATCATGGCGATAGATCGTCTTGCCGAACCGATCCTGAATGCGGTCAACCAATGTGGGTTCGACGCGCTCACCGCCATTTGCGAACATCGCGTAAGCCGCAACCATCTTGTAAAGCGTGGTTTCCTCGGACCCCAACGAACTCGCAAGGAAAGCGCCCATGCGGTCATAGACGCCGAACCGTTCCGCGTAACCGGCGACAACAGGCATCGTCACCTCTTGCGCCAAACGGATGGTCATCAGGTTCCGGGACTGTTCGATCCCGGTACGCAGCGGCGTCGGGCCATAGAACTTGTTCGACGAGTTCTTGGGCCGCCACAGACCTTGCGGCGTGTTCACTTCAATCGGCGCATCCACAACGATGGTTGCGGGGCTGTACCCGCTGTCCAGCGCAGCCGCATAGACAAAGGGTTTGAAAGATGACCCCGGCTGACGCTGCGCCTGGGTCGCACGGTTGAACACCGTGTCCTGATAGGAAAACCCACCCTGCATCGCCAGTACACGGCCTGAATTCACGTCCATCGCGACAAAGCCGCCCTGCACTTCGGGCACCTGACGGGCAGACCATTGGCCCTCTTCTCCGGCCATCACCAGGATCACGTCGCCGCGTTTGAAATTGTCGAAGAAATTGCCCTGCATCCACTTGATGTCCGAGCGTGGGATAATGCCATCGGATGGCCCAGCCTCGATCCCGACCGTCAGTTGCTGCTCGGCCACGTCCAGCACCACCGCCGGATACCATTGGGTCGGCAGCACCACATCGCGCGGGATTTCCATCAGAGACAGCACCTCGCGCCACTGCGCCTCATCCGCCAGCTGTTCTTCGGCGATCACCTCGCCGGTTCCGCGCCATTTACCGCGGGACAGGTCGTATTTCTGCAAAGCCTCGCGCAGCGCACGGGCCGCTTCCACCTGCATCTCTTCATCAACCGAGGCACGGACAGTGAAACCACCGGTGAAGAATTCGCCCTCACCAAAATCCTCGCTCAGCTGGCGGCGGATCTCGTCGGTGAAATAATCGCGCGGCGGCAGCGCGGTGCGGAAGCTTTCGAAATCGCCGTTCTGGACCGACCGCAGCGGCATCTCGACCTCGGCCTCATAAGTCGCCTGATCGATATAGCCGTTCTGGTTCATCTCACGCAGCACGTAGTTGCGGCGCGCGAGCAGGCGTTCTTTTTGCCGGACCGGGTGATAATCGGACGGTGCCTTGGGCATCGAGGCCAGCGTTGCCGCCTCGTGTGGGGCCAGTTCCTGCAAGGTCTTGTTGAAATAGGTCTGGGCGGCAGCGGTTACACCATAAGAGTTCTGACCCAGGAAAATCTCGTTCATATAGAGTTCGAGGATCTGTTCCTTGTCCAGCGTATCCTCAAGCCGGGTGGCGAGGATGATTTCCTTGATCTTGCGCTCGGCCCGGCGGTCGCCGGACAACAGGAAGTTCTTCATAACCTGCTGCGTAATGGTCGAGGCCCCGCGCACGGTTTCACCCTTTGACCGCACCGCCTCAACCCCAGCCGCGATGATCCCGCGCGGATCATAGCCCTGATGGCTGTAAAAATTCTTGTCTTCTGCCGAGATAAACGCCTGCTTCACCAGATCAGGGATTTCTTCGGACGGGGTGAACAGACGACGTTCCTGCGCGAACTCGTCGATCAGCTGGCCTTCGCCTGAATAAATCCGGCTGATTGTTGGCGGTTTGTACTGGGCCAGTGATTCATGGCTGGGCAGGTCACGGCCATACATCCAGAACACGGCTCCAACCACCAGCGCCGCCATAAAAATACCCAATGTCACGAGGCTGAAGATCGCCCCGAAAATCGAAAGAACAAACCGGATCACGTTACTGCCTTTTTCTCGCGCTGCCGCCTATATAGGGGCGCACCGCCCAAGGGTCAAAACCACAGGCGCATTCTAGCCGTTTTGAGGCGTCAGGTCACTGTCCAATCAGGGACCGCCTGATCACATCTTGCTGGTTCCAGTCCTCAAGCCCCTGATAAATCCCAAAGGCCATCTTGGCCCGCCAATCGGGGTTCTTGATGTTTTCCAGGTCTCTGGGGCTGGATAAAAATCCCAATTCCACCAGAACCGAAGGTATATCTGCGGCCTTCAGCACCGAAAAGGACGCGGTGCGCAAAGGCTTGCGATTCATCGGTCCGCCCTGCTGTGCCATCCCATTGACCAGGGCCTGCGCCAGCGCATCTGTACGGGGTTCTGTCTCTTGCCGGGCCAGATCCAGCAGCACATCCGTGACCTCATCATCAGCGCCTTTCAGATCAACACCCGCCAGCAAATCCGCGCGATCGTGGCGTTCGGCCAGCTTTGCACTGGCCACGTCCGAGGCCTCATCCGACAAGGTATAAACCGCCGCACCATGGGCCTGCCCTTCAGACAGCGAATCCGCATGCAGCGAGATGAACACATCCGCGCCTGCCCGATGCGCCAGCGCGATGCGACGTTCCAGTGAAACAAACTGATCGTCCACGCGGGTCATCACCACCTCATACCCGCCGGAACGCAACAGCATTTCCCGTAGTTCGCGCGCAAAAGTCAGCATCATGGTCTTCTCGGTGATCCCGCCCACCTCGGCCCCCGGATCGATACCGCCATGGCCGGGGTCCAGCATTACGCGCAACGGTCCGTCTGACTTGCGAGGGGTCACCTGACCGGTCAGCGAAGGTTCGGGGAGATCCCAACCGGGATTCTTGGGCTCACCTGCCGAGGCGTTGAACACGTCGAAATCAACGCCCTTGAGGTTGAGCGTCAGCAAGGCCGTGCCAGCATTCGGATCGATCTGCATCTCGGCCGTATCCACGGCCATCGGCGCACCAAGTTCCAGCACCATTCGAGACCAGCCGGGAACATATGCACCAAACCGAACGCCGCTGATCAGCTCGGATTGCAGGAAGTCTGCACTGTTCAGGCCACTCCAGTCGACCTCCTGAAAATCCATCACCATTCGGTAGGGATCACGCAGGGTGAAAATGCGGTAAGGCACCCCCTGGCTAAGGCCAAGATCGATTTGCACACCGGTGCGACCGGTGTCGACAATGCGGCTTTGGTCCGGCTGAATGCGTGCAAGGGCGCTGAAATTCTGCGCGACCGCAGCACCAGACAGCGCCCAGATCAGCGCGATGCAATAGAGAATCCTGCTCATGGCCTCAAGTTTTCCCGAGATCGTTTGGCGGGCAGCCTATACCAATTCGCAGCTTTTGTGAACGGGTCAGGCCTGATGGGCCAACGCGCCACGCTCGGACATGAACGCCCGTAGCCGCGACAGCCCCTCTTGGATATCGACAGTTGCGCGTGCGTAAGAAAACCGCAGGGTCGTGTGCCCGCGTTTTGGGTCGAAATCCGGCCCCGGCGTGACCGCAACGCCCGCCTTATCCAGAATCTCAGCCGCAAAGGCGCGGCTGTCATCCGTCAGGTCCGACACATCGGCATAGACATAAAACGCCCCATCGGGCGGCGCGATATTGGTGAACCCCGCCTTGGGCAGACCGTCCAGCATCAATGCACGGTTCCGGCGATAGACATCTAGATTGGCTTGCAGTTCCTCCTCGCACTCCATCGCGGCCAAGGCTGCCACCTGACTGGCGTGGGGGGCGCAGATGAACATGTTTTGGGCAATGCGTTCGACCACGCGCACCTGATCCTCGGGCACGACCATCCAGCCGACACGCCAGCCGGTCATCGAGAAATACTTGGAGAATGAGTTGATCACGTAGCATTCATCCGTCAGTTCCAGCGCGGTGACGGCTTTGGCCTCATATTCCAGCCCATGATAGATTTCATCGCTGATGAAGGACGCACCCTGACCCTGCGCCGCGTCGATCAGCGCGCGCATAGACGCGCGATCCAGCATGGTGCCGGTCGGGTTGGCGGGGGACGCGACCATCAGGCCTTGCAGGTCCAGCCCTGCGAAATCGGATGGCACAGGCTGCAATCGGTTCTCGGGCGCGGTCGGCAAGTCCACGGGGACCAATCCCAGCGCTTTCAGAATCTGACGGTAGGACGGATATCCCGGCGCGCCGATTCCGACGCGATCTCCGCTGTCGAACAGCGCCGTGAATGCCAGCAGAAACCCGCCCGACGACCCCGGAGTGATCACCACGCGTTCGGGGTTCAGATCGACATTATACCAATCGCCATACATCCGCGCGATGCGCTGGCGCAGCGCGGGCAGGCCCAAAGCCACCGTATAGCCCAACGGACCCTGCTGCATCGCCTGGGCCAATGCCTCGGTCGCGCCTGTCGGTGCGCCGGTTCCGGGCTGGCCAACCTCCATGTGGATGATGTGGCGTCCGGCCTCCTCCGCTTTGCGCGCGGCCTCCATCACGTCCATCACAATAAAAGGATCGACCCCGGATCGGGTTGAGTTTCTCATGCCCATCTCCCATGTTGCAGCCATGGCTTTTGAACGCGTATCCCGGTTGGCGTCAATCCCGGCCCTGATACTTGCGGCTGTCCTTTGGCTGACGGCCGCAGTGCAGAGCCATGCGCAAAGCCTGATCCGCGACCCCGATATCGAATACGGCCTGCGAGAGCTGGCCTTTCCCGTTCTGCGCGCTGCCGGACTGAACACCAACCGGGTGCAGATCCTGGTGGTCAATGACCGCACGTTCAACGCGTTTGTGATCGACTACAACGCGATCTATCTGAATTACGGCCTGATTCTGGGCGTCGACAGCCCTGAGATGCTGCAAGCTGTGATCGCACACGAAGCCGCGCATATCGCCAATGGGCATTTGGCGCGGCGCTCAGAAAACCTGCGCGCGGCGCAACGCAATGCAGGCCTTGGCACCGCGCTGGCGCTGATCGCAGCTGCGGCGGGGGGTGGAGAGGCCGCTGCCGGGATCGCGGCAGGTGTGCAGGGTTCTGCCTTGCGCAGCTTTCTGGGGCATACACGGGCCGAAGAGGCCTCGGCCGATCGCAGCGCGGCCAGCTATTTGCGATGGGCTGGTATCTCCCCCAGTGGGATGGTCACGCTGCACCGCAAATTCGCCGGACAGGAACTGCTGAGCACGGCCAATCAGGACCCTTATATGCGGTCGCACCCCACCAGCCGCGAACGCCTGCGCGCGGCCGAGTCGTTTCTGGAAGAATTCGGCGACAGGGCCCAGCCCAACGCAAATGCCGACTATTGGTTTGCACGGATCAAAGGCAAGCTGTCGGCCTTTTTGCGCACCCCGTCCTGGACCCTGCGCCGCGCCAAGGAAGAAACCGACCGCGATATCCGCATGATGCGTGAGGCGTCGGCCCACCATCAGAACCGCAATCTGGCCAGTGCCCGCGCCGCCATTGATAAAGCGCTGGCCATTCGCCCGGATGATCCGTTCTACTATGAACTCAAAGGCCAAATCCTGTTGGAAAACAGACAACTGGCTGAGGCGGTTCAAGCCTATGGTCAAGCGGTTGAAATGGCACCAAATGACTCGTTGATTCTGGCAGGCTATGGGCGTGCCCTGTTGGCGCAAGGCAAGACCAAGGACGCCCTGCATGTGCTTGAAAAGGCACGAGCCCGCGATTTTCGCAATGCTCGCCTGATGCGGGATTTGGGACTGGCCTATGCACAGGTCGGCAATAATGGGATGGCCTCCGCCGTCACCGCTGAACGATATGCCCTGCAAGGCCGGCTGGCTGATGCTGGGATCCACGCAAGGCGCGCCGTCGGGCAATTGCCCGAAGGGTCTCCGGGTTGGCAAAGGGCGCAGGATGTGTTGATTGCGTCGGAACGCGCAAAGAAGAACTCAAAAAGGAAACGGAAATGATCCTCAGACATGCAGCCCCCGCCCTTCTGGGGCTTTCCTTGATCGCAGGCCCGGCACAATCGTTGGATCTGAACGCCATGAGCGATGCGGAACGCGCCGAATTTGGTGCGCAGGTGCGCGAATACCTTCTGGAAAACCCCGAGGTTATTCTGGAAGCGATCAACATTCTGGAACAGCGAAACGCCGCCGCTGAAGCCGCCGCAGACAAGGATTTGGTCGCCGCAAATGTGGATGAGCTGTTCAATGACGGATACAGCTGGGTGGGTGGCAACCTGGATGGCGACATCACTTTGGTCGAGTTTATGGACTACCGCTGCGGCTATTGCCGGCGCGCAGTTCCTGAGGTCGCGCAGTTGCTAGAAGCTGACGGAAACATCCGTTTGGTGATTAAGGAATTCCCGATCCTTGGCGATGCCTCGGTTCTGTCGTCGCGCTTTGCCGTGGCCACCAAACATGTGGCCGGGGATGATGCGTATAAGCAGGTACACGACGCCCTGCTGGAATTCACGGGTGAACCCAGCGAAGTCACTCTGCGCCGCATCTCGGACGGTCTGGGCTTGGACAGCGACGCCATCATCGCCGCCATGGACAGCGATCAGGTCACCGATGAGATCACCCGCACGCGCGCATTGGCGCAACGGATGCAGATTTCGGGCACGCCGTCCTTTGTTCTGGGCACCGAAATGCTGCGGGGCTTCCTGCCCGCCGATCAGATGCAGCAAATTGCGGATGGGGTACGCGCGGACCGGGGCTGAACCTCAGGTACGCGATCATTAAACACGTAAAAGGCCGCTTTGGCGGCCTTTTGTGATCTATTTGCCGGTCTTCTCAAAAATGGCAAACTTCGCTTCATAGTCTGGATGCCAGCGAGAAAGCGGAGGCCGATTTTCTATCAGATCGACTGCATTCCACTCGATCCGTCGATTGTCGCGCGTGCTATCCACGTCGTTGTCCGGACAAAGAATATAGAACTCACCCTTCGACATGCGATCAACGAAATGGTCAACTGTCTGTTCGCTCGTCCAAGCAGCTGCAGGCTTCTCAGGAAAGAACGAAGCAGTCATACCAGTGTAGGTGAAGCCAGGAACGAACAGGTGAACCGAGATTGGAGCCTCCGCCTGCCGCAGTTCATGGGCCAATTGTTCACTGAGAACGCGCACCGCTGCTTTGCTGACGTTGTAACCCGGATTACCAGGCGGTGTAGTGATACCCTGTTTGGAACCTGTATTAATCACCACAGCAGGGCGATCTGCCTTTATCATGCGTGGGACAAACGCCTGTACGCCGCGGAGAACACCGAGCAAATTGACTTCTAAAATTTTTTGCCAATTCTCCCATTCAGACCAGGTATTGGTCGGCAGGCTGATCCCAGCATTGTTCATGAGAACGGCAACTGGTCCTGTTGCGAATACCTTGTCTGCCAATGCATTGACGTCTTCTTGTTTGGTGACATCGGTAGGAACGCCAAAGACCTCAGCGCCACCTTTTGCTTGAGCGCGAACCTCTTCGATTGCCTCGTCCAAAGCAAGACCGTCAAGGTCCGCGAGAACGACGCTCAGCCCCGCCTGCGCGAAGCGGTTCGCCGCGACGCGGCCTACGCCGCTGGCAGCTCCGGTGACAACTGCGATACCGCCTTGTTCAATTGCCTTGAGATACATGCCGAGCCTCCTCGGGTTTGGTGTGGTGTTACGCCGCCGCCTCAGCCGCGGCGTCCAGTTCCGCCGCTTTCTTTTCAACCTCTTCCACGATGTGATCGATCATCTGATCGTTGGACATCTTGTGACTGGCCTTGCCCGCCAGATAGACCATGCCGGACCCGGCCCCACCGCCGGTAAAGCCCACATCGGTCATCAGCGCTTCACCCGGGCCATTCACCACGCAACCGATGATCGACAGGGACATCGGTGTCTTGATATGTTCCAGCCGCTGTTCCAACGCTTCAACCGTCTTGATCACGTCAAAGCCCTGACGCGCGCAGGACGGGCACGAGATGATGTTCACCCCGCGATGGCGTAGCCCCATGGATTTCAGGATCTCATACCCCACCTTGACCTCTTCCACCGGGTCGGCAGACAGGCTGACGCGGATCGTGTCCCCGATGCCCATCCACAGCAGATTGCCTAGGCCGATGGCGGATTTGATGGTGCCACTGACCAGCCCTCCGGCCTCGGTGATGCCCAGATGGATCGGCGCGTCTGTGGCTTCGGCAATGCCCTGATAGGCGGCTGCCGACAGGAATACATCGCTGGCCTTTACGCTGATCTTGAAATTGTGAAAGTCATTGTCTTGCAGAATGCGAATATGTTCCAACCCGCTTTCAACCATCGCCTCGGGGCAGGGTTCTGCGTATTTCTCCAGCAGGTGCTTTTCCAAACTGCCCGCATTCACGCCGATCCGGATGGAACACTCGTGATCGCGCGCGGCCTGGATGACCTCTTTCACGCGCTCTTCACTGCCGATATTGCCCGGGTTGATCCGCAGGCAGGCGGCACCCGCCTCTGCTGCCTCGATCCCGCGACGGTAGTGAAAGTGGATATCTGCCACGATCGGCACAGGACTTTCGCGCACGATCTCTTTCAGCGCTTTGGAAGACGCCTCATCCGGCACCGACACGCGGACGATGTCTGCACCTGCCTCTGCCGCTGCCTGAACCTGCGCCACCGTCGCCGCCACATCCGTGGTCAGCGTGTTGGTCATGGTTTGAACCGCAATCGGAGCGTCACCGCCAACCGGCACGTTCCCCACCATGATTTGACGAGATTTACGACGATAGATATTCCGCCAGGGGCGTACATGATTGAGGGACATTGGGACCGGTCCGCATCTGCCTGAGTTGCGTCTTTAGATAGTCCGCCAACCGGGGTACCGCAATGGCTAGATCACTCAGAGTGCTGTTCTGCCACGTCTGTCTGCAGCTCAGCGACCAACTGCTTTAGGGCGCTGTTCTGCTCGGCCTCAAGATCGGCCACCGCATAGACATCCGACACGGCGTCCTTGGATAGAACGACACCCTTGGCGACAGTACCAGGGGCACCTGCCGGGCCAAAATGCTGGCCATCCATCGAGAAATAGACCGAACCGGACGCCCCTGCCCGCAGCTGTGGCGGCTCTTCAGTTAGGGGTACTTCGAACACATTGCCCTGTTCGACCGTGCCCAGTGTGCCTTCAAAAATCACGCTGCCATCGGCAGCCGTAACGCGCATCCAAGCCGGATCAACGGCCACGATTTTCAGGGTTGTGTCGATCTGTTCAACAACCTGTGGCAGGCTTGGGCGCTCGACGGTATGAATGTCAGCCACAACAACTTCGGGCAATTCCGGTGGGCGGAAGGTGCCCACATCACGCGGATCGAGCGTTGAGATCGGCGCATCACGTGCGACCAGAACCGGAACATCCAAGGCTTGCGGGCGATACAGGCGATCCAGCGCTTCGGTATTGACCGCCGCCGTTTCGATCTCGGCTGTATTGGTCCGGGCCGCATCCAGCGGGTCCAGATCCGACAGAACAACCGGCGCTTGTTCAACCGGGCTGACCTGCACCTGCTGAATTTTGTTCAGAACAGACCAACCGCCATAACCGATGCCTGCAATCACTGCCAACAGCACCAGCGACGAGCCAATCGCGCGCGGTTCAATCTGGCTGACCAGAGATTCCTTGCCCGGAATATAAGGCGTATTTGGCGAGATGAACGGGTCACGTCCCATCGGACCGCGTGCCAGCACATCACCGGAAGGCTTACGCACAACCGAGGCCTCGGCCGACATTCCATGCGCAACCTCAAAACCGCTTTCTTCGCAGAAGCTGGCAAAGGTCTCATCCGGATTCATGCCCAGATAGCGGGCGTAGGAACGAACATACCCGGCAATGAAGCCGGGTGTATCAAACGCGTCAGGATCGGCGTTTTCGATGGCAGCGATGTAATTGGCCTTGATCCGCAGCTCTCGCTGCACATCCAGAAGAGACTTGCCCATGGTGGCGCGTTCACCGCGCATCTGGTCACCCAGACGCACTTCGTAGTCGTCAAAGCCCTTTGGCCTGAACTCCACGCATTCCTCAGATTCGCGCTGTGATCTGCGCCCAATCATGCCTGCCGCCCCATTCTGCCTGTCACGCGTTTCGCGCTAACGCCGAATCATCCCCCATAGACGATTCGTCCGCTACTTTTGTTAGCGTAAGCTTAACACGTGGCAAATAAGTTGCACACTTTGGCGTAAGATTATCCGGCAAGTTCGGCGCGATTTAGCGCACAATGTGACCAAAGTTCGTCCATCGCCTGAACCAAGCGGTTCATTTCGCCCGGTCCATGCACAGGAGACGGCGTAAACCGCAACCGTTCGGTCCCGCGCGGAACAGTCGGGAAATTGATCGGTTGCACATAAATGCCATAGTCATCCAGCAACCGGTCGCTCAGAATTTTTGTATGGACCGGGTTGCCCACGATCACGGGCACAATGTGGCTGCCATGATCAATCAGCGGCAGTCCCATCCCTTTCAGCCGCAGTTTGAGGATCTTGGCCTGGGTTTGATGCTGCTCGCGCAACTCGGGCGCGGTTTTCAGATAGGCCACCGAGGCAGCAGCCCCCGCGGCAACCGCTGGCGGCAGAGACGTGGTGAAGATAAATCCCGGTGCGTAAGAGCGTACCGCGTCACACATCTTTTCGCTGGCGGCGATATAGCCCCCCATCACGCCATAGGCCTTGGCCAGCGTGCCGTTGATGATGTCGATACGATGAGCCAGACGGTCCCGCTCGGTCACGCCACCGCCACGTGGACCATACATGCCAACCGCATGGACCTCATCAATGTAAGTCAGCGCACCGAATTCATCGGCCAGATCGCAAATGTGTTCAATAGGACCAAAATCACCATCCATGGAATAGACCGATTCAAACGCGATCAGCTTGGGGGCGTTGGGATCATCCGCTTCCAGCAACTCACGCAGATGCTCCACATCATTGTGGCGGAAGATGCGTTTGGACCCGCCGTTGCGGCGTACGCCTTCGATCATCGAGGCATGGTTCAGCGCGTCGGAATAGATAATAAGGCCCGGGAACAACTTTGGCAGTGTGCTGAGTGTTGCATCATTCGCAATATAGGCACTGGTGAACAGCAGGGCCGCTTCTTTGCCATGCAAATCGGCAAGCTCGGCCTCAAGCCGCTTGTGATAGACCGTGGTGCCCGAGATATTGCGGGTTCCACCAGACCCTGCGCCAGCAGCATCAACGGCTTCGTGCATCGCATCCAGAACTACCGCGTTCTGCCCCATACCCAGATAGTCATTGCCGCACCACACAGTAACATCCTGCGTTGACCCATCCGGACGCGTACGCACCGCATGAGGGAAATGTCCCTTGCGGCGTTCGATGTCGATGAAAGTCCGGTAACGTCCTTCGTCATGCAGCCTGGCAATCGCTGTATCGAGCTGAGCAGTATAGTCCAAAGGACCCTCCTTGGCCGCCCGGTGAACGGTCAGAAAACCGGGCATATTCTTTCCAGCGTCACAGCTTGCACTGTCTAGGACGCGTTTTCATTCACCTGTTAGTCGGCCTATCGCCAACGGGTAAACCCAACTTTGATTTGCATCAAATACAGCCTTGTTCCCGCCTCGACAAGTAAAGTTGCGGATATCTGGCGCGAGGAAACGACGCAGGCACCATGCGATCTTTTGGACAGTTTCTGATATGAAGGTCAGTTTACGCAGCCGGTTGACTGGACCTTGGCGACGACACTGATAGATTTCCGCACAAACAGTGCACCACAAAGGAACCCTTCATGTCTTTAGACTCAGTGCTCAACCGGATCGACGATGACCTGCAAAGCGCGATCGACCGCTTGATGGAACTGCTGCGCATCCCTTCGATCTCGACCGATCCTGCCTACAAGGAGCAGGTTGATCAGGCTGCCGATTGGTTGGTCAGGGATTTGCAAAGCATTGGTATTCAAGCCGAAAAACGAGAAACACCAGGCCATCCGATGGTTGTAGGCCATGTGGGCGAAGGGCAAGACGGACCGCATGTTTTGTTCTATGGCCATTACGACGTGCAGCCTGTCGATCCGCTGAACTTGTGGAATCGAGATCCGTTTGATCCGGCCCTCGAAGATACAGAGCATGGGCAGGTCATCCGCGGGCGCGGATCCTCGGACGACAAGGGCCAGTTGATGACATTTGTCGAGGCCTGCCGCGCCTGGAAAGCGGTTCACGGCACCCTGCCCTGCCGCATCACATTTTTCTTCGAGGGTGAAGAGGAATCCGGCTCACCCTCTCTGGTGCCGTTTCTGGAAGCCAACAAGGACGAATTGCAGGCCGATCTGGCACTGGTCTGCGATACCTCGATGGTGTCGCGGGGGGGGCCGTCGATTGCTTCGCAACTGCGCGGGATGCTCAAGGATGAATTCACTATCGTGGGGCCGCGTATCGACCTGCATTCGGGCCACTATGGCGGTCCCGGCCTGAACCCGCTGCGCGAGCTTTCGAAAATCGTGGATTCATTCTACGACGATGAGACCGGCCGCGTTGCCGTGGAAGGCTTCTACGAAGGCGTCCACGAAGTGCCTGCCGAGCAGTTGCGCCAATGGCAGAATTGCGGGTTTGACGAAGCCGAGTACCTGAATTCGGTCGGCTACAGCCAACCGCATGGGGAAAAGGGCTATTCCACGCTTGAACAGCAATGGGCCCGGCCAACGCTCGAGGTGAACGGGCTTTGGGGTGGCTACAACGGTGCAGGTTCAAAAACGGTCATCCCATCCGAGGCGCATTGCAAGATCACCTGCCGCCTGGTGGGTGACATGGATCCGGACGCGCTGCGTGACAAAATCCGCAAACATGTCGAAGATCGCCTGTCACCAGATGCCAAGGTCGTATGGGACAGCGATCTGGAAGGATCGCCAGCCTCGGTCATGAATCTGAACCGGCCTGAATTCGAAGCCGCACGCGGCGCGCTGTCTGACGAATGGGGCCGCGAGGCGGTCTTTACCGGGATGGGCGGCTCTATCCCCGTTGTCGGTTACTTCAATACCGTGCTTGGGCTGGATTCCATGCTGGTTGGTTATGCCAATGACGATGATGCCATCCATTCACCCAACGAAAAATACGACGTCAAAAGCTTCCACAAGGGCATCCGTTCCTGGGCGCGCATTCTGGACGCTTTGAATAAGTAAGTCTTTTACGAGGCTCTGCCTCGCGCTCCGAGGTATTTGGGAACAGAAGAAGTTCGGATACCCTGCTTCTTCTGTTTGAAAATACCTCGGGGGAGTCGTGGCTTGCCGCGACGGGGGCAGAGCCCCCTTCCCTCACATGTGGATTACGCGCCCATAGGCATCCAGCACGGCTTCGTGCATCATCTCTGACAAGGTCGGATGCGGGAAGACGGTGTTCATCAGGTCCTCTTCCGTGGTCTCCAACTGGCGGCCAACCACATAGCCCTGTATCAGTTCCGTGACTTCTGCACCAATCATATGCGCACCCAGCAGTTCTCCCGTCTTGGCGTCAAAGACGGTTTTGATCAGACCTTCGGGTTCGCCCAATGCGATGGCCTTGCCATTGCCGATGAAGGGAAAGCGACCGACTTTGATGTCGTAGCCCAACTCTTTGGCTTTGGCCTCACTATATCCGACCGAGGCGACCTGAGGCTGGCAATACGTACAGCCTGCGATGCTTTCGGGCTTTACCGGATGCGCATGCTTGCCCGCGATCAGGTCCGCGACCATGACGCCTTCGTGGCTCGCCTTATGCGCCAGCCAAGGCGCGCCTGCGATATCGCCAATGGCATAGAGACCCTCGACGCCGGTGCGGCAATATTCATCCGTGATCACATGTGTCCTGTCGATTTTCACACCCAGAGCCTCAAGCCCAAGGTTTTCGACATTGCCGACGATACCAACAGCTGAGATCACGGTGTCGAAATCGTGTTTCTCGATCTTGCCCTTCACCTCGATATGCGCGGTGACTTTGCCTTTGGCGCGGTCTAGTTGCTTAACCATCGCCTTTTCCATGATGGTCATGCCTTGTTTGGTGAAGGCTTTCTTGGCAAAGGCACTGATCTCGGCATCTTCGACAGGCAGCACGCGATCCATCACTTCGACCACGGTCGTATCCGCACCCAGTGTATTGTAGAAGCTGGCGAATTCGATACCAATGGCGCCGGACCCGATAACCAGCAGCTTCTTGGGCATCCGCGGCGGTTGCAGCGCATGTTTGTATGTCCAGACCAGATCACCATCGGCCTCCAACCCCGGCAATTCACGCGCACGCGCGCCGGTGGCCAGCACGATATTCTTGGCCGTCAGCTCTTCGGTGCCTTTGTCGGTTTTGACAGTGACCTTACCTTTGGCGGGGATCGTCGCCTCCCCCATCACGACGGTCACTTTGTTTTTCTTCAACAGGTGTCCGATGCCGCCCGAAAGCTGCCCCGCTACACCGCGAGACCGTTTGACGACTGCGTCCAGATCATATCCGATCTTGTCCGCCTTCAGGCCAAAATCCTTGGCGCGCTCCATCAGGTGAAACACCTCAGACGAGCGCAGCAGCGCCTTGGTCGGGATACAGCCCCAGTTCAGGCAGATGCCGCCCAGGTGCTCTCGTTCTACCACGCAGGTCTTCAGACCCAACTGCGCGGCGCGGATTGCAGCGACATAGCCTCCCGGACCAGCCCCGATAACGATCAGATCAAAAGATTGTGCAGCCATGTGTCCCTCTCGGCGCAGGTCGAACGAAATTTAGTTTACCATTAAACTACTTTTCAAAGCGCATCAACACAGCACATCCGCGACAAAAGCGACGCGGAGAACCAGCAGCGGAAAGGCGCTGTTTTCAGCCTATACCCGGGACTGCCCAAAGGCTAGAACAGAAGAGCCTTGGGCGGTTTCACAGTCTCAACCCCAGTTTATTCGAAAGGCTTACCATGGCCAAAACATTGAAAGATCTTTTGCTCGCACTGCTCAATGCCACCCTAATCCTGGTGGCACTTTGCCTGTTCCTGGGCTGGAAGCTGGCTTCGAGTGTGGAAAACATCTCGGCGAATTTTTCGGATGTCACTCAAATCGTTGCGCCACTGCGCGACGAAGCGCAGGGCATTCGCGGAGAGCTTGCAGCCCTGCGCAGCGAACTGGCGGCTCTGCCAACGGATGGCAGCGCATTGGATACAGCCACCGTGCAGCGTATTTCCGCGACCCTGAACCGTTTGGACGCGATTGAAGACAATTTGAAATCTGCTCAGACCCGGTTCTCCGACCTGGCCGAAGAACCTGATGTGTTGGTAGAGACGGCCATCACCACCGCAGGCGATGTGATCGCCGAGAAGGTTCTGGCCATTCGCGGATGCGTGCCCGAGGATTAACCCCCGGCCTGCAACTCCCGCACCGTCGAGCCGTAGCCGCCCATGCTGACATATGCCATTTCATGTTCGGTGGAGTGGCGCGACAAAGCCTCGTTCCGATAAGGGAAGCGACCAAATTTGCGGATCACCTCGCGATGGGCGCGCGCGTGCAGCAGATTGCTTGGGTCGCCGCTAAGGTTCTGGCAAATCAGGCGGACACAGCGTTCCTGATCACACAGGTTTTCCGAATGCATCATCGGCAGATAGAAGAACTGCCGCGCCGGTTCGTCGATCTTAAGGTCCCAGCCTTTATCTACCGCGCATTTGGCTGCGGCCAGCGCTGCCCGATCGGTTGAAAAGGCCCGGGCACTGCCCCGGAACATGTTGCGTGGAAACTGGTCGGTCAGAATGATGTATGCCAAGGAACCGCTGGGATAAGTCAGCCAAAGCGAGAACTTGCCTTCGCTCGATGCTTCCCATGTCTTCAGGAAGCGGTCGCGGATTTTTGCGTCCAAGGCGTCATCCTGCAGATACCAGCCATCTGGACCAACTTCATCTAACCAAAAACTCAGTACGTCTTCAGGCCCTACCATTGCCCTTAACTCCGTCTTGTGCCCTCCCCAGGGACGTAACGTCATTTATGGCCATTTTACAGATTTGTGACAGTAAAATATTGCAACATTTGCGACATATTTTCGTGTCCTAAGCCGTTTCTTGCGCATCCTGTTCGGCTTCGGCGGCTTCGATGGCAACTTCTTGTGCAACTTCAAACGCCACGGGCGAGGCTGTGGGATAAAGCGGCGACATCGAACCGGTCTCGTCGACAGGAACAGTCGGGCGTTGCGTGGTCCGGTAGAGCGCATAGATCGCGGTCATGAACAGCAAAGCAGCAAGGAACAGGAAAAAGCCCTGCGGGCCAAAGACGTCATCGCCCATCAGCCAACCGGTGATCAGCGGGCCTGTAACAGCGCCCAAGCCGTTGATGAACACCAGTCCGCCGGACGCGGCGGCCATGTCTTCATGTTCCAGAAAATCATTCGCATGTGCGATCAGTAGTGAATAGAGCGGGTTTGACAGCCCACCTATGACAAAGGCCGAGCCCAGCAGAATAGGATAGGTCACGCCATAGATCATGCCGACCGCGGCACCTACTCCGCCAGCGACCGAAACCAGCGTGATCAGCAGGCGGCGGTCCATCCGATCCGAGAACCAGCCGAGCGGGTATTGGAAGACAACCGCGCCCACATAAAACGAGGCCACAAAGGTCGAGATTTCGAACAGCGACAAACCGGCCCGCGCGCCGTAAACCGCCGACATGCCAAACTGGGCCGAAAACACGCCGCCCAACAGGAACATGCCTACACAGGCCAGGGGTGATTTATCCAGCAACTCGCGCAATGTCATCGGCTTTGTTGAATCAAACGCAGGCGTTGGCGAGATCGACAGCAAAATCGGGGCAAAAGAGATGGAAACCAAAATCGAGGCAATGACAAAGGTCTGATAACCAGCCGGATCCCCGAGCAGAACCAGACCTTGCGCACTGATGATGCCGGTCATCTGAACGATCATATATAGAGACAGAGCCTGACCGCGGTTTTCATTACTGGCCGCGTTGTTCAACCAGCTTTCGGCGGTCACATACACGCCCGAGAAACAGAACCCGATCACAACGCGGCCCAGCACCCACGCAATCGGGTCGGTCAGCATCGGATACATGATCATGACCGCCGAGATGAACGAGGCCAACGCCGCAAAGACCCGCACATGGCCAACACGGCGGATCATCTCGGGTGCCAGACGCGATCCACCCAGAAAGCCCACAAAATAGGCGGACATTACAAAAGACATCTCAAGCGTCGAGAACCCTTCGATCTCGCCTCGCACACCCAGGATCGTGCCCTGCAGGCCATTGCCGATCATCAGCAACCCCATTCCGAGCAACAGCGCCCAAGCGCTGGACAGGACCTGAAACATTGGGGCCTCCGATGAAATGCCGATCAGATATTGGATTCGTTGGTGGAATCAAAAACCACCACAGTCGCGCTTGTCTACGACATTCCTGTCGCTTGCCGTCTGAAACGCGGCCCTCACGGGATCAAAAGCGACGAATCCCCATAAGAGAAAAAACGGTAACTCCGAGCGATTGCATGATCATAAACCCGACGCATGCGGTCCTGCCCCATCAACGCAGAAACCAACATCAACAACGTTGATTTAGGCAGGTGGAAATTGGTCATGAGTGCGTCAGTCACATGGAACTTGAAACCGGGATAAATGAAGATGTCGGTCTCACCTTCCCAGGCTGCGATCTGTCCGCCGCGCGCGGCGCTTTCGATCAGACGCAGGGCTGTGGTGCCCACCGGGATAACGCGTCCGCCTGCGGCTTTGGTCGCCCTGATCTCAGCAGCGGCTTCGGGGCTGACCCTGCCCCATTCCGCATGCATTTTGTGGGTGGTCACGTCCTCGACCTTTACCGGCAGAAACGTACCTGCGCCCACATGCAATGTCACATGGCTGAAGGTGACACCGCGCACGGTCAAAGCCTGCATCAGCGCGTCATCAAAGTGCAGTGAGGCGGTTGGTGCGGCCACGGCACCCGCGTTTTGGGCCCAGATGGTCTGGTAGTCGGTTTTGTCCTGCTCATCCGCCGGGCGTTTGGCGGCAATGTAAGGCGGCAGTGGCATCGCACCCGCCTGTTCCAAAGCCGCGTCGAAGTCATCGCCTGTCAGGTTGAACCGCAGACAGGCTTGACCATCCTCAACCCGATCCAACACCGCTGACAGATCATCTGAAAAGACAATCTCCTCTCCTGGTTTCACCTTTTTCAAAGGTTTGACCAACGCGGTCCAGCAGCCATCTGACTGCGGCTCCAGCAAGGTTGCTTCGATCGCGGCAGAGACTGGACCCTGCGCACTGTCACGATGCCTGCGACCGCTCAACCGCGCCGGGATCACCCGTGTGTCGTTCAGTACAAGGCGATCGCCGGGCTGCAGCCAATCGGGCAGATCGAAGACATGGCTATCAGTGACGACATCCCCTTGCGCGATCAGCAAACGCGCTGAAGATCGCGGAATGGCGGGCCGTGTGGCAATCAGGTCTTCGGGCAGGTGGAAATCAAAATCGCTGAGTTTCATGGCGGCGCCTTACAAGGCCAGGACAGATTCGGCCATATCCCGGATCAGTTGTCCCGAGGCGGCGATCCAAAGGTCCGCATTGGCTCATCCGGTTTCTGGCGCTGCGCATTCGGCCCGTCCGACACGGTGGGTGCCGGCGGACGCAACAGATTGCGCAGGAACAACGGGGCCAATCCGGACAACGGGTTCACTGACACTTTCGGCGCGCTTAGTGGGCCGGTGAGAGAGTAGTTGAAACCGATGATCCCCTCACCCTTGCGGGTCAACACGCTGCCGATGGCATTCACCAGATAGATCGGTGAGATTGCACCCCGCAAATTCAGCCTGCCGTTCACCGTGTCAATGATGCCGTCAAAAGACAGCCCCATGGACGGGCCGACGGCGCTGCCGCTTAGCACTTTGATTTCGGTCGGTGTCAGCCGCATCCGGCTGTCGATGGATGAGAAGAAGATGCCCTGCCCCGCCATCTCATCCAGCAGGCCAACAAGGCTGATAGCATTCAGCAGCGCCGCCATGGCCGGGGCGTCGGTGATGCGAGTGTTCACGATCTTGAGGATTACGTCATAGCTGTCGGGCGCGGTCACCGGCTCAAGTTGCAGGTTCAGCTCGCCCCCCTTTGCTTGCGTCAGCACCCCGGCAGCGCGCAAAACGGCCCCTGCGTCGTCAGAGGTCAGGCTCACAGCGCTGCGATTGCCGCGCGGCGTCACCTGCCCCTGAACCGCAGCGTCCCCGTTCACGCGCGCCCGAAAGCGTCCATTGACCCCGCCGGTGGTTTGAAACACCCCCTTAAATCCGGTCAACGCCACGGTTTCGGTGACCTGCAACCGATCCAGCGTGACATCCACCTGTGAACCCTGGCCTGAACCGCCTTCGGCCCCGTTGCTCGCGCCGAATTGCGCGCGGCCCAGGTTCAGCACGCCCCCCAACACGCGAATATCGGGCGGCCCCGTCTCGCGCCCGATCAGCACCGCCGGGACGGCCAGCCAATCGCCTAAGTCAAACGAGCTAAAGCTGACGCGATCAAACGCCCCGTCTTCGCGGAAGGAAATCGCACCATTGGCCCGCAACCCCGCCGCATCCAGTTGCAAGCTGTTGACGCTCAGTTGATCCCCCAAGGTCGCGTCGGCGCTCAGCGTTCCGGTGCTGCCCGCCGCTTTGCGCCAGCTGAGTTCCGGGATGGCGAGCGCAACACCCCGCAGATCAGACCTGGCCGACAGTTTTGGAGGTTCCCCCGCACCGATCCCAAGCGTGATATCGGCCGTGCCTTTGCCTGTCAGCATCCCGCGTGGCAGGCCCGCCTTCAGCGTTTCCATCAGTTTGGGAGACAGCTCAATCTGACCGGTCAATTCGCTGCGCTGCGCAGTTTCGCCATCGATGGGTTGCCGCCAGATAGCCTCGATCGGCACATCGCCAAACCGGCCCGGTCCTGCGATCAGAACGCCGGTTTGATCGCCACTGAGGCGCAGGGTATCAGCGGTAACGGAAAATCCGGGAACCAGCCGGTCGCTGCTTAGGTTGTCCAGATTGCCATCGAAATGGAACTGAGTGTCCTGAAACTTTAGCTCTTTTTTCAACGGCAAGGATAACGTGCCACTCAGTGCAACGGAACCACCGGCCAGATCAACCGGCAAATTGGCTTTGCTCAGCAAAGACAGCGGCGGTCGATCCAGCAGCGACAGCGCGGCTGTCACACTGCCCGATGCCTTGATCCGGGCGATGGCCGGGGCGGATTTCTTGATATCCGTATCCGGAATAATGAAGGACGTCCCTGACGCATCCACCGCGCCACCTGCATCCGCAACGACAACCCCGCTCTGTGCCGTCGCGGTAAACCTGTTGTTTATCAGGATGGCCTGTCCTTGCGCGTTTTCAATCGGGGGCAGCGTTTTGACAAACCGGATCGTTGCGTCTTCGAACCCGAAATCCAGATAAAGGTCCGGTTTCGATCCGGGTCGCAGGCGCAGCGCGAAATCCATATCCGAGAGCTTGCCCTGATACAGGTTCTTCGTGACCCATTCGCGTGGCTTCGGGGCCAGACGTTCAGGCCAATAGCCAAGCACCTGATCCGAAGTCATGCGATCCAGATGAGCGTCCAGATCGACAGACCAGCCATCCTCAAGGCCGATTAGCTCACCTGATGCGCGCACGCGATGTTCGCCGTCTTCGACGGTTATCTGCCCAAGGCGCAGCTTGAACGGCGCAAAGGTCATTTTGAAATCAAGATCCGCCTGCCGCAGCTTCAATGCCTCGGGGAACAGCCCCGCCGGGTTGGCATCTATGCCGGTGAAGCGGAGCTGCGCATCAAGGCTGTCGAGCGTACCGTTTTCGACGCCTTGCAAATAGGCCTTACCGGAGGCCTGCACCGACCCCCAAGCCGAGACAACCGATACTTCGTTAAAATCGATCTCCTGTCGCGTGGGCTCATAAGTGAAATAGGTCCGGGCCGAGTCAAACGGAACCGGGCGCGTTTCAGGTGTCGGCTGCACCACACCGGCGCCGAGATTGAGCGTTGCAAACAGCGGGCCCACCGCGCCGTCGCCATCGATGCTGCCACGCAAAGCGCCCGAGATTGGCGTGCGTAAGACCTGCAGCCATGCCAGCGCAGGGCTTTGGCCATAGACATCTTCGGCAGGTAGATCCGTGATCGTGACCCCGAACCGCGCCTCGGGTGTGCCCAGAACGCTCGTGTAATTGGCCTCGATCCCGCTGACAAAATCGCGCCCAGATAGCACCGAGAACCCGGTTGCCAGTCGCATCTCGTTGTCGTTGCGGGTGATCTGGATATGCCCGCCATCCATGATCCAGGACCGACCCAGTCGCAGATCCCGATAGTCCAGCGTAATCGCATCCAGCCGGACAGATGTCAGCGCTGAGAGCATCGGAGACAAAAAGACATCATCCGAGGTTTCGATCAGCTGCGCCAGATTGGGGGCCTGCTGAACCGGTGAACTGTCCGTGCCGACCGTGAGGGTCAGCGCCCCATCCAGCCCCCGCGTCAACGAAATCTGAGCACCGCTCAGCAAGATGCGCTTGGGACGTACATTGCCGCGCAGCAGCGGGCGCATGGCCAGGCTCGCCCGCATGTCCGACACTTGCGCGATTTGCTGGCCTGCCGCATCCGCGATGCTGACATCGGTCAGGCGCAGGCGTGGGCGCCAGCCTTCATTGATGATAAAACTGACATCGCCAAACCGAACCTGCAGCCCGCCAAGGCTTTGCTCCAGCCGCGCTTCGACCCGATCCCGCACCCAGGCCGGGGCGTGCACACGCTGACCGATCAGCATAAAGCCTGCAACCAGCGCCAGCACCACCAGCAGCACGGCCCCGCGCATGGCCCAGAGCCCTGTAACCCTGCGGCGCGAGCGGCGACGCGGGGCAGGTTCCGGCGGATCGCCCCCTTGCTGTTCCTGCTGCGCTAAATTGCTGTCCACGCCTTTTAACCCGCTGATATCGCCCTATGATGTCGGGCAGCCCTTAAAACCCTACTGCGGAGTTTCCAATGCCCGACATTTCAGACATGGCCCCCGATTTCACCCTGCCTCGTGACGGAGGCGGCGAAGTCACCCTATCGGACCTGCGTGGCACAACCGTCGTTTTGTTTTTCTATCCCCGCGATGATACGCCGGGCTGCACCAAGGAATCCATCGGTTTCTCGGAACACCTTCAGGCCTTTGCCGATGCGGGTGCTCAAGTTTTTGGCATCTCGCGCGACAGTGTTGCCAAACATGACAAGTTTGTCGCCAAGCACGGGCTGACGACGCCGCTTTTGTCCGATGAAAACTCGATCGTCTGCGAAGACTATGGCGTTTGGGTTGAAAAGAATATGTATGGCCGCAAATCAATGGGCATCGAACGGTCCACATTCATCATCGACGGCGAAGGCCGCATCGCGCAGCTTTGGCGCAAGGTCAAAGTGCCCGGCCATGTTGATGCCGTGCTGGATGCTGTTCGGGCGATGTAAGCCCCTCGACCCCGGCGGCCATCCGGTTTATGCCGCAGCCCTGCAATTATCAGGCGGAGCGTTCCCGTGCCAAAAACACTGACCCAGATGGCCACCGAGGTTCTGACAACAGCGGATGGGCGAGAAAAAACCGCCCTTTCGAAACGCCACGCCGCGGCCTGGTTTGACGCCCGCAAGGGTGAGGCCGAGGCGATCGAGATCGGCACCACAACGCCCCCGTTGCAACCTGCGCGCCCGGACAAACCCGAATTGCTGTCTCCTCGCGAAGTGCCCAAGCGCAAACCAGGAACCGAGGCCGGGCGGATCGCCCTGCTGCACGCCGTAGCTCATATCGAACTGAACGCGGTTGATCTGCATTGGGATATCATCGCCCGGTTCGGACATGTCCCTATGCCCATCGGTTTCTATGACGATTGGGTGAAATGCGCCGAGGAAGAGTCGCGCCATTTTGAAATGGTCTGCGACTGCCTCGAACAGATGGGCAGCTCTTACGGCGCCCTGCCCGCCCATGCGGGCATGTGGCGTGCGGCCGAAGACACGGCAGAGGACCTGATGGGGCGTCTGGCCGTCGTGCCCATGGTGCTGGAAGCCCGCGGGCTGGACGTGACACCAGGCATGATCGACATCTTCCGCAAGGCCAAGGCGGATCAGGCCATCGCTTCGCTGGAAGTGATCTACGCAGAAGAGGTCGGGCATGTGGCCTATGGGTCCAAATGGTTCCATTTCCTTTGCGGGCGCGAGAATGCAGACCCCAAGGATGTGTTCCACACGTTGGTACGACGTTATTTCCACGGCGCCCTAAAACCGCCCTTCAACGAAGAGAAACGCGCCGAGGCCGGATTGCCACCGGATTTCTATTGGCCCCTCACCGAAGACTTACCCCAGCCTGGCACCGTCTCAGATTGATCCGAAGGGGTTAATTTCGGCAAATTCCTGCCGATGACACGGGGTAATTCCGCAAGCTTCGCATCAAATTGGTCAGCAAACTTGCCCGATGTCCCGGTCCGCTTTATGAAATCCCCCCAAGGGACGGAGATTGCACCACGACCGGTCCCGATCTTGGGGATGAGAGGTAAGACGCGTGAGAACACGTCTGGCAATAAAGTTTCACTCATGGCTTGAACGCCGTTTCCCGGAACGTCGGGTTTTTCTTAAATCAGATCAGGACACCCGGTTTATCCGGCTCAGCTCCGAAACGCAGGTGATTGCCGTTGCCGGTGTTGCAGTGATTGTTGGCTGGACCGCCCTGTCGACCGCGATCCTGCTGATGGATAGCATTGGTTCAGGCAACTTCCGAGAACAGGCGAAACGCGATCAGGCCACCTATCAGGAACGGCTGAACATATTATCGGCTGAACGGGACGCCCGCGCACAGGAAGCGCTGGCCGCACAGGACCGGTTCAATGCGGCCCTTGCGCAGATTTCAGCAATGCAATCGGAACTGCTGGCTTCAGAAAACCGCCGCCGCGAATTGGAAACCGGGATCGAGGTGATCCAGACCACCTTGCGCTCGACCATGAAACAGCGCGAAGAGGTACGCACCGAACTGACCGAGCTGAAGAAGGACAGCGACGGAACAGGGATGTATCTGGCGTCGGTCGGCGACCCGGCGCAGATGGAATTCATGACCGACGCTTTGGCACGCACCGCCGAAGAACGCGACCAGATCGCCGCCGACGCGCAGACCGCACTGGATCAGCGCGACGAGTTGGAACTTGAAATCCGCCTGATGCAGGAACGCAGCGACGAGATCTTCCGCCAATTGGAAGAGGCGATGGTGATCTCGGTCGAGCCTCTGGACAAAATGTTCCGTCAGGCAGGCATGCCAACAGATCGTATCATCGAAGAGGTCCGGCGCGGATATAGCGGTATGGGCGGTCCGCTGACCCCTTTATCCTTCAGCAGCCGCGGCGATGAAGAGCTGACGGCTGACGAAATCCGGGCCAACAAACTGCTGCAACAGATGGATCAGTTGAACCTGTACCGTCTGGCTGCCGAAAAAGCGCCTTTTGCCAATCCCGTGCATTCCGCCGTGCGCTTTACCAGCGGTTTCGGCTCGCGCCGCGATCCAAAAACCGGCGGTCGCCGGATGCATAATGGCGTCGATTTTGCAGGTCCGCAGGGCACCGATATCTTTGCGACGGCCGATGGGGTGGTCACCCATGCCGGCTGGCAATCGGGCTTTGGCCGCCTTGTGAAGATCAAACATGCCTTCGGGATTGAGACACTTTATGCCCATAACACCAAGATCAACGTGAAGGTCGGCCAAAGGGTCTCGCGCGGGGATCATATTGCTGATATGGGTAGCACCGGACGGTCCACCGGCACGCATCTGCACTATGAAGTGCGCGTGAACGGTAAACCTGTAAACCCAATGACTTACATCAAGGCTGCGAGAAATGTTTTCTAAGAGCAAAATCAACGAGCCCGCATCCAAGGAAACTGAGGCGGCGAAACCTGCTGCTCCGGCGACCCCGGCGGCCCCTGCCCCATCCGAGACCAAGGCCAGCACCGCGCCCAAACCAAAGCCGCCCGCATCGGTTCTGTCTTCGGACCTGCATATCACGGGCAACATCAAGACAACCGGCGACATTCAGGTTGAGGGCACTGTCGAAGGCGACATCCGCGCGCATCTGTTGACCATTGGTGAAACCGCGACCATCAAGGGCGAAGTCACCGCCGATGACGTTGTGGTCAATGGCCGTATCGTGGGTCGCGTGCGTGGTCTGAAGGTGCGCCTGACATCGACCGCACGTGTCGAAGGCGACATCATTCACAAGACCATCGCCATCGAAAGCGGCGCGCATTTCGAAGGTTCGGTCCAGCGTCAGGACGATCCGCTGAACCCCGGTCGCAGCGGCAAATCTGGCGGCAACCCTGCGGCGGATGTCAAGCAGTAAGCCAGACGCGAAACAGATGTCTGAAACGCCGTGGGACGATCCCGCGGCGTTTTTCTTTTGGCACTCGATTTGCGTTTCCCGCCGGGCAGGAACTGGCATAGGGTCGGATCATGTTGATTTTCCTGAGCCTTGTCGCCCTGATCACCTGTGCCATCGCCTTCTACCTGTGGTCGCGCAGTCAAGCCCGCGCCCGGCTGCTGGCCACGACGCTGACCGCCTCGGAACGTCAGGTGCTCGAGACCATGGTGCCAATAGTACGGCGGCTGCCACCCGATTTGCGCAGCAAGCTGGACGGCAAGATGACCCTGTTTCAGGATCAGGTCCGCTTCTTTGGCTGTGACGGGCTTGAGGTCACGGAAGAGATGCGCCTTTCGATTTCGGCTCAGGCCTGCCTTCTGGTTGTGAACACCGAGATGTGGTTCGACAATCTGACGACTATTCTGATCTATCCGAACGCCTTCAAATCCCGCCAACACAGGCGCAGCGGCTACGTCGTGACGGAGAAAGAAATCGTTCGCACCGGAGAAAGCTGGAACCGGGGCCCGGTGATCCTATCCTGGGCGCACAGCCAGCAAGGCGCGATGAATGATCACGACGGGCACAACGTTGTCTTTCATGAATTTGCGCATCAAATCGATGATCTGTCCGGCGGCACAGATGGCGTACCCGTTCTGAGCCGAGGGCAGAGCTATGCCGATTGGGAGCGCGTTTTTGTCACCGCCTACGATGCCCATGTCCACGCGGTTGAAACCGGAAGGCCCACTGTCATCGATCCCTATGGCGCCGAAGGGCATGAAGAGTTTTTCGCGGTCTCGGTCGAAGTGTTCTTTGAACGCCCAAACGCGCTGAAAGACAGTGTGCCCGAGGTCTACGAACAGCTCTCACTGCTGTTTCATCTGGACCCAGTCAGTTGGACTTAGCGAACTACGCGTTACATGTGACAAGTTCCACGGAAATCTCCCCGTGCCTGCAAATTTAACAAAGGGCATTTTCTGGACTAAACTCAAACCCATTGGTTTATCGGAGGAGTTTTCATGTCATCAAAACTTATGGCCGAGTTCTTCGGCACATTCTGGCTGGTTCTGGGCGGATGCGGCAGCGCAGTTCTAGCCGCTGGTGTGGCAGATGTGGGCATCGGATGGCTGGGTGTATCCTTCGCCTTTGGCCTAACAGTACTGACCATGGCCTATACGGTTGGCCATATCTCGGGCGGGCATTTTAACCCGGCGGTCAGCCTGGGGCTGATGATCGGTGGGCGGTTTCCGGCCAAAGACCTGTTGCCCTATTGGGTCGCTCAGGTCATCGGCGCCATCGCGGCAGCCGTCGTTCTGTATCTGATCGTCAGTGGCGCGCCCGGTTTTGAGGGCGTCGGCGGATTTGCCTCGAACGGATATGGCGACGCCTCGCCCCAAGGCTATTCCCTGATGTCCGCCTTGGTGATCGAGATCGTGCTGACCGCGTTCTTCCTGCTGGTCATCCTGGGTGCGACCTCAAGTGGCGCGCCTGCCGGGTTTGCCCCGATTGCCATCGGTTTGTGCCTGACGCTGATCCACCTGATCTCGATTCCGGTGACCAACACATCGGTGAATCCGGCACGGTCGACCGGTGTTGCGCTGTTTGCCGATGGCCCGGCCCTTGCTCAGTTGTGGCTGTTCTGGGTGGCGCCGCTGATTGGTGCTGCAGTTGGTGCATTGATCTGGAAGGTGATGTCACCCGACGATTGAATCCGAAAAGTACACGGCGCGACCAAGGGGCCGCGCCGTTCGATCTGATACAAGACACACATTCCGTCGGAATTCCCGCCCTGATAACTGACCGGTTGAATTCCGACCGAAAGCCGCGAATATCGCTGCGCATGTGTAAGAGTTTCTCTCAATGACCTCGCAAACCGGCTTTAAGCGTCCCGCATCGGCGATCCCGGCCTCAACCGGGCTGGTTGCGATCTTCAGTATCCCGATCCTGCACTACCTGTGGCCTCAGATGCCCGGCGTTTCAGACCGCGATCAAACCGTGCTGTTCGCCCTGACCGTATTTGGCTTGGTGGTCGTGTCTGAATTCGCTTTTGCCAAGCTTCACCGCATGCCCGGCAGTGGGCTGGTTTTCGACGCGCGGAACTTTCGCGATGCGACCTATATTCAGGATTTTCAGGTCAAACTGGTCGGGCTGGCAGCCAGCGCAGGATTGCTTGCCTTGTTCTACTGGTCGGCGGACCTTTATCGCGGGGATTGGTATTCGCCCTTCTTTTCGCTGCTCGCCGACTATTGGTGGCTAATACTGGCCGTCGTTCTGACAGTTGTCACTTCGGTGCATTTCATGATGCGGCATCCGCGGGATGGGATGTGGCATCTGGGGCGCGTGGTTCTGACCTTTGGACAGCAATCCACCCGCACGCGCGGCCTCAAAGTCTATCTGCTGGGCCTGTTGGTCAAAGGTTACTTTCTGCCACTAATGTTCTGCTATCTGGTTTATGACTGGACATTTTTTCAGTCCCGATCCTTGTGGGAGATGACAAGCTTCCCCCAAGTCTATGAGTACCTGTTCCGCTTCTCATTCTTCCTTGATCTGACTGTTGTTGTCATCGGCTACGCAACGGCCACCCGGCTGCTGATGTCCCATATCCGTTGGACAGAAACCACCGTCAGCGGCTGGCTAGTCTGCCTGGCCTGCTATGCGCCCTTCTGGCAGGTTTTGTCGCGGGACTATTTCAACTACACCCAAGAGGGGTTCGCTTGGGGTGCGTGGTTGTGGGACTATCCGGTCCTTTACACGATCTGGGGCTGCACGATCCTGTTTTTCCTTGGGATATACTGCCTCACAGCGGCCCGTATGGGGTTAAGGTTTTCGAACCTCACCTATCGCGGGCTGGCCTGTGATTTCCCCTATAATTTAAGCAAACACCCCTCATACATCAGCAAGAATATCAGCTGGTGGCTGGTTTCGATCCCATTCATCGCGGTTGATTTCTGGACCGGTGTGGCCAATTGCATGGCCCTGCTGGGGGTGAACTTCATTTACTTCATGCGCGCCTGGCATGAAGAGCGGTGCTTGTCGCAGGCCCCATCCTACCGGGCCTACCAACAACATATCAGGGAAAATGGGTTGCTGGCCCGGATCAGGCGCGTTGTATTCACAAAAACGCAGCGGGCGTCAGAAAAGCTGAACTAGGATAAACCCGGCGCTTTGGCGCGCCGGGCGAAACGTTTATTCGGTTACAGTGACGGTTTTCATCACATCCGGTTGGCCGGAAACAGCACCCGATTCAGGATGACCGCGCTTGATCGCATCAACCACATCCATGCCTTCGGTGACCTGACCGACAACCGTGTACTGACCATTCAGAAACGGCCCAGGTTCGAACATGATGAAGAATTGCGAGTTGGCGCTGTTGGGGTCCTGCGACCGTGCCATGCCAACGACACCGCGATCAAAGCTGACATCCGAGAACTCTGCCGGTACATCCGGGCGATCCGAACCACCACGGCCCGCATAGCGCATGTCAAACGCCTGATCGCTTTGGTCGCCATATTGCACGTCGCCGGTCTGTGCCATGAACCCGTCGATCACGCGGTGGAACACCACGCCATCATATTGGCCTTCGCTGGCCAGAGTGGTGATCTGCTCGACATGCTGTGGGGCCACGTCTTCGAACAGGTCGACCAGGATGGTGCCGTTGGCCCCTTCCCCTTCGACCTCGATCTGCAAACCAGTGGCCAGCGCCGGGCTTGCCAGCAGGGTAAAAGCAACAGCAAGCTTACGCATCTGCGGCCACTTTCACGCTGATCATGCGATCGGGCTGCATTGGCGGCTCCCCCCGCACGATGGCGTCCACATGTTCCATGCCTTCAATGACACGACCATAGACGGTGTACTGACCATTCAGGAAGTGATTGTCCTTAAAGTTGATGAAGAACTGCGAGTTTGCCGAGTCAGGGTTCTGCGACCGGGCTGCGCCCAATGTGCCGCGATCATGCGGCAGTTTTGAGAACTCTGCCGGAACATTCGGAAGAGATGAACCGCCAGTGCCCGCCATGCGAATGTTGAACCCGTCTTCCATATCGCCATGCTGAACGTCGCCGGTTTGTGCCATGAAGCCGTCGATCACACGATGGAACGCCACGTTGTCATACTCACCACCACGGGCCAGTTCCTTCATCCGCGCAGAATGCTGAGGGGCCACATCGGGAAGCAGCTCGATCACGACATTGCCGTCTTTCAACTCGATGATGATGGTGTTTTCGGGATCCTTGATTTCGGCCATCTGGCCCTCCTGTCGTTTTATCTTGCGCAAATACCTATGCGCCGGGCGCGTGAAAGCCAAGTGACGCATTGACCTGACGACGAAATGAAGGAAAAGAACCGCCTAAATCGGTATCAAACTCACGAAGGAATGCACGATGGGATGGAAAACGCTGGACGATATGGACCTGAACGGCAAACGCGTCTTGGTGCGTGTGGACATCAACGTACCCATCGTGGATGGCGTTGTCACCGACGCCACCCGGATCGAGCGGATCGTGCCCACCGTCCGCGATGTTCTGGCCGCAGGCGGCAAACCGATCCTGCTGGCGCATTTCGGGCGTCCGGGCGGTGAACGACGCGAGAATCTGTCACTCAAGCAACTGGTGCCCACATTGGATAGCGCCTTTGGCACGTCGGTCCTGTTTGCCGCCGATTGCTTCGGTACCGAGGCCGAACTGGCCGCAGACACCCTGCAACCCGGTCAGGTTCTGCTGCTGGAAAACACCCGCTTTCACGCAGCAGAGACCAAGAATGACGCTGATCTGGCCGCAGGCATGGCCAAGCTGGGTGACATCTATTGCAATGATGCGTTCTCTGCCGCACACCGTGCCCATAGCTCGACCGAAGCGCTGGCCCGTCTTCTGCCTGCTTGCGCAGGCCGTCTTATGCAGGCCGAGTTGCAAGCGCTGGAAGGCGCGTTGGGCGCCCCCAAACGCCCTGTGACCGCCGTGGTGGGCGGCGCGAAAGTGTCGACCAAACTGGAACTGTTGGGCAACCTGATTGACAAGGTAGACTATCTGGTGATTGGCGGAGGAATGGCCAACACCTTTCTTGTGGCCCAAGGGATCAATGTCGGTAAATCGCTGGCTGAGCGCGATATGAAAGACACCGCAGCCGAGATATTGGCAAAGGCCGAAACCTCGGGCTGCACCATTGTTCTGCCCACTGACATCGTTGTCGCTGAAAGCTTCGCGGCTCATGCACCGCATCAGGTGCTGCCTGCTGATCAATGCACCGAAGACGGCATGATCCTGGATGCCGGGCCCGATAGCGTTGCGGCAATTTCCGAGATCTTCGCAAAAAGCCAAACCTTAATCTGGAACGGCCCCCTTGGTGCGTTTGAACTGGAACCGTTTGATATGGCCACAAACGCAGCCGCACTGAAAGCGGCCGCGCTGACGCGGTCTGGTCAGTTGGTCTCGGTCGCCGGTGGGGGTGATACGGTTGCCGCCCTGAACGCATCCGGTGCTGCGGCGGATTTCTCGTATATCTCGACAGCAGGCGGTGCGTTTCTGGAATGGATGGAAGGCAAAACCCTGCCCGGCGTTGCCGCGCTGGAGCAATAACGCGGTTTTGCGGGCGATCGAATAATCTGACCCTTCCGCAAGATTTTGCGAATCAGGGGATTCACAACCCGAATCACCTGTGACATAGTGCTGTCAGAGGTTCGCAAAGAACCCGTTATTGAGGCAAGTTTTCATACGGCGGTAAACAGAGTGTCCCGTTCCAATCGGCCCGGTTTGGGCTCAGTTGCTTTCTTCTCGGTGGCTTTCATGCTGGGTGTCTATTTCACCTTTGCCGCCGTGCAGGGCGACTATGGCCTGTTCCGGCGGGTCGAGATTGCAGCGGAACGGGACGCTCTGTCACGCGACCTGGCCAAGCTCGAAACCGAGATCGTCGAGATGGAAAACCTGACGCGTCGCCTGTCAGATACCTATCTGGATCTCGATCTGCTGGACCAACAGGCGCGGTCGATCCTGGGCATGATCCGCGCAGATGAGATTGTGATCCGTTAAGGCGGACCAAGCTTTCGTCGAAAATCCTATCTTTTACGGCTAGCTGACCGGTTGCACCCCGGCCAGTTTCTGCACCTTGCGACGCTGCGTCAGATTTCCCCTCGCCAGAAAGACAGAAATGCTTTATGAGATAGTTTAACGCTAAACTATCTGTCCGAAAGGGAGAGGTCGCCACGATGGCTGCGCGAAAAACCACAAAGAAACCAAATGTTTCTGCGGAAGAACTTAAGACATATTACCGCGAAATGCTTCTGATCCGCCGATTCGAAGAAAAGGCTGGTCAGCTTTATGGAATGGGTCTGATCGGTGGGTTCTGCCACCTCTATATCGGACAGGAAGCGGTTGTTGTCGGTCTGGAAGCAGCGGCCAAGGAAGGTGACAAGCGGATCACCTCGTACCGCGATCACGGTCATATGCTGGCCTGCGGCATGGACCCGGGCGGCGTGATGGCCGAACTGACCGGGCGCGAGGGCGGTTTGTCTAAGGGCAAAGGCGGCTCGATGCATATGTTCTCGAAAGAGAAGCATTTCTATGGCGGCCACGGCATTGTCGGTGCGCAGGTCCCGCTGGGTGCCGGGCTGGCCTTTGCGGATAAGTACAAAGAGAACGGTGGTGTGACCTTCACCTATTTCGGGGACGGTGCCGCGAACCAAGGCCAGGTTTACGAAACCTTCAACATGGCCGCCCTTTGGGAGCTGCCGGTGGTGTTCGTGATCGAGAACAACCAATACGCCATGGGCACCGCGCAGGCGCGCTCGACCTCCTCCGCCGATATCTACCATCGCGGTCAGGCCTTTGGCATTCCCGGTGAAATGGTCAACGGTATGGATGTTCTGGCGGTCAAGGAAGCGGGTGAAAAGGCTGTTGCTCACTGCCGCGCTGGCAAGGGGCCTTACATCCTTGAGGTCAAGACCTACCGCTACCGCGGCCATTCAATGTCTGACCCGGCAAAGTACCGCACCCGTGAAGAAGTTCAGAAGGTCCGCGAACAAAGCGACCCGATCGAACATGTGCGCGAACTGCTGCTGACCGGCAAACACGCGACCGAGGATGACCTGAAAGCGATCGACAAAGAGATCAAAGAGGTCGTCAACCAGGCCGCTGAATTCTCGAAAGAAAGCCCCGAGCCTTCCGTTGAAGAGCTCTGGACAGATATCTACGCCTGAGAGGACGACTAAGACATGGCAACCGAAATTCTCATGCCCGCCCTTTCGCCCACGATGGAAGAGGGCACGCTGGCCAAATGGCTGGTCAAGGAAGGCGACACCGTATCCTCGGGCGATATCATGGCCGAGATCGAAACCGACAAGGCGACGATGGAGTTCGAAGCGGTCGATGAAGGTATCGTCGGCAAAATCCTGATCGAAGAAGGCACCGAAGGGGTCAAGGTCAATACCCCCATCGCAGTGCTGGTCGAAGAAGGCGAAGACGCCTCCGCCCTGCCTGCGGCTGCACCCGCAGCCGCAGCGGTGGTCGAGGCCGCCCCTGCGGCGGTTGAGGCCCCCGCCCCTGCCTCTGCCCCGGCTGCACCGGTGGTGGATCTGTCTCCTGACTGGCCCGCCGATGCCGAGATGAAATCCGAAACCGTCCGCGAAGCCTTGCGTGATGCGATGGCCGAAGAGATGCGCAGCGACGAAGACGTCTATCTGATGGGCGAGGAAGTTGCCGAATACCAAGGCGCATACAAAATCTCCCAAGGTCTGCTGGACGAATTCGGCCCCAAACGCGTGATCGACACCCCGATCACCGAGCATGGCTTTGCTGGTATCGCGGTTGGTTCTGCCTTCGGTGGCCTGAAACCCATCGTCGAATTCATGACCTTCAACTTCGCCATGCAAGCGATTGACCAGATCATCAACTCTGCAGCCAAGACGCTTTATATGTCCGGCGGTCAGATGGGCTGTCCCATCGTGTTCCGCGGTCCCAACGGCGCCGCCGCCCGTGTGGCAGCCCAGCACTCTCAGGATTATGCGGCATGGTACATGCAGATACCCGGCCTGAAAGTCGTCATGCCCTATTCGGCTGCTGACGCCAAAGGCCTGCTGAAATCAGCAATCCGTGATCCCAACCCGGTGATCTTTCTGGAAAACGAAATCCTTTACGGCCGCTCGTTCGACATGCCGCAAGTGGATGATCTGAGCATCCCACTGGGCAAGGCGCGCATCTGGCGCGAAGGCTCGGACGTGACCATCGTCAGCTTTGGTATCGGCATGCAATACGCGCTGGAGGCCGCTGACAGACTGGCCGAAGAGGGCATCAGCGCCGAGGTCATCGACCTGCGCACGATCCGCCCGATGGACACCGGCGCGATCATCAACTCGGTGATGAAAACCAACCGTCTGGTCACGGTTGAGGAAGGCTGGCCGCAGGGTTCGGTTGGCAGCTACATCAGTTCGGTGGTGATGCAGGAAGCGTTCGATTATCTCGACGCGCCCGTCATCAACTGCACCGGCAAGGACGTTCCGATGCCGTATGCGGCGAACCTCGAAAAGCTGGCCCTGATCACCACCGATGAGGTGATCGCCGCCGTCAAACAAGTGACCTACCGGTAAGGAGCGAGACAGATGCCCACAGAAATTCTGATGCCAGCCCTGTCGCCAACCATGGAGGAAGGCACGCTTGCCAAATGGCTGGTCAAAGAGGGCGACACCGTATCGTCCGGCGACCTGCTGGCCGAGATCGAAACCGACAAGGCCACGATGGAGTTCGAGGCCGTTGATGAAGGCACCATCGGCAAGATTCTGATCCCCGAAGGCTCCGAAGGCGTCAAGGTCAACACCGCGATTGCGGTTCTGCTGGAAGATGGCGAAAGCGCTGATGATATCGCCGCTGCGCCTGCCAAGGCTCCTGAGGCGGCGCCAGCCGCAGCGGGCAACGAGGCCGCCGCCTCAGCGGCGTCCGAGGCGCCCGCCCCTGCGCCGGCGGCTCCGGTCAAGGCCGATGGCGTTCGCATCTTTGCTTCGCCTCTGGCTCGTCGTATCGCGGCACAAAAAGGTCTGGATCTGTCACAGATCACCGGCTCTGGCCCCCATGGTCGTATCGTCAAGGCGGACGTGGAAGGCGCTACTGCGACGGCTCCGGTTGCTGCCCTTGCGCCTGCCGCCGCTACGGCCCCGGCTGCCGCCGCTCCGACTGGCCCATCCGCCGACATGGTCGCGCGGATGTATGAGGGTCGCGACTACGAGGAAATCGCACTGGACGGTATGCGCAAGACCATTGCTGCACGCCTGTCCGAGGCCAAACAGACTATCCCGCATTTCTACCTGCGCCGCGATATCAAGTTGGATGCTCTGCTCAAGTTCCGCAGCCAGTTGAACAAGCAACTCGAAGGTCGGGGCGTCAAGCTCAGCGTCAATGACTTCATCATCAAAGCCGTTGCCAACGCGCTGCAACAGGTTCCAGCGTGCAACGCCGTCTGGGCAGGCGACCGGGTGCTACAGCTGAAACCCTCGGACGTTGCCGTCGCGGTTGCGATCGAAGGCGGTCTGTTCACTCCGGTGCTACAGGACGCCGACACCAAGTCTCTGTCGGCCCTGTCGACCGAGATGAAGGACCTTGCCGGCCGCGCCCGCGAACGCAAGCTGGCCCCGCATGAATATCAGGGCGGTACTTTCGCGGTCTCAAACCTCGGCATGTTCGGCATCGACAATTTCGACGCCATCGTGAACCCGCCGCATGCAGGTATTCTTGCGGTCGGTTCAGGCATCAAGAAACCGGTTGTGGGCGATGACGGAGAACTGGCCGTTGCCACCGTCATGTCCGTCACCATGTCGGTCGATCACCGCGTTATCGACGGCGCGCTTGGGGCGGAACTGCTGCAGGCTATTGTCGACAATCTGGAAAACCCGATGGTCATGTTGGCCTAAGCCAAGCCGATCATCAAAAGCAAAAGGCCGCTTCGATACCCGAGGCGGCCTTTTGCTTTTGTCACTATCTAACTAATGATCTTTGCCCAGCATGTGATCCATCGAGATCGAAGGTTGATCGCACCCGGCCTCGCCTACGATCTTGGCAGGTATGCCAGCAACGGTTTTGCAAGATGGCACAGGTTGTAAAACCACGGACCCAGCAGCGATGCGGCTGCAATGGCCGACCTCGATATTGCCCAGAACCTTAGCCCCGGCCCCGATCAGAACGCCATCGCCAATAGTCGGATGGCGCTGTTCTTCTTCTTTGCCGGTCCCGCCCAGCGTCACCGAATGCAGCATCGAAACATTGTCACCGACAACCGCAGTCTCACCAATGACAATCGAATGGGCATGGTCGATCATAATCCCCTTGCCGATCCTGGCGGCCGGATGAATATCGATTCCAAAAATCTCGGATGAGCGCATCTGGAAGAAGTAGGCCAGATCGTGCCGACCCTTCCGCCACAGCCAATGCGCCACGCGATAGGCCTGCATCGCCTGATAGCCTTTGAAGTACAAGATCGGCTGCAACAGGCGGTGGCAGGCTGGATCACGTTCATAGACGGCCATCAGATCGGCACGCGCTGCCTCGATCAGGCTGGAATCGTCGGCATAAGCCTCATCCACGATCTCGCGCAGCACCATCATCGACATCTCATTCGAACACAGTTTGGCCGAGATACGATAGGACAAAGCCCGCTCAAGACTGCGGTGATGCAAGACACAAGCATGGACGAGCCCGCCCATCAGCGGCTCTTTTTCCACGGCCTCGGTCGCCTCTGAGGTGATACGGGTCCAAACCGGATCGACCGGCGTTATATGGCTGCGATTTTCAAACATGGCTTTTGATCCTCTGCTGCGCCTAGAATGCCATTTAGTGACAAAAACACCAAACGCAAACCCGTGATCGGCCCTTCAACAAAAATGAATGAAACAGAACGCAGCTATTTCGACACCCTGATCCGCGCCCGTTTGAAGGAGATTTCAGTGCTTTCTGCATCATCACAGCAAGCACAGGCTGTCGTCGAGCTGGACCAGCAGGCCGTCGGACGCCTCAGCCGCATGGATGCCTTGCAAAATCAGGCGATGGCCAAAGCGCAGCAAACGAACCGGGATATCGAAACGCACCGCTTCAAAGCGGCGTTGCAACGTTTAGAAGACGGCGAATACGGATATTGCGAGGATTGCGGCGATCGAATCCCGGATGGCCGTCTAAAACTGGACCTGGCGGCCAGCAAATGCGTCAGCTGCGCCTCTGGCTGAGGTGAAAGCGGACCAGCTGGCGCAGAACCAGTTCAAAACATTGGCAATACTGCACATCATCAAACCCGGGTTCATCCGCAAGTTTTCGGTTTCGCGCCGCTGCCATCAGCGATCCATTTCCATACAACGGATGCAAACGCCCGTAAGCTTTGATATGCGCGTCTGCCAGTTCCGCTTCGGCGATCATCTTCAAACATAGAATCTTTCGCTGAGGCTGCGGCACCGCCAACAAGGCGCGCGCCGCAGCGCTAAGGTCCCCATGTAGCAAAGGACGCATCGGAACAGTCTACCCGACCAATACGCGGGCCAGGGCACCCGGACCGTAGATGGCTGAAACCTGAGCAACTTCTACTTCGAACGGCCCGGACACCCCATCTGCCGCCTGCATCGCCGCTGTATTGGCCCAGCTTGGTTGGGTCACCACCTCTTCGCGCAGAACCGTTGAGCCGGACAATGCCCGCACCAGATACGTCTCGGTTTCTTCGCCCAGCGGTACGTCCAGACCGGACCAGTCATCGCCGTCCACACGGGTGCGACGTACCCAGTTGATCGCATAACCATCAGTTGCCGCCCTTGCCGCCAGATGTGCCGGCGAATACGGTCGAAGCCCATTGCCCTCAAATGCTTGAACCAGATGCGTATAAGACGGATCGTCATACCCTCGGGTCGCGGGTCCGATGCGATAGTGTTTGTCTATCCGCCGCTCGGTCCTCAGCAGGTTGATCTGCGAAACACTGTCGTTCAGCAGCACAAAAACCGACCCGTCTGGCCAGGCATCGGGCATCAGGGCATCCGTCCCCAACTGCCCGCGCAGCCGCCCAGACAGCGCGTAAACACCGGGGCTTTCCAGCATCGCATTCGAAAACTGAAACACTTCCCAATTTCCGGGTGTTCCATCACCAATGGCCGCAAGGTTCAAACCATTCAACAGTGCCTCGCGCGGTTGCGATTCGAGTTGGCCCTCAATCAACCTGACCCGAAGGACCGGGCCATCGTCCCAAAGCCCGGTGCTGGCGCGCAGCAGCGGCGTCTCAGTCCGGCCCATGGTCGCAGGTGCGGTGATCACATCGCTCAGCGTATAGCCCTGATCGGTCGCTGAGCTATAGACCGCCGCATTCCCCGGCCATGGATCAGCCGACACAGCCAGATAAGGCGCATGCGGAACCTCAGCCCCCGTAATCAGCGGCAAATCCATAAAGACCGGTAGCACCGGAACAGGCGCCAGATAGGGCTTTACCGAGACCGGATCCTCATCAATATCCGACAGCTTATAGACCCCCGGCTCAACCCGAATAGCATCTGCCAGTTGCAGTTCTGCCGTCTCCATCCGGTCGATCCGGTAGAGCGCACCCTTGGCCTCGCCCGACAGTCGAACAACATCCCCAGCCCCCAGATGCATCATCGAAGGGGGCAGCGCAAACCGGGTGCTATCGCGCGAAACGCACGCCTCGCTGAGCCAGCGTTCGACAGTTTGCCGTCCTTCGCCGCGCGTCATCGACAGGGGCATCTCATTGACCGAAACGGAATGGGTGCTGACATCGGGCAGCACTGCCTCTTCGGCGACGAAATCGTGGTCCGCATCGGACTGGACAAAGCGCAGGCGCACGCGCCCGGTCATCTCGGCTTCGGCCTCGCGGCGGTATTCGACTGTGCCATCCAGATCAGGGCTGACCGCCAGAAGATCTGGGTTTAGATCGACCGCGCCATAGCCATCCCGCATCTGAAACCGCAACACGCCGTCACGTTCGATGGCGTCGAACCCATAGCGCAGCATAAGTGGTTGCAAGGCGGAGCGCGCATTGGTCACGTCTTCGATGACATAGCCGCGCACAACGCCATAGAGGCCCGAAACATCGATATCAGTCACCCCTGCGCCATAGCAGATTTCAGTCACGACCGAGGCCAGCGTGCGTGCGCCCGACCGCCCGTTCAGCCAGTGACCGCGCGCATAGTTGCCACCGTCGCTCCATTTCGCGCCCTGGTTGGGGAAAGCCGGAAACGGCCGCGCATCCCAGGCCCAGACATAGGCGTTGGACATATCCACCATCGGACCGCCATAGACCGTTGAGGTCGGGTTGATCTGCGGATCACCCCAATAGCTCAGCATCGCCCTCAGATACTGAACCTGAATGAAATCATCCCGCATGCCGTTGGAATAGGCAGGCAGCCGAGATTCAGACGATTTGGGATCCAGAAACTTGTTTGGTTGATTGGTGCCCTTGTCGATGGCCGCACAGCCCAGTTCATCCACCCAGGCCGCATCAAATTGTGGCCCGCGCAACCCCTCGGGATCATGCGCCGAAAACGCCTGTGCCTCGGCCCCATTGGGCCAAATCAACTTGCGTTCCGATGCCTTCCACGTCGGCCGCCGATCCGGCGGCGAGCACTGCAATATCCCGCTATCGCCAAAGATCATCACGTCGCGCACCTGATCAAAGGTTTCACCGACCAAGGCCACGCGACTGGCCGCGCCTTTATCCAAAGGCTTGGCCCCTTCGACCATCGACCGCACCCATTCGGCCCCAGCCCGTGTCTTACCTGCCCCGCGCCCGCCCATGATCACCCAGGACCGCCAGTCGCCCTCTGGCGGCAATTGATGCGGCAGCGCCCAGAACTCAAACAGGAAAGGGAGGGCAAACAGCCCTCCCTCCCCGATCTCACTCAGAAATCTATCCTGCACCGCTACAGGTGCGGAGGCGAGCCAGCCTGCACCCGACCTCAAACCGAGCCCTGTCAAGGTCGAGCGCATAGCCCCCTTGGGCAATTCCGGCTTGTCTGTGATGTTGTTCGACAAAGCTTGTCTCCACTTTCTGACAACTGCGGATCAGCCCCTCTAACTGCCCGAGTTGCTTGGCTGAACCAGCAAGATCTGCATCCTCCCCGGCACCAATTTGCTTGCGCAGGTCTTCCGCCGCTTGCCGCAAACTGCGAATGGACACCTCAAGCGACCGCAACAACTCTGCCGTCTGAGAAATCCGCTCTTCCGGGGTAATTAACGTCATGTTTGCCTGTGACCTCATGCGTGAGTGTTCTCCGCACGACAGAAATGAAAAGCGGCCACCGGGTCGCCCCGGGGCCGTTGCCCACTTCTTCTAGCATGGCACAATAGATACGGAAAATAGTACGCAATGTCAATATCTTGCGCAACATGGACGCAACAGGCACCGTACGCTTTGTTAACTCATTTACAGAACTCAGATCGCCGCTTTGGATACTACGCGCCCGACCAATGCACTACGCTGTACAAACTGCAAAGCCATGCCAGTGTACTCCCAAATGTCTCGGCACACAGACGATCCTTCAGAACACATCGCCGGATGAATAGCAGCGCCCAAGGCTTGACATTCGTGTTGCAACACCGCATGTGCCCTTCAATCAGCGCTGATGCGTGAGCACAGATGGGCCTTAACCGCCCCACAGCGCCCCATAAACACTCTCCAGTTCCCATTCACGCAGGGTTCTTGACGCGACGGCCAGATGACACAGGATTCACCTGTGTATCCCGAGGCTGCGCAAAACCCTGCTGGTTACGTGGTTTCCGCGTGACCTGTTTCAAATGCTTCCCTTCTGCGTTTTGCAGGGGAGAAAAAAGGATAGACATTGTTCGACTTTGACATGCTGGGCCTGGCCCCAGCTCTAAACGACGCGCTGAAACGCGCGAACTTCTCTGAACCGACCCCGATCCAGAATCAGGCCATTCCATTGGCCCTGAACGGGCATGACATTCTCGGCCTGGCCCAAACGGGAACCGGCAAAACGCTGGCGTTTGGCCTGCCTTTGATCGATCACCTCTTGGCCCAACCGGGCAAGCCCGATCCCAAAACCGCCAAGGCCCTGATCCTTGCCCCAACGCGCGAGTTGGTGAACCAGATCGCCGATAGCCTGCGCAATCTGACCAAGAAGACCAAACTGCGCGTTGCCACTGTTGTGGGCGGCCAATCGATCAACAAACAGATCGCCTTTCTGGCGCGCGGAACCGATGTTCTCGTCGCCACCCCTGGCCGCCTGATCGACCTGATGGAGCGTGGCGCCGTAGACCTCGGCGCGGTGCGCCATCTGGTGCTGGACGAGGCGGATCAGATGCTGGACCTGGGCTTTATCCACGCGCTGCGCAGGATCGCACCCGCACTGGGCACTCCACGCCAGACCATGCTGTTCTCGGCCACCATGCCCAAGCAGATGGAAGAGCTTAGCCGGGCCTATCTGACCGACCCGCAGCGTGTGCAGGTCTCGCCTCCGGGCAAGGCGGCGGACAAGATCACCCAATCGGTGCATTTCGTCAGTAAACCGGGAAAACCTGGCAAACTGCGTGAAATCCTGTCCAAGGACACGAACGCGCTGACCCTGGTCTTCTCACGCACCAAACACGGGGCCGAGAAGCTGATGAAAGGCCTTGTCGCAGATGGCTACAACGCAGCCTCGATCCATGGCAACAAAAGTCAGGGGCAGCGGGATCGCGCGATCAAAGCTTTCCGCGCCGGAGAGACCACCGTATTGGTCGCAACCGATGTGGCAGCACGCGGGATCGACATTCCGGGCGTGGCCTATGTGATCAACTACGATCTGCCTGAAGTTCCCGACAACTATGTCCACCGCATCGGACGCACCGCACGGGCTGGCCGGGAAGGTGAGGCCATCGCTTTCTGCTCACCGGAAGAAGTTGATCTGCTACGTCAGATTCAGAAACTGATGAAAATCGACATCCCCGTCGCCAGCGGAACGATGCCTGAAGCTGTACAAGTGGAACGCCCCGGTCGGCGACAAGGCAACAGACGCCGTGGCTTCAAGCCGAAACCGGCCAATGGGACGTCAAAGCCCTCGCAATCCAAGCGTCGGCGCCCCGGCCGCAAACCGGCAGCATGATCCTGACAAAAAAACAGCGCCCTAACCGGCGCTGTTTTTTATGTTCTGGGTTAGTTGCCTGAGTTCCGTTCGGCCTCAATCTCGCGCCATTTGGCGACATTGCGGTTGTGCTCTTGCAATGTCTCAGCAAAAGCGTGGCCCCCGGTGCCGTCGGCAACGAAGAAGATGTAGTCCGTGTTGTCCGGAGACACGGCAGCCTCAAGGCTCGCCTGACCGGGGTTTGCAATTGGTGTCGGCGGCAAACCATCGATCTGATAGGTGTTCCAAGGTGTTGGGCGGTTCAATTCGCTGCGGCGTAGCCCACGCCCCAGCGTCCCCTGCCCTTTGGTGACGCCATAGATCACAGTCGGGTCCGTTTGCAGCCGCATGCCCTGATTCAAGCGGTTGACAAACACGCTTGCTACCTGCCCACGTTCGCTAGCAACACCGGTTTCCTTCTCAATGATCGACGCAAGGATCAACATCTCCTCTGGGCTTTGCAGCGGCAGACCGTCCTGACGGCTCTCCCAGGCGGCATTGATACGCAGCTGCTGCTTGTCCTGCATGGCCTGAAGGATCTCGTTCCGATCCTGCCCGGCAGCGACATCATAGCTGTCCGGCGCCAACGACCCTTCGGCGGGAATTTCAGTCACCTCACCGCTCAGCGCTTCAAAACCCTTCAACGCCTCGACCACCTGCCACGAGGTCACACCCTCGGCCAGCGACACACGATAGCGAGTATCCGCTTCGCCACGTTTCTCGGCGTAAGCCTCTGGCGCTTCTTCTTCCGCCGCATCGAATGACGCAATTTCAACGAAATCCAGCGTCGCCGGATTCAGCTCGCGCACCCGCGTCTGTGCACGTGTCACACCGATCCGGTATTCAATCTCGGACCCACAGGTGCTGGCCCCGCTGCTGGTGATTTCGTCGATAATCTCCTCCATCGACGCACCTTCGCGCACCAGAAAGCTACCAGCCTTCAACTGTTGCGACCGGTCGGTGTAATCCGCGGCCATACGAAAGATCGTTGCACTGCTGATAGCGCCCTGATCTTCCAGCTCACGGCTGACACGGGTCATGTTCGATCCGCCTGCGACCTGCAGGCAGATCGCAGTTTCCAGCGGGCCCTGGGCCTTGTACTGCGTTTGGCCCCACAAGATCAGACCGCCCATCAGAAACAGGCCAACCACCAGAATGGTCAGCGCGTTTGATGCAATGGCCCGCCACATTTAACTGACCTTTCCGAAGATCACGCTGGCATTGGTGCCGCCAAACCCGAACGAATTAGACAGGGCAACGTTGATCTCACGCTCACGTTTCGCGTTGGGCGCCAGATCGATGGGCGTTTCGACCGCCGGATTGTCCAGGTTAATCGTCGGCGGGGCAACCTGATCCCGGATCGCCAGGATCGAGAATATCGCCTCGATCGCGCCCGCAGCGCCCAACAAGTGGCCTGTGGCCGATTTGGTCGAGGACATGGTCGCATTCGCGGCATGATCACCCAGCAGGCGCTCAACCGCGCCAAGTTCGATTGTGTCCGCCATGGTCGATGTGCCATGCGCGTTGATATAGTCCAGATCCTTCGGCTCAAGACCTGCACTGCGCAGGGCGGCCTTCATCGAACGCTCGGCCCCGTCCCCATCCTCGGACGGCGCGGTGATGTGATAGGCGTCACCCGACATGCCATAGCCCAGCACCTCGGCGTAAATCTTGGCACCGCGCGCCTTGGCGTGTTCATAGTCTTCCAGAACCACAACGCCCGATCCTTCGCCCATGACAAACCCGTCGCGGTCGATATCATACGGGCGGCTGGCTTTCTTCGGATCGTCGGCATATTTGGTCGACAGCGCCTTACACGCGTTGAAACCGGCGATCCCGATCTCGCAAATACAGCCTTCGCCACCACCAGCGATCATCACATCCGCATCCCCTGCACGGATGATCCGGCTGGCGTCCCCAATCGCGTGGGCCCCCGTGGAACAGGCGGTCACAACAGAATGGTTCGGTCCCTTGAACCCAAACCGGATCGACACCTGACCCGAAGCCAAGTTGATCAGAGCGCCCGGAATAAAGAAAGGCGACACGCGGCGCGGGCCCTTGTCACGGATCAGATTGGCGGTTTCGGCAATCGAGCCCAGACCACCAATCCCGGATCCAATCAGAACCCCGGTCCGCAGGCGATCTTCCTCACCTTCCGGGGTCCAGTCTGCATCCTTGCAGGCCATCTCGGCCGCCGCGATGGAATATAGGATAAAGTCTTCGATCTTACGCTGTTCTTTCGGCGGCATCCAATCGTCAGGATTGAATGTGCCGTTTGTTCCATCGCCACGGGGAACTTCGCATGCATATGTCGTGGTGACACCGCTTGCTTCGGCATCAAACAACGTGATGGGGCCTGCGCCGGACTCACCGTCCAGCAGGCGCGACCAGGTTTCTTCGACCCCGCTGGCCAAAGGAGTGACCAATCCCAGACCGGTTACGACGACTCTGCGCATGTAGTGCCTCTTGCCTGCTTGCTGTTATGAGAAACGCTCATACCCCGGCCCGGGGTCCGGGGGCAAGAGCAAGGCGATAATCGGCGCATGCCACTTACCGCCTTGCTGTCAATCTACGCCGTATTACTGGAACTGCGCGACGGGTTCCCGCGCCGATGCGGCAACGTCCAGTACATCTGGCAGGTCCACGGTCTTGCGGAACAGCGCCCGGCCCACCAAGGCCCCAGCGATATTGGGTACGTAGCTTAGGCGCGAGATATCGTCCGCCGTGCGCACAACCCCGCTGGCAATAACCGGTGTCCGGGAATGCTGCGCCAGCCCGGAAATTAACCCAAGCTGGGCTTCGACATCTTCCACATCGCTATCAATATCGGTCACAAGAATGGCGGCAAAGGGTGTGCCATCAAACGCGTCGATGAACGCCTCGGGCGTGAACGCGCTTTGGCTGCGCCACCCCTCGGTCATGACAAACCCTTTCCAGACATCTACCGCCAGAACGATCTGATCCGGGTAGAGTTTCGCCAATTCCTTCACCAAATTCGGGTCCCGTGCTGCCAAGGTTCCGATGACGATCCGGCCCGCCCCTTTGTCGATCCAGTTTTCAATCTGCTCGCGGCTTCGCATGCCACCGGCCAATTGTACCGGCATCTCAGCGGTGCGGATCAGCTCCTCGACCAGCTCGGTATTGGTGTCGCGCCCTTCTATGGCATCGAAATCCGTTAGATGCATCCACTCTGCACCCGCAGCCGACCAGCCGCGTGCCGTTTCAACCGGATTCACGTGCCAGATCATCGCCTCGTCCAGACGGCCCTTGTCCAGTGTCACGCACCGGCCGTTCTGCAATTCCATAGTGGGGTAAATCCTCATGAGCACGCTCCTTCGCCCAATCGCTCTAAGACAGAGTGTAGCATAACGACAGGAACCGCGCCCGTTCGACTGGGATCGGCACAGTTTAGTCGTTTTGCGGCATACCCGGGTTTCGGCGAATTTATGCCCGCGCAGGGGGGCCGTTGCGGCGCAAAAGGTGAACATCGGTGCCGTTAAACTGCGCCGCGCGCATGCGCACATATCCAAGCTTCTTAGCCAGCTTCTGCGAAGACTCATTGGCCGCATTCACCATGGCGACCAAAACGCCCGGCATGATCCGATCAAACCAGTCATGCGCGGCCAGTGCCGCTTCATACCCCAACCCCTGCCCCTGTGCCTCGGTGGCCAACACCCAGCCCGCTTCGGGATAGGCATCAAAATCCTCACCCAGGCCCCGGTTTCCGTAGAAGAACCCGGCCTGACCAATCAGCTTGCGATTCGATTGCTGCAGAATGCCCCACTGGCCAAAGCCAGCCATTTGCCAATGCCCGGCATTTCGCAAAAACGAATCCCAGGATTCCCCACGTGACCGGGGCGAGCCGCCGATATGTTCGACCACACAGGGATCACGCCAGATTTCGGCAAAGCGCTCGAAATCCTCGGGCCGCATTGCGCATAATGTCAGCCGCGCCGTATTGATCATGGGAGTGGATCTTATCATAGCCTGCCCACTTGGAATTATGCCTCAATGGAAACAGTGCTCAGCAAAAAGCACTGACGCAAGACAGAATTGCGGGCAGACAATAAAAAACGGCGCCTCCGTTGCCCGGAAGCGCCGCTTTCGATCAGAAATGAAACGCTTAAGACGCTTCGCTGATGAATTTGACCGCGTCGCCGAAGGTCTGGATGGTCTCGGCTGCGTCATCAGGGATCTCGATGCCGAACTCTTCTTCGAAGGCCATAACCAGCTCAACAGTGTCCAGGCTGTCTGCGCCCAGATCGTCGATGAAGGACGCGTTTTCCGCGACTTTATCTTCTTCAACACCCAGGTGCTCAACAACGATCTTCTTTACGCGATCTGCGACGTCGCTCATGTCTATTCCTCATTCCTATTCAGGGCGGTTTGCCCGGTTCTGCCCTTGCCCGCTCAGGCTGGCCTTAGTTTGCCCATTCCGGGCGGTTTGAGTCCCGGTTGACCGGGAAAGTAGAAGGCCGATCTGAACAACCGGCCTCTGCATAGATGCGCCGCCTATAACATAGTCGGCGCACAAGGCAAACGCTTTCGCGCCCGCCCTGCTATGCGCTCACAACATGGCCATACCGCCATTCACATGCAAGGTGCTTCCAGTGACATAGCCCGCTTCGGGGCTGGCCAGATAAAGAACCGCCGCCGCGATTTCCTCGGGATCGCCCATGCGCCCCGCCGGAACCTGCTGTAGCAAACCGGCCTTCTGATCATCGGTCAGCTTTTCAGTCATTGCTGTCGTAATAAAGCCGGGTGCAACCGCGTTAACAGTGATCCCCCGCGTTGCAACCTCATGCGCAAGTGCTTTGGAAAAACCCACCATTCCGGCCTTGGACGCCGCATAGTTCGCCTGCCCTGGATTACCAATCGCGCCGACAACAGATGAAATATTCACGATCCGCCCCCAGCGCGCTTTCATCATCCCACGGATCACGCCTTTGCACAGCTTCATTGTGGCGGTCATGTTCACATCAATTACGCTCTGCCATTCCTCATCGGTCATGCGCATGAACAGATTGTCGCGGGTGATCCCGGCATTGTTGACCAGAATATCCACCGATCCCATGGCCTCTGCTGCCTGTTTCGGCAACGCCACAACAGACTCGGGATCACTCAGGTTGCAGGGCAGGACATGCGCACGCTCGCCCAACTCGTCTGCAAGCGCTTGCAAGGGCTCTACCCGTGTGCCGGACAGGCCAACCGTAGCGCCCGCACCATGCAGCGCGCGCGCAATGTAGCCTCCGATCCCGCCTGACGCGCCCGTGATCAGCGCATTCTTACCAGTCAAATCAAACATTCTGTTTTCCTCGTGAGGCGCCCTTGCGGGCGCATTCTATGCTTACGATTCGGTGCCAATGGCCTTCTGGACATCGTCAGGTGTGCCGACCGCCTTGCCGGCTATGTCGCGGTTGATTTTGCGCACCATGCCGGACAGCGCTTTGCCTGCACCGATCTCCCAAGTTTCGGTCACCCCTTGCGCCGCCATATACTGCACGCTTTCACGCCAGCGCACGGAACCGGTGACCTGTTCGACCAGCAACTGCCGGATCAGATCAGGGTCCGAGACCGCCTCGGCGCGCACATTGGCGACCAGAGGCACTGCCGGAGCTTTGATCTCGACCGCCGCCAGGGCCTCTGCCATTACATCTGCAGCAGGTTGCATCAGCGCACAGTGAAATGGAGCACTTACAGGCAACAAAATCGCGCGTTTTGCGCCCTTTTCTTTCGCAATCTCTGCCGCTCGCTCAACCGCCGCCTTGGCACCAGAGACAACAACCTGTGTCGGGTCATTGTCATTGGCAGCTTGGCAAACATCACCTTGTGCCGCTTCTTCAGCCACTGAACGCACGCCATCCAGATCAAGACCAAGGATCGCCGCCATCGCGCCTTCGCCGACGGGAACGGCGCTTTGCATCGCCTGACCGCGCTTACGCAAAAGGCGCGCGGTATCGGCGACCGACAAAGCGCCCGCCGCCGCCAGCGCCGAGTATTCGCCCAGCGAATGCCCCGCAACAAAGGCCGCGTCGGTGACAGCGACACCCTCAGCCTCCAACGCGCGCATTGCGGCCAGCGAAGTGGCCATAAGCGCGGGCTGCGCGTTCTGGGTCAGCGTAAGCTCGGCAATGTCGCCTTCCCAGATCAGATGGCTCAGCTTTTCGCCCAGCGCGTCGTCGACCTCATCAAAAACGGCTTGGGCGGCCGGATAGGCTTCGGCCAGTGCTTTGCCCATTCCGATGGTCTGGGCACCCTGCCCCGGGAAAACGAACGCGCGTGTCATTGCAACCTCATGGATGACGTTAGGTTGCGGCGGGGTGTAAACTGACACGCGGCGCGGCACAAGTAGGGTGCATAACGGCACCATGAATGTGCGCAAGCTGTCACTTGCGCGCGCACGCTGTGGCTTTAGGTTGGACGCAGCTAACCTAATCCGGAGCCCCTGTTCGATGTCCGCACGCAACACTTTCTCCAGCTATGGCAGCGTCACAAAAGCCTTTCACTGGCTGACAGCATTGCTGATTTTCACAGCACTTCCCTTGGGATGGTTCGCCAACCAACTTGCCCATGCGATCTACGATCCCGCTATCCCGACTACCGAAGAGGATATCGCCCGCGCTGCTCAGTTGTTCTCAATTCATAAGACCATTGGGATCGCGGTGTTCTTTGTCGCTCTGGGGCGCATCCTCTGGGCCGTCTCGCAAACCAAACCCGGGCTGCTCAATGCCGAAAACAGGCCCGAAGCCTTCGCCGCCGAGACGGTGCATTGGATGCTCTATGCCTCTCTGGTTCTTGTCCCGCTGACGGGCTGGATACATCACGCCGCTGCCGAAGGGTTTGCTCCGATCTTCTGGCCCTTTGGCCAAAATCTTCCCTATGTCCCCAAATCACCCTATCTGGCCGAGGTAACGGCCGGGCTACACTGGCTGTTCATCTGGGTTCTGGCAGGGTCTTTGGCGCTGCACATCATGGGCGCTTTGAAACACCATGTGGTTGATAAGGACAGCACCCTGCGTCGGATGTTGCCCGGCAAATCAGGTGCCCCGGAGCCTCCGGCCCAGCACCATTCCATCCTGCCCGCCTTCGCAGCGCTTTGCGTCTGGGGCGCGGTTCTGATCGGGGGGGGGATGATGGGCATCTTTGCGGATCACTCCAACGCACATACCGACACAACCGAGCTGGCCGAGGTGCAATCGGATTGGCAGGTGCAGGAAGGCAGTTTGTCGATCACGATCACTCAGCTGGGCAGCCCGGTCACCGGCAGTTTCGCGGATTGGACAGCAGCCATTACCTTTGAGGACCCATCTGAACCCGGCCTGGCGGGATCTGTTGATGTAAATGTATCCATCGGATCGCTTACCCTTGGAACAGTCACGGATCAGGCGATGGGCGCCGATTTCTTTGACAGTAGCCAGTTTCCAACCGCGCGTTTTGCAGCCGACCTGTATAAAACCGAAACCGGGTACGAGGCACGCGGCCCACTGACCATTCGGGATAAAACGATGGATGTGGTCTTGCCGTTCGACCTGGAACTTCAGGACAACACGGCTACCGTTTCAGGGCGGCTGGAGCTAAACCGTCTCGATTTCGATATCGGCGCGACGATGCCAGCCGAAGATTCACTGGCCTTTGCCGTATCGGTAGCGATTGAAATGACTGCGATCCGGGGCGAATAAGGCAGTAAAAAAACCGCCGGGGCAAAGCCGCCGGCGGTTTCGTTTCCAAAGTTAGATCAGATCTTAGTCGGCTTTCTGTGCTTCGACCGAGATCTGAACCTCCACTTCATCGCTGACGAACGGGGCGAACTGGCCCAGATCGAACTCACTGCGAACGAGCGTTGTGGTCGCGTTGAAACCTGCCCATGGCTTGTTTGCCATTGGGTGCTGATCCACTTTGTTCAGCTTTGCATCCAGAACAACCGATTTGGTGACACCGTTCATAGTCAGGTCGCCGGTGATGTTTGCAGTGTCATCCCCGGTGATTTCAATACCAGTCGAGGCAAAGGTGACCATGTCGCCCTCGGAGGCTCCAAAGAAATCTTCGGTCATGAAGTGATCCGACCGCGCTTCCCATCCAGTGAACATCGACATCACAGGCATGGATACCGACACAGTCGAGGCAGCAGGGTTTTCCTGATCAAACATGATCTCGCCCTCAAAGCCCGAGAACATGCCATAGGTGGTCGAGAAGCCCAGGTGGTTATAGCTAAAGATCACTTGGCTGTGGCTTGGATCCAGAACATATTTCTCGGCACTGGCGAACGCTGAGGTCGCCGACAGTGCAATCGCGGCGGCAAGAAGTGTGGATTTCATGACAGTCTCCGGGTTTGTGAACACTATGCAAACTAGTACGTTTGCTCGGAAACAAAAATGTGCCGCCTAAGGGCGGCACACAAGTAGTTTTGATTCACAAACTCTGTGCCTTTTTGAACAGAATAAAAATCAGGCGAAAATTGTTACTGTTTGGCTCAATTGCGCTTTGAGCGCTCGGCTAACATCCGCCGATTGCAGGGGCAGCTTCATCAAAAGACTACCGTCGACGTCATAGAGTTCCACTTCATCGTCGTCGAAACGAGCTCCGCCCAGGGTATCATAGCTGCGGCGCAGCACGGTCTGTGGGCGACCGTTTTCATTCTTTTGCAGAATGCGCACTTCGCGACGGATTGGATCAAAATAGGCGTCTGGACGTGGGTCCATCAATTCGATCGTCAACAGGCTGACCCCGACAATCAGGAACAACATGGATGCGGCCAGCTTGATCGGCCAGACCTCGGCGCCAATCACTGACCCTGGCATCAGCCACATGGAGAAGGCCGAAACAATCAGAAACGCGCCCACAACGCGGGCCAGAATGACCCGCGCCTGCCAATTCGCCTTGAACGCGATCTTTACCGGTACCGAATGCTCAAAGCTTGCGCCGGATGTCTGCTTGGCAAGTGTATTTGTGTTCATCGCGGTCATAACATGTTCACCCTGAATAGGTCGCCTTTACTCGGCTTTGCTTTCCGGGTCCTCCCCGGCTTGGTAAACAACTTTGAGCCGAAAAGCGTCAGGAATTGGGCACAGCAAAGGAATTTGGGCGGCTTCACCAAGGCACCTAAGGCAGGCCTTGCCCCGCACGCGGAAACGTGTATACGGGGCCATCCTTCGCACTAAGCATGAATCGCGCAGCCTCTCGTGGCAGGGTCGCGAAGGACCAGATGGCCCCGCCTTTGAAATGCGCCTTGATATAAACAGGAGTGAACATGCCACTGTATGAGCATGTAATGATCGCGCGTCAGGATCTGTCCAACGCGCAGGCAGAAAGCCTTGTCGAACACTTCGGCACCGTTCTGGCTGACAATGGCGGCAACGTCATCGACAGCGAGTACTGGGGCGTTAAGACAATGGCCTACAAGATCAACAAGAACCGCAAGGGTCACTACTCTTTCCTGAAGACCGACGCCCCCGCCGGCGCCGTTCAGGAAATGGAGCGCCTGATGCGCCTGCATGATGACGTAATGCGCGTTCTGACCATCAAGGTCGACGAGCATGCCGAGGGCCCCTCGGTCCAGATGCAAAAGCGCGATGAGCGCGAAGGCCGCCGCGAGCGCCGTTGATCAACGCCTGACGAAAGGACATAAACCATGGCCGCAAAACCATTTTTCCGCCGCCGCAAGGTCTGCCCGTTCTCGGGTGAGAACGCGCCGAAAATCGACTACAAAGACACTCGTCTTCTGCAGCGCTACATCTCTGAGCGTGGCAAGATCGTACCTTCGCGCATCACCGCCGTTTCGGCAAAAAAGCAGCGTGAACTGGCCCGTGCTATCAAGCGCGCCCGCTTCCTCGCCCTGCTGCCCTACGCCGTGAAGTAAGGAGAGATTGACATGCAAGTTATCCTTCTGGAACGCGTTGCGAAACTGGGTCAGATGGGCGACGTCGTTGACGTCAAGTCCGGTTACGCCCGCAACTTCCTGCTGCCCCAAGGCAAAGCCCTGAGCGCATCAAACGCCAACATCGCGTCGTTCGAAGCCCGCAAGGCGCAGCTTGAAGCGCACAACCTGGAAACCAAGAAAGAAGCTGAAGCACTGGCTGAAAAGCTGGACGGTCAGCAGTTCATCGTGATTCGCTCGGCATCGGATGCTGGCGCGCTGTACGGCTCGGTCACCCCGCGTGACGCCGCCGACGCCGCGACTGAGGCTGGCTTCACTGTCGACAAGAAACAGATTGCCCTGATCGCTCCGATCAAGGAACTGGGTCTGCACTCGGTCGCAGTCAAACTGCATCCTGAGGTTGAAGTCGAGATCAAGATGAACGTTGCCCGTTCGGAAGAAGAAGCCGAACTGCAAGCTTCGGGCAAATCGATTCAGGAACTGGCCGCTGAAGAAGAAGCCGCTGCTGAATTCGAAATCGCCGAATTGTTCGACGATATCGGCTCGGCCGCATCGGATGATGACGACCTAGCATCTGACGCAGCACCCGCTGCTGAAGAAGACGACGCAAAAGCCTGATCAGGCCACGCTGAACGCATCAAAGGGCTGCGCCTTCCGCGCGGCCCTTTTTTGTTTCCAACCAGCAAAATTCAGCCCAAATTCGCCGATACGGTTGCGACACCCAATGCGATCCATATCATCGCGTTTCTGAGTTTGGAGTACATTAATGGCAATCTTCTCCCGTCGTGGCCTCATCACGTTGATCGCAATCTCGGCCCTCAGTGCGTGTAGCGGCGCCGAGGTATCGCGCAACGACACCGAAGCATTCGATCCTCCGCTCTACCCCAATGAGACGCCAGAACTGCGCGCATCGATCAACAAATGGGCCGATTATTACGAGCTGCCTCGCGATCTGGTGCATAAGCTGGCAATCCGTGAAAGCACGCACAGGCCCTGGGCCGTGAACCGGCCCTATTACGGCCTGTTGCAGATCCTGCCGGCCACAGCGCGCTCAATGGGCTATCAGGGCAACGCTCAGGGTCTTCTGGATGCGGATACCAATCTGGAGTTCGCAGGAAAGTACCTGCGGGGCGCGTGGCTACTGTCCGATGGCGACCAGAAACGGGCGATTTTCCTGTACGCAAAAGGCTTTTATCCCGAAGCGAAAGCGCGCGGAATGCTGGTTGAAACCGGCTTAAAATCGGCACCCTGACACCGTTCCAAATCCCGAACACGGCCTGTGGTTTGGAAATTTGGTGATAGTGATAAAAATGTTCTAGTCTACGCAAGTTATACTCAAATGTGCAGACAATTGGCACCTCGCCTTGTCATATTCCCAAAAGTATGTTGTGTTTTCTTGGTGAGGTAATTTGGGTTCCGCTCTAAGTTTACTACTGGTCCGACAACACCATCGGACCTGTGGGATGGGCCGCAGTTGGTAGACGCCGCATGGAAATTGTTGATCTGAGCACTCTGCCGGATGCAGAAACTCGGTACACCGAGTTTCTCAAACAAGTGTGCGAAAAGCATGATATGGATCATGCCGCCTATGCAGGCATGAATCCTGCGTCTGGTACAGTTGCGGGCTTCGTAACCTATGATGATGCCTGGACCGAACATTACCAGAACCAGGGGTTGATCATGATCGACCCGACAATCCACATGGCCCGCCGCAGTATCGCGCCCGTGGATTGGAGCCGCTTGGAACGTGGCCCTGAATTCCAGCGCATGTTCAATGATGCCAGTGAATTTGGCATATCAAACCAAGGCGTTACGATACCGGTACGCGGGCCGTTCGGGGATATAGGGCTGCTGAGCGCCTCGCGCGACTGCAGCAAGGACGAGTGGCGCAAGCTCTACACCCATGTGATCGGCGACCTGCAATCCATGGCAGTCCATATTCACGACCATGTCGTGTCATCCGACGAACTCACTAGCGCGCTCTACCACCCCAATCTCTCAACCCGCGAGGTCGAGATCCTGCAATGGGTTGCAGCAGGCAAATCACAACAAGATATCGGCGATATTCTGTCAATCTCGCACCGCACTGTCGAAGTGCACCTGCGCTCCAGCCGCGAAAAGCTGAGCGCTTTGACCACGCCGCAAGCGGTTGGTCGGGCTATAGCCATTGGTCTGATTACGCCTAGTTAGACACAAAAAACCCAAAATTCCGTCAAAATACGGGAAACCCCCAATAGAAAACCCCCAGCAAAACGGTAACGTCTAGTTTACCGAACAACCACTCGAAGGGGGAAAAAATGATTGTTGTTGTTGATGGGCTGAACAGACACCTGTTCGGCGAAGTTCTCGACGAAATGTTCCAGCTGCGTGCACGCGTTTTTGGCGGACGCCTCGGCTGGGATGTAAATATCGAAGATGGAAAAGAGATCGACGAATTTGATCATCTGGACCCGGCATATGTAATCGGACTCGACGACGGGGGGAATGTCGTCGCAGCCGTGCGTGCCCTACAGACCACCGGACCTCACATGCTGGCTGACGTCTTCTCGGCCATTCTCGACGGCGAAGCACCGATCCGCAGCGCAAGAATGTGGGAATCCACCCGCTTCTGCGTCGACACGCAACGGCTCAGCCGCGGGAAAGAGAAGAACTCGGTTTCTTACGCTACCTGCGAACTGATGATTGGCTCACTCGAATACGCCAAAAATGCCGGTATGGATGACATTATCACCGTCATTGATCCAGTCATGGATCGGGTTCTGAAACGCTCGAACTGTGCACCTTACGACTATGTGGGAAAGACCGTTCCAATGGGCAAAGTGTCGGCGCTGGCCGCGCTGCTGGATTGTACAGACGAACGCATCCAGGGCATTCGCGACTTCGCCGGGATCCGCGAGAATGTGTTCCTTGAAGAAGAAGAAGCGCTGGCGCTGTTCAACTCGAAAAAACTGGTCGAGAAACAGCCTGCGAACCGCGACCACAAACCGCTCACTGATCTTGAGAAGTACTTTGTCGAGCAGATGAGCGCAGCGCGCACCGAAGAAGAACGTCAGGATGTTCTTCGGTTGATCGAGACGCTGACCGATACCTTCACGCCAGAGCAAAGAAACGCTCTGCTACATACCCCCCGTGCTTTTGCTCATGAGGCCTGACCCCCTCACCTCATAATACAAAAGCCACCCACGCGGAGCCGCCCTGTGCAGAGGCGGCTCCGCTCTATTTTAGCCCCCACAAAGGGGGAAAGAGGATTATTCCTCTTCCAGTGCCTCAACGGCCTTTTGCAGATCGTCCTTACTGACTTCCTTGTCCGCAACTGTGGCCAGTTCGAACACATAGTCGACAACCTTGTCCTCGAAGATCGGCGCGCGTAGCTGCTGCTGCATCTGAGCATTCTGCTGCACGAACTCAAAGAACTGGCGTTCCTGACCCGGGTACTGACGCGCCTGGTTCATGATGGCTTGAGTCATCTCAGCGTCGGTCACTTCAACCTCGGCCTTCTGGCCCAGTTCGGCCAGCAACAGACCCAGACGCACACGGCGCTCGGCCAGCTTGTTGTGTTCGTCGGTCGGTTCAATCTCACCGTGGTCGTGGCCTTCGACGTCGGGGTTTTCTTCGTGGAACAACTGATGCGCGATCTGCTTGGCCTCGGCCTCAACCAAGGACGGGGGCAGGTCAAACGAGACTTTCTCGTCCAGCACATCCAGCAGGCCGCGTTTCATAACAGCGCGCGAAGCGCCAGCATATTCAGCTTCCAGACGCTCAGAAATCTGACCTTTCAGGGCTTCCAGATCTTCGGCACCGAATTTCTTGGCCAGCTCGTCATTCAGCTCAGCGGCAACCGGTTCTTTCACTTCTTTGATTGTGCAGCTGAAAACCGCATCTTTTCCGGCCAGGTGCTCCGCACCGTATTCTTCCGGGAAAGTGACGTTCACGTCCTTTTCTTCTTCGGCCTTCACGCCAACCAGCTGCTCTTCAAAGCCGGGGATAAAGCTGTTCGAGCCCAGAACCAGCGGGTAATCCTCGGCCGAGCCACCTTCGAACTCTTCGCCATCGACCTTACCGACAAAGTCGAACACGATCTGATCGCCGTCCTTGGCTTTCGAACCCTTGCGGCGCGCTTTGAAGTCCTGCGCGGTTTCAGCCAGGTTGTTCAGCGCTTCTTCGACGGCTGCGTCATCAGCTTTGACAACCAGCTTTTCCAGCTCAACTGATTTCAGATCAACCTCTGGGATCTCGGGCAGGGCTTCGTAAGACATCGCAACTTCGACGTCGTCGCCTTCTTTCCAGTCCTCATTGGTCATCTTTACCTCGGGCTGCAACGCAGGACGGTCGCCACTGTCTTCAAAGTGCTTGTTCATCGCACCGTCGATGGTTTCCTGCATGGCTTCGCCCAACAGACGCTGGCCAAACTGCTTTTTCAGCAGCGCCATCGGCACCTTGCCTTTGCGGAACCCCTTCATCTCGACTTCGGGCTGCGCTTCGGTCAGTTTTTCGTTGACCTTGTCGTCCAGTTCGGCTGCGGTCACAACGATGTTGTAGCCGCGTTTCAGACCTTCGTTCAGCGTCTCGGTAACCTGCATTGTGGTAGTCCCCATAGGATTCGGGGCGCGCAACACGGGCGCGCCGGGCAAATTTGACGCCTTCTATTTGCACAGCCGCCCGCGTGCAAGGGGGCAAAGGCCGGAACACGCTTCATTTGCGCTGCATCCGTTCAAAAAACGCCCCGGATCTGACCGGGGCGCTTCAAATCCACGTGGGGTGATTAAATCAAAACCTCCAACGTGCGCCCAATACCCAGGCCTCGTTTTTGTCAAACGATGTACCATCGTCAAAGTCGTGACTGCGGTATTTTAGGTAAGCATCCGTGTTGATGCTGTCGATCCGCTGCACCAAGGCGATCCCCCAGGATTCGGTGCTGGAGCCGTCGGTTTCAAAATCTGAACCATCATAGTAGTCGATGCCTACACCGGTCTTTCCCCAGGCGATCCAATCGCCTTCATAAGACAGCTTCCCATACCAGAAGCTGGGGTCTGACGACCCGCTGCGTTCATCGTCTCGGGTACCGGCCGCAAAGGTAAAGCCAAACCCGCTGGGCAACAGAATCGAGGCTGACCCGATGGTATCCTTGCGATCCCCTGAATTGTCATCGCGCGACCGAACCGCATAAGCCAAGCCCGCCGCAAGCTCGATACCACCGGCGAGCGTATTCTCATAATTCACACCCACGTCGAAATAGTCATCATCATCGCTGCTGGACAGGATGTTCTGACCATATGCGATACCTGCCGAAAATCCGTTGAAACTGGGCGTATCATACCGAACGCGGCCACGGCGCGAGCCGTCAAAGTTGCTGCTCGAATCGCCGACGGTAATGTCGCTCAGAACACCATCGGTGCCCCGATAGAAGAAGCTCGAGTTTTCATCATTCGTGAACGAGTAGAGGGCAGTTCCAACATAGGACAGGTCCACCTCGGACGCGCCATCAGAAACCATACTGCCCTGTCCAGCCGAGAATTTACCCCAGCCGCCCTTCAGCGCAAAATCCACATGCCGGATATCTTCGCGTGACCAACCTTCCGAGTTGGTGCCAAACTGATCTGCTTCGGCAGAATTTGGCAGGCCCAGCGCGGTTTCAAACCGGAACATGAATTCGTTGGTCCCAAAGGGCTGCATCAGACGCAGGCCAACCCGGCTGTTGGACAGATCATTGTCCAGCACGCGGGTTTCGGTTTCCTGCCCATCATCGACTGAGATAAGCGCCGGGTTGAACTGACCGTACAGTTCGACATAGCCGCCACTGTTGTTTTCATACTTCAATTCGGCGATTGCCGAGGTGGCAGTGGCTGTGACCACAAGGGCCGCAGCGGACGTTGGTTTGAAATAAGAGTTCATATCAATCACCATCAATGGCTTAGGTTCTGGTACTGCCCAGACAATCACAAAAACATGTGTTTCCTGTGATGGGGTTTCCGGATCGCCCGCCGTCGATTCAGCTGCCTAATCCCACATAGGTGGGCGTCATTATTGTTTTGATCATAAACTAGGAATTGCGTGGCGTATCTTTTGATCCACCAGGGCACGTTTGCACCTTCGCCTCGTGTCTTGCAATTCCCAGAGCAGCGCTCTGCCGTCAGCTGCACTGTGAACGTGCAATTTCTCAGTGTTCTCGGCGAAAACCCGCTGATCGTCGTTACATTTCCAGCGCCCGGAACACGGCAGGAAGTTGTTCTGGCAAGTCTTCGGCGATCAGACCTGGCCCAAACTGTCGGGCACACTCCACATGCAGCCAGGCCGCGCTTTCTGCGGCCTGCATTGGGCCAAAACCGCGCGCAAGCAAACCAGCGATAAACCCGGCCAGTACATCGCCCGACCCCGCTGTTGCCAGCCAAGGGGCCGCGCGCTCGTAAACTGCGGCATTGATCGAGCATCGCCCGTTCGGGTCGGCAATCACCGTGTCTGGCCCTTTGAACAGCACAACGCACCCTGCCCGTTTGGCAGCCTCTCGCGTCGCATCAACCTTGGAATAGGCCGGGCCTTTGGTTGGCACAGCGTTTAGTTTGTCCGAGATGTCCGGAAACAAACGCGCGAACTCGCCCCCGTGTGGCGTCAGCACGCAGTTCTCGTGCAGCTGGGTTAACAACGTCGAAGGGTCATCCGCAAAAGTGGTCAAAGCATCCGCGTCCAAAACCGTTGCGCGCCCGGCTTCCAAGGCAAGCGGCACAAGTTCGCGCGCACGCTCCAGCCCCAAACCGGGACCAAGGCATAAAGCGTTTAGCCGCTCGTCCTGCAACAGCTCGGACAAGCCGTTTGCATCGTCAATCCGCTGCAACATGATGGCTGTCACCTGCGCCGCAACCTCCATCTGCGCCGATGGAGGAACGCCCAGCGTCACCAACCCCGCCCCGATCCGCAAAGCCCCCCGCGCCGCCAACCGTGCCGCTCCGGTTTTGCCGGGCCCGCCGGAGAGGACTAGAGCGTGGCCGTGGGTGTATTTGTGTGACAACACAAACTTGACGAGTTCTCGCGGGTCCGAAGAAACGTAACCGTCCGCCTTCGCATCGACTTGGGTCAACTGCACCAGATATGAATCGCTTTCAGACAGTTCGCAGCTTCCAAGGCCGATAGATCTAACGACCGCTTTTCCGCAAAGATCAGGCCCCATTCCAAGAAAATGACCAACCTTCAAAGCCTGAAACGAAACAACCAATTCTGCGCTATAGCTGTGTCCAATTTGCTTTCCGCTATCCGAACATAGACCCGAAGGAACATCGACGGCCACGCGTTTGATGTTCTCATGTGACATCAGGTTTTGCATAAGCATATCGAACTCAAAAATGTTGTTTGGCAGCGGCTTTGACAGCCCCGTACCGAACACAGCATCAACGATCACCGTTGGAACTTCCGACTTAGCAAAAACATCGATCAACTTAAGGCGTGTATGAGCTGGTAACTCTGATGGGGGGTACACTTCTCCGATACTTGCCCACCGCTTGTAATTCACCCGTGCATCCGACGGCAGCTTCTCTGGATCGCCATACAGAAATACCTCAACTTCCCAACCCCGCTCCTTCAGCAACCGCGCGACCACAAACCCGTCACCGCCATTGTTCCCCGGCCCGCACAGAACCACCGCACGCAGGGGATCCCCTTCATCTGGCCCCAAATATCTCGGGGAGCGGTCTTGATCGTTTGCGCCATCGGTTCGAACACCCGATGGCGACGGGCTGGCTCCTCGATCCTTCAACTCCGGCCATTCCTCGAAGATCGCCTCAACAACGCCCTGTCCGGCGCGCTCCATCAATTCCAGTCCGGTGACTTTACCGGACTCGATAGCCGACTGCTCAACCGCCCTCATTTGCGCCGCTGTCAGCAATTCCACCATCCCGAACCCTCGCGCGATTCAATTTCGATTATTTTTTGTGCAACATGCGCAAAATATAACCTATGCCTAGATTTCACTTCATCCAGCACAGGCCAAATCCGCAATCACATTGCCCCCCTGATTTAGACGTGATCACTGCGGTTCTGACAACCATGCGAGGTGAGCCGGGATGAAAAAGATCGAAGCGATCATCAAGCCGTTCAAACTGGACGAAGTGAAAGAGGCATTGCAGGACGTTGGCGTCCAGGGCCTCAGCGTGATCGAGGTTAAGGGCTTTGGCCGCCAGAAAGGTCACACGGAACTGTACCGTGGTGCTGAATATGTGGTCGACTTCCTGCCCAAGGTGAAGGTCGAGGTGGTGCTGGACGACGATCAGGTTGATGCAGCCATCGAATCCATCGTTTCGGCCGCAAAAACCGACAAGATAGGCGACGGTAAAATCTTTGTTTCGCCCGTTGAGCAAGCCATCCGCATCCGTACCGGCGAAACCGGCTCGGACGCGCTGTAACACACCCATCTTCAAACCAGAGGAAACAAAAGAATGAGCAAGGACGCAGTTCTTCAGCTGATCCGCGATGAAGACGCAGAATATGTCGACATCCGCTTTACCGACCCGCGCGGCAAACTTCAGCACGTGACCATTATGGCCGATCAGGTTGACGAAGACTTCCTCGAAGAAGGCTTCATGTTCGACGGGTCATCCATCGCGGGCTGGAAATCAATCGAAGCATCTGACATGAAACTTATGCCCGATACCAACAGCGCCTATGTCGATCCGTTCTATGCCGAAAAGACCATCTGTGTGCACTGCTCGGTTGTTGAGCCCGATACTGGCGAAGCCTACGAGCGTGATCCGCGCGGCACGGCCCAGAAAGCCGAAGCCTACCTGAAAGCATCGGGTATCGGTGACGTTGCCTATATGGGGCCCGAGGCCGAATTCTTTCTGTTTGACGATGTCCGCTTTTCGAACAGCATCAACAAGGTGTCCTACGAAGTGGATGCCACAGACGCGTCGTGGAACACGGACACCGAATACGAAATGGGCAACATGGGCCATCGTCCTGGCGTTAAGGGCGGTTACTTCCCGGTCAATCCGGTAGACGAAAGCCAGGACCTGCGTTCGGAAATGCTGTCGACCATGAAACGTCTGGGCATGAAGGTCGACAAGCACCACCACGAGGTTGCCTCGTGCCAGCACGAGTTGGGCCTAATCTTTGACAGCCTGACCAAGCAAGCCGACGAGCTTCAGAAGTACAAGTACGTCATCCACAACGTCGCCCACGCCTACGGTAAATCGGCAACCTTCATGCCGAAGCCGATCGCAGGCGACAACGGCACCGGCATGCATGTGAACATGTCGATCTGGAAAGACGGCAAGCCGCTGTTTGCGGGCGACAAATACGCTGATCTCTCGGATGAGGCGTTGTATTTTATCGGCGGCATCCTGAAGCACGCCAAGACCCTGAACGCCTTCACCAACCCGGCGACCAACAGCTACAAGCGCCTGATCCCCGGTTTCGAAGCCCCTGTTCTGCGCGCTTATTCGGCCCGTAACCGTTCGGGTTGTGTCCGTATTCCGTGGACGGAAAGCCCGAAAGCCAAGCGCGTCGAGGCTCGCTTCCCTGACCCGGCCGCAAACCCCTACCTGGCGTTTGCAGCGCTGCTGATGGCTGGTCTGGACGGCATCAAGAACAAGATCGATCCAGGCGAAGCCATGGACAAGAACCTGTATGATCTGCCTGCCGAAGAGCTGGCCGACATCCCAACCGTTTGCGGCTCGCTGCGTGAAGCTCTGGAAGCACTCGCATCGGATCACGACTTCCTGCTGCAGGGCGACGTGTTCACCAAAGACCAGATCGACGGCTACATCGCATTGAAGATGGAAGAGGTCGAAACCTACGAGCACACGCCGCACCCGGTTGAGTACGGTATGTACTACAGCTGCTGATCCGTCACAGGGTTACATCTGCAAGGGCGTCCATACGGGCGCCCTTGTTTCGTTTTTTCCGATCTTCGAAACCCGCACCATCCGGGTAGGAGAGATCGCATGTCATCCGATACCACCTTTTCTCGCTTCCCAGCCATAGTTTCGTCGATCAAAGGTTTCGAACACACTACCGGCGCAGATTTGCGTGGACCCAAAGCTTTCGAGGAACGGTTCGAAAGTTTAAGAAGTACCAGCGAGTTCGGCCTTTGCAAATTACATTGCGAAATCCTGCGGACCATCTACGCTCTAGACACCACAGCCATATCGGATTGCCCCCAATGTTGCGTATATTGTTGATTTCCTTTGCCCTGATCATGCCAACACTTGGCACTGCGGCACCTTGCGGGAACTCAAGTGCAGGGTTCGAGGCCTGGAAGGCCGATTTCGCCAAACAAGCCCGTAAGGCAGGTGTGAAAAAAAAGGGCCTTCAAGCGCTGGCCCAGACGCAATATGCCACCAGAACGATCGCCGCGGACCGAAACCAGAAGAGTTTCAGATACTCGCTGGACAAGTTCATGCGCGTGCGCGGCGCAGATACGATTGTCGCCCAAGGACGCAAGCGCAAAGCCCGGAACCCACAGTTCTACGCCGCGCTTGAACAGCAATATGGCGTGCCAGCCGGGGTTCTGATTGCCATTCATGGCATGGAAACCGGCTTTGGAAATTTTATGGGCGACAGTCAGGTTGTGTCAGCAATAACCACTCTGGCCTATGATTGTCGCCGATCCGAGTTCTTTGTTCCGCATGCAATTGGGGCGCTCAAACTGGTCGATCAGGGCAGTATCACCATGGCGACAAAAGGGGCAAAACATGGCGAACTGGGCCATACCCAGTTCCTCCCGGGCAATGCACTGAAATATGGCGTGGATGCTACCGGAGACCGCCGCGTGGATTTTTACAACCTGACAGATGCTATGGCCTCAACCGCCAATTTCCTGCGCAAAAAAGGGTGGAAACCGGGGCGCGGATATCAGCCGGGGCAACCCAATTTCGCGGTTATCGAACAGTGGAATGCGGCCACGGTTTACCAGCAATCCATTGCCATCATGGCCGCCCGAATCGATCAATAGCCCAGTCACGCACTCAACACGTGATTTGCGCAATTTCGCCACAATGTCGCCATAGCAGTCGCAAAAACCCCTTATTTTATTGGTTTCCAAAGCGTAATCAATCATCCGGTTTTCTGATTTTTTTGCACTTTTCGTCAAATTCTACCCAAAAACGGTTGTTAACCTTTGATTTGCAACGAAAGCGACAAAGGAAACTCCCGTGGCTCAGAACCGCAGTTATCATGGCGGCCTGCAATTCGATGGCGACGCCGATGGCGCGATCGAACGGTTTGGTTCGATCGTCGCGACAACACTTGAGGATTACGGTCATCTGATCGAGCGTAAAGCGATGCTGAATCACACAGAGGCCAGCATCGTCTCAAGCCAGTATCTGGTGCGCCTGACGCTTAAGCGCGAGACCGCGAACGCTGACACCCATCATGACCGCCTGGATCGGGTGGTGGGGCTGAAATCAGCCCCGCGCCGCCGTATCGCCACACGCCCGCAGAACAAGTTGCAGATCACTGTCTCACCGGTCTCTCCTGTGCTGGACGATCCTGAGATTTCTGAGCTGATGCTGGCGGTAATGCTGTATCGTATGGTCGATATCTGCTCGACCCGTCGGGTCGAATGGCTATCGCCGCGTACTGTTCTGACGCTCGAACAGTTCATGAGTGCATTTGACACCCTGGCGCCCGGAAAATCCCGAGACCGAAAACAAATCTTCCAATCGATATCCGGTCAGTTCGCGGGGGTGGATATACCCGAGCCCAAAGAACAGATCGCGGTCTTGAACCCCTCTGCCCGCCCGATCCAACTGACCGATGACCAACTACTGAGCATCGCGTTTCGCGCAGATGAAACGTTGGAGCCGGCCTCAAACGAAAACAAACCTTTTGAGCAGGTCCAAGACAATACCGAAGACGAAGACCGCCCAAGCGACATCCTGCGGCTCAGCAGTTGGTGTGTAACGGGCGTGATCGCCAGCGTTTCCATGCCCATCGCCTGTTCGATGGCGGCCGTCAATCTGATCCGGGGTGAAGATTTCCGGCTGAACACGCAAGTTCTGGTCTTTTCCTCTGCCATCGTTGCGCTAAACACCAGCAATGCCTTTGCCGACGTGGCCAACGTCCTCGGCATGTAACAGAATTACCGAAGACCCTCCTTGGAGGCCCCGCCGTCAGGCGGGGTTTTCCATTTCTGGCAGGCTGTTTGCAGCCAAAACATAGGTGTGGATCGAAAACACAACCGCCCCGGTGCGCGGCAAACGCAGCAGGGTTTGGCGCTCGCTGCGCAGATACGAGGTTGTCCCCTCTTCGGGCTTTTCACGCGGTGTGCGGGCGCTGCGGGGCTGGTAAAGCTCGGGGTCTTCATACCAAAGCGCATTGAACCGCCAGAGTGGGCGGTCAGGCTTTATCCCATCGAACAGGCGTTGAACGCGCCGGGCAATGTTGTCGTCATAGCTGTCGACCGGGATGTGAATATCCACCAAAGGCCGCATGAACTTTTCCGACAGGCGCCAGCTGGCCGGAAAGCACAGAATCGCGCCCGTCAGGACATGCTGGTCGCCATGCTTTTGCAGGATGCAAAAATCCTCCTGAACCAGCAGGCAGAGCGTATCCAATGGCCGTGCCGTATCAATTTCAACGCGCGCCCCATCAGGCCGAATTACGTGATCAGTGGCACTAGGGTAAGCTGTTGTCAGAACCAGTGCCAACAACTCCTGCGCGGCCTCTTCTGCCTGGGGATCAAGCACCAGCACATCGTCACGACGTTCATATAGCAGCGCCGCGCGCCTATCCATCTGCGCTGCAAAGGCATCATCCTGATACAGCCAATCCTGCATTTTCGTGGACTGAATACCCGGTAAGGCACGTAAGTCCGTCGGATCATACGGAATTTTCTTTTGCAGGATCACACTCATAAAAACCAGCTATCATTGAATTTCCCGAATGTCGGTCAAAAAACGACAAGCGGGCGGTCGCAATCTTCTGCGACGTCTTTCGACCGTCTTAACAAGATTACCTCAAACAGAGGGAGGCGCGTTGTGAATCAGCACTATCGGGATACCCGTAAAATCGACCCAACCCGCGGCGAAACGCTGGGCGATGGCACACCGAACGACAACGACAGAATCGAGATCGGGCCCACGCAGCTGGCCTTTGACGAATGGTCAGCCGCAGGGCTGATCTTGCCCAATCTGGACCAGATGCGCGCGTTTCGCTGGGAACGCCTAACCCAGGCCATCGTGGATCGCGGTTATGGTGGTTTGCTGATTTTCGACCCCCTGAACATCCGCTACGCAACCGACAGCACCAATATGCAGCTGTGGAACACCCACAACCCATTCCGTGCAGTCCTGCTGTGTGCTGATGGCTATATGGTGATCTGGGACTATAAGAACTCCCCTTTCCTCTCCACCTTTAACCCTCTGGTCCGCGAACAGCGCTCTGGCGCAGATCTGTTTTACTTTGACCGTGGCGACAAGGTGGATGTGGCCGCCGATGTGTTCTCGAACGAGGTGCGGGTGCTGATCGAGCAACATGGCGGCGGCAACAAACGTCTAGCCGTCGACAAAATCATGCTGCACGGGCTGCGCGCGCTTGAGGCACAGGGTTTCGAGATCATGGAAGGCGAAGAGCTGACCGAGAAAACCCGCGCCATCAAAGGACCCGATGAAATCCTGGCCATGCGCTGTGCCAGCCATGCCTGTGAAACCGCCGTGGCCGAGATGGAAGCCTTTGCGCGCGCCAATGTGGGCGATGGAAAGACATCCGAAGATGACATCTGGGCCGTTCTGCATGCCGAAAACATCCGCCGCGGTGGTGAGTGGATCGAGACGCGCCTCTTGGCGTCGGGCCAACGCACAAACCCCTGGTTCCAGGAATGCGGCCCCCGGATCACGCAGCAGAATGAAATCATCGCATTTGACACCGATCTGGTCGGTTCCTACGGGATTTGCGTCGATATTTCACGCACTTGGTGGATCGGGGATCAGAAACCGCGTGCCGACATGATCTATGCGATGCAACATGCCCATGAGCATATCATGACCAATATGGAGATGCTGAAACCCGGCGTCATGATCCCCGAGTTGACAGCGAATTCGCACCGGCTGGATGATAAGTTTCAGGCCCAGAAATATGGCTGCTTGATGCACGGCGTTGGCCTGTGCGATGAATGGCCTCTGGTCGCCTACCCGGACAAGGCGGTTGCAGGCGCTTATGACTATCCGCTGGAACCCGGCATGGTTTTGTGTGTCGAGGCTGCGGTTGGCGAGGTGGGCGGCGATTTCTCGATCAAGCTGGAAGATCAGGTTCTCATAACCGAAGACGGCTATGAGAACCTGACGCGATATCCGTTTGATGCCCAGCTTATGGGGCTATAGCAACCCGGTTAGTCAGGCCAGTTCGACCGCCGCACGTTGCCATGCCAGTCTTCGACGGGCGGGCTGATTGTATCAGAGTGCTCATTCTCGCTAAGTGGCAAGGACTGGCCCAGTGCGAACCCCAAGACGACGGCCAGAATAAGTGCGACCAGCCGTTCCATGCCAACCCAGGGTGCATTTGGCTTTGCTGTAATATCTACCATGTTTCCCTCCGGCTATGGTTTCGATAGCGGGAAGATGGGTCTTTATGTGAAATAATTAAAACGAATGTTTGACTGACTATACATCACAAAACGGAATGTATGACTTATCTTCCGGTTTCGATGACGGACCACAAACCCGTCACCAACCTTACGGCAGTCCCTCACCTTACCGTGACGCCTTTGACATATAGGTTGTGGCAGGCCCTGCATGATCGCAATATTGCAAACGCCCCCAATGGAAGGAGCCGAAATGCCTACGGAACGCATCACCTTTGCCGGTCATGATGGCGGCCAACTTGCCGCTCGGCTGGATTTACCCGATGGTCCGGTTCTGGCGACGGCCCTGTTTGCCCATTGCTTCACCTGTTCCAAAGATATCCCTGCCGCGCGCCGTATCTCAGCCCGATTGGCGGCGATGGGAATCGCTGTGCTTCGGTTCGACTTCACAGGGCTTGGGCATTCCGAGGGCGAGTTTGCCAACACCACTTTCACATCGAATGTCGAAGACCTGATTGCGGCGGCGACGTATCTGGCTGGCCGAAACATGGCCCCGGCCCTGCTTATTGGCCATTCACTTGGGGGAGCCGCTGTGCTGCGCGCTCGCGCGGGTATCCCATCGGTCAAAGCGGTGGTCACGCTTGGGGCCCCTGCGGATCCCAGCCATGTTTCGCACCATTTCGAACAGGCCCTGACCGAGATACAGCAAGAAGGCAGCGCCGAGGTCTCGCTGGGTGGTCGACCGTTCCGCATTGGCAAAGCGTTTGTGGACGACATTGCTGAAACGGCCCTAACACCCTCGGTGGCAGAGTTGAAAGCCGCCTTGCTGATCCTTCATGCACCCTTGGATGAAACAGTCAGCATCGACAACGCCAGCACCATCTTTCTGGCCGCCAAGCATCCCAAAAGCTTTGTGACGCTTGATGACGCTGATCACCTGATCACCCGTGCCGCGGATGCGGAATATGCGGCAGATGTGATCGCTGCGTGGGTGTCACGATATGTGCCCCTGCGCCCCCCGGCCCCACCTCCCGGCGCGCCAGAAGGCGTTATTCGTGTGACCGAAGCAGACCCGGGTGGGTTTTTGCAGGATATTCAGGCCGGGCCGCGCCATCATGCTGTGGCGGATGAACCTGTGTCATATGGCGGCACAGATCGCGGAATGTCGCCTTATGGGTTCGTCTCGTCCGGGCTTGGGGCCTGCACGTCGATGACCATTCGCATGTATGCAAGACGCAAACGGTGGCCTCTGACCGGCATCAGTGTGGACGTGTGTCATGACAAAGTTCATGCACAGGATGCTGGGCTGGCAAATGAAGGCAAAGTGGACCAGTTCAATCGCAAAATCCGGCTTCAGGGTCCTCTGACCCAGGAACAAAAAGAGCGGCTGCTGGAAATTGCCGACAAATGCCCCGTGCACAGAACGCTGGAAGGCTCGGCACTTGTTACGACCATACTGATTGACAACTGATTGGAATAGCTGCCACAAGGCCGCTCTATCAGGCAGTAAGCGGCGGGCGCATGGACAAACAGATCGTTTGCATCAACTGGGGCACGCGCTACGGTGCCCCCTAAATCAACCGTCTGTACCGGATGGTCTGTGCCAACACCACGCCGCCGTTTCGGTTTGTCGCGTTTACTGACACGCGCGAAGGGGTCGACACCGGCGTTGAATGCTTTGACCTGCCCGAAATGCCGGGATTCATGCCCGAACGCACCATCGGCCAATGGCCGAAATCCAGGCTTTGGGCTGCTGAACTGGCCGATCTAAAGGGGCCATTTCTGTTCCTGGATCTGGATGTTGCAATCACAGGGTCGCTGGATCCCTTCTTTGAGTTTGGCGATGCGGACGATGTTGTTCTGGCGCGCAACGTGGCCAAACCGTTGAACCGGTTGGGGCAGACCTCAATCTACCGTATGCCGGTTGGTGCGCTCGCCTCGCTTCAGGATGTCTTTGCCGCCGACCCTCAGGGCGTGGCCGACAAATATCGGTTCGAGCAGCATTTCGTCACGAAGAATGCGCCAAACGGGGTGAAGTTCTGGCCAACCGGATGGGTTCGCCATTTCCGCATTGAATGCATTCCGACTTTCCCGCTGAACTACTTCAAGGACACACGCCCGCCCAAAGGCACCCGCGTGGTCGTCTTTGCCGGATCGTTGAGCCCGCCGGACGCGATCAAGGGGCAATATAACGACGCGGTTCCGCACCTGCCCCCGAAGCAGCATATTCTGCGGGCGCTCAGGTCAAAGCACAAACTCCGCGCGATACGGCAGTACTTTCGACCTGCAAGCTGGGTTGCCCGGATCTGGGATCGGGCCGAACGCAACTAGTTTCGACTCGCTTTCGTAAGCTATGCAAAATCTCAAAAACGAAAAAACCGCGCCGGATCTCTCCGGCGCGGGTCATTCAGATTGAAAATGGCAATCGCGGTTAGCCGCGTGCGTTTCCGACCAGTTTCCAAACCGCAGGGATCAGCAGAGCAGCCAGAGCCAGCTTAATCGCATCCCCTGCCAGGAATGGTGTCAGACCCCATTCAAGGATCGGCTTGTCCCAACCATACAATTGGCCCAGCCACAGCAGACCGGGAACATAGATCAGCACGTTGGCCAAAAGCAGTGCGAATGCCAGTTTGCCAACCGACCGGTCCCAGCCGCGTGCGGCCAGAGAGCCCAGCAAAACGGTGGTCAGCAGATAGCCAACCAGGTAGCCACCCGTGCCACCCATCATATAGGTCAGGCCGAATTTCTCAGCCGAGGAGCCGGCGAAAACGTCAAAGCCCAAAGCGCCGACCAGCAGATATCCCATCATGGTCACCAGACCCAGACGTGCCCCATAGGCTGTGCCGATGGTCAGAACGGCAAAGGTACCCATTGTCATCGGAACCGGCCACATCGGCACTTTGATCTTTGCGGCAACGGCCAATGCAACGATGCCCAGAACAACCAGAGCCACCTGTTTGACGCGCAGCGCCGTCCCTTCGCGCGGGCCAAATGCGTTGGCCAATACGTTTGCGTTCATCTCATATCTCCACATTCGGACTTGTTTGCACCTGCAGCAATGCCTGTTCCGGGCGTCTGCTGCAAGATGATTACGCTATCGCAGCGTGTATTTGGTTTCCATTTCATAGGATTTTCGCGGCCCAGACACCGTCCAGCGGACTGTCCAGCGCGGCCATCCCGAGAAATCATAATGTGCATCATAGCTGTCAGGGGGGCAATCATGATGGTCGGCCGCGGTGGTTGCACCCAGCTTCAGCGCATGAAAATACCGACCGTCTTCAAAATGAATGGCAATGCGATCGCCATCTGGCTGCCAGAGATAGCGCCGCGTGCCCTTCATCGGCGGCTGGCCGGGCATGCGCACCGTCACCTCTTCGCTATAGATCAGACCATCGGCATCCGGTACCAGATTAGCATGGCCATCGGCCTGCACAATCTGCCCGGCCTTGTCATCACGGATTTTCCGCATCAGCGACCAGGTTCCCGCGAAATCCTTCAGTTCGCGTGGCAGGGTCATTCCGCAAACGCCCCATCCGTTGCGTTGCCCGCATCATCAATGAACCGGATCGTCTGGCCGTTATGTTGAACATCATAACAGGCCCACAGATCCGACGGCGGCCAGAGCGAGCAATAGCGACCCTCCCGAACGGCCCACCGGCCTGCGCTGTGTTCGCCCGAAAAATACTGCGTCAGCATCGAGGCCTCAAAGGTCTGCCAAGCACCATTTCCATAGTCCAGCTTCTGATCCGTCAATGCGACTTGGATTTCGGGACCTGACAATGCACGGAATTCGCTGGCGGCCAAAACACCCGGCCAGATCGCTAGAATCAGGGCAAACCGTCTCATATCCGTACTCTCGTCTTGTTCCGCTGGCTGCGCAGGTTTAAACCCCGCGGCATCACCCACTGCCCAATCACAATAAGGCGATGCTGCCAATGATTCCACGTTATTCCCGCCCCGATATGGTCGCCATCTGGTCGCCTGAAACCAAATTCCGCATTTGGTACGAAATTGAGGCCCATGCCTGCGACGCCATGGCCGATCTGGGCGTGATCCCGCGCGAAAACGCCGAGGCCGTGTGGAAAGCCAAGGATGTGGAATTTGACGTGGCGCGGATTGATGAGATCGAGGCGGTCACCAAACACGACGTCATCGCCTTTCTGACCCATCTGGCTGAACATGTCGGCAGCGAAGAGGCGCGTTTTGTGCATCAGGGCATGACCTCATCAGACGTGTTGGACACCTGCCTGAACGTGCAGCTGACCCGCGCCGCTGACATTCTGATCGCGGATCTCGAAAGTCTGTTGGCGGCCCTGAAGCGCCGTGCAATCGAACACAAACACACCGTCCGCATCGGCCGCAGCCACGGCATCCATGCGGAACCCACCACCATGGGCCTGACCTTTGCGCGCTTCTATGCTGAAATGGATCGCAACTTATCCCGCATGCGCGATGCCCGCGCGGAAGTTGCCACCGGCGCGATCAGTGGCGCGGTCGGCACCTTCGCCAATATCGATCCGCGCGTCGAAGAACATGTCTGCGACCAGTTGGGTCTGGTCCCCGAGCCGATCAGCACGCAGGTCATTCCACGCGACCGCCATGCAGCCTTTTTTGCCACGCTGGGCGTCATCGCAAGCAGTATCGAAAACATCGCCATCGAGATCCGCCATATGCAGCGGACCGAGGTGCTGGAAGGGGCCGAGTTCTTCTCGATGGGTCAAAAAGGCTCGTCGGCGATGCCGCACAAGAAGAATCCTGTTCTGACCGAAAACCTGACGGGTCTGGCCCGCATGGTCCGCGCCGCCGTAATCCCGGCAATGGAGAATGTGGCGCTGTGGCATGAACGCGATATCTCGCATTCCTCGGTCGAGCGTATGATCGGCCCCGATGCCACGATCACATTGGATTTTGCGCTGGCCCGTCTGACCGGCGTGATCGACAAGATGCTGATCTTCCCGGAAAACATGCTGGAAAACATGAACAAATTCCCCGGACTGGTCATGAGCCAACGTGTTCTGCTTGCCCTGACCCAGGCAGGCGTCAGCCGTGAAGACGCCTATGCCATGGTTCAGCGTAACGCGCTGAAGGTCTGGGAACATCGGACCGACTTCAAAGAAGAATTGCTGGCGGACGCCGATGTCACCGCTGCGCTGAGCGCCGAGGAAATCGAAGAAAAATTCGACCTCGGCTATCACACCAAACATGTCGATACGATTTTCGAACGTGTGTTTGGGGAATAAGCACCTGCGGTAACTCAAAAAAAAAGCCCGGCTAGCCTGATGCTGGCCGGGCTTTTGGTGAATCTACGGGAATCGGGTAGTCTGGTGGCGATGTTTCCGCGAAAAGGACAGATCATGATCCGAACCGTATTTTACTCAATCGCACTTGTCTGCATGGCCTCAGCCAGCCTGGCTTGCAGCGCCCATACCAAGCAAACCCAGTCCTGTATCGAAGGCACGACCTGGGACCAGGAAACCCAAAGCTGCCTGAAAATCATCAACAGCTGAGGAAATTCTTTCCTGTTTGTGAATAAATGCGACCGATCCGGTGTTAGCTTTTTGGAAGATCACACTATGATTTCAAAAAGCAGTCCTGAGAACGGAGTAGAATAATGCGCCTTGTCCTAGCATCCGCAATCGCGTTTCAAGCCTTTGCCTTTGCCCCTGCCGTCCATGCCGCTGGCGGTGATAGCAATCCGCCAAAACCCACGAACACAACTAAGAAGTGCCTGTTCGGCCGCGTGTATGACGAAGCGGCCGGCAAATGCGTAAAGCCGAACAAAAGCAATTTCTCTGACGATCAGCTTTACGATGCGGTTCGTGAGCTGGCCTATGACGGCCAGTACAAAAACGCTCAGGGTATCCTGCGCATCATGGATCAGCGCGACGATCGTGTTCAGACCTACTGGGGCTTCACCTACCGCAAGATGGGTGAGCTTGAGCTGGCGAACCTGTTCTATGAAAAAGCCATTGATGTCAACCCTGACAACATTCTGGCCCGCAGCTATATGGGGCAGGGTTTCGTAGCCGAGGGCAAAACCGATCTGGCCATTGAACAGTGGCGCGAGATCAAGGCCCGCGGCGGCGAAGGCACCTGGGCCGAGGCCTCATTGCGCGAAGCCATCCGGACCGGGCTGACGTACAGCTACTAAAGCCTTTGAACAGCGGCACATCGCCAGCATCCCGGATATGCAAAAACATCAGCCGGGGCTGGCGATGCGCTTGTTTTAGTGCATTGGGCTTCAGCCTTTCTTTACCCGACACTTGCTATTCTGCCTGTGGAACTGACTACGGCTCGGCAGGCACATGCAGGATACAAACGCACTGATACAAATGGCACCGGGGGCGACGCCGCCCGCTGCGGGCACTGAAAGCAACGCTGCCAAGATCGTCCCCAGATCGCTGAGCAGTTTGCAAAAAGCGGCCGTTGTTGTGCGGCTGTTGCTGAACGAAGGCGCGGATATCCCGCTGGAGGAACTGCCAGACGATCTGCAGGAAAGACTTACACATCAGCTTGGCCAGATGGGTTTGGTGGATCGCGTGACACTGGATTCTGTTGCGCGAGAATTCGGTGATGCGCTTGATAACATTGGGCTGTCCTTTCCCCACGGGCTGGCAGGCGCGTTGGATGCCATAAACGGTAAAATTGCCCCTGCGACGGCAGCACGCTTGCGCAAGGTCGCCGGTGTTCGGCAGATCGGGGACCCTTGGCAGCGGTTGCGGGAAATCCCAACCGAAGAACTGGCAGGCATGGCGCAAGCCGAAAGCACCGAGGTGGCCGCAGTGATGCTGTCCAAGCTCGATACGGCGCAGGCAGCGCAGCTGCTGGGTCACCTGCCCGGCCCGGTCGCGCGCCGAATAACTTACGCGATATCAAAAACCGCCAGCGTCACACCCGAAGCGGTGGAACGTATCGGGTGGTCGCTGGCCTCACAATTGGATCAACGCCCGGCCCAAGCGTTCAGCGATGGCCCGGGCGCGCGTGTCGGGGCCATCCTGAACCAATCCGCTGCTGCAACCCGCGACGGTTTGCTGGATGCTTTGGATGCCGAAGATGCCGATTTCGCCAGCGTTGTTCGTCAATCCATTTTCACCTTCGCGCATATCCAGACCCGCATTCAGGCACGCGATATCCCAGCGGTCTTGCGCGAGGTTGAACAACCGGTTCTCATCACCGCCTTGGCGGGCGCTGCGGCAGATGATGACAAGGCATCGGTTGAGTTTCTGTTGTCGAACATCTCCGCCCGCATGGCCGATAACCTGCGCGAAGAAATGGGTGAACGCGGGCGCGTCAAACAGGCCGAAGCCGAAGAGGCAATGACCCAAATCGTCGGCGCCGTGCGGACGCTGGTTGACGCAGGCACGATCGTTCTGGTCGAAACCGAGGACGAGGACGAATAGACCCTGTGCCCTGCAAACCCGGGTGTAACCAACCGGTCCGTATCAACCGCGGCTGACCGCTTGAGCTTGCGGGTTTTGACCTATATGTCTGATCTCAAAATTCGCAAAACGCGGTGAGACGCATTCATGCCCGTCGAAAAGTCAAAGCTCAGCCGAAGTGAGCTTGCAAAGTACTATGTCGCCAATCTGTTCCTGAAGGGGGTCATCGGCACCATGCGCCTGCTGCCTTACGAGCGGCGCATCCCCGCAATGGGCGCGATCGTGCGCGGCCTTGCCCCCATTGTCGGCTTTCGCCGACGGGTTCTGCGAAACCTGAACCTCACCTGCCCAGAACTTTCGGAAGCCGAGGCAAGAAAGATCAGCAGCGATGTCTCTGACAACGCCGGGCGCGCGATCATGGAGCATTTTTCGCCCGAGGGGTTCATCGAACGTCAGAAACACGCAAAAATAAGCGGGCCCGGGATCGAAGCCTTTGACGCAGCAATTGCCGAAGGTCGTCCGGTCATGATGATCACCGCGCATTTCGGGCACTACCTGGCCGCGCGCGTTGCTTTGCAGCACCGCAGTGACAAACCGATTGGCTGCCTGTATCGCCGGATGGCAAATCCTTATTTCAACGACGCATATGTCGAAGCCTTCTACAAATCCGGCTCACCCATGTTCGAACAAGGTCGGCGCGGCATGGTCGAGATGGTCAGGTCTCTCAAGAATGGCGGTATTATCGCCATCGTCTCGGACCTGCATTCGCAAGGTGGCGAACAGCTACAATTTTTTGGCAAACCGGCGATCACATCGGTCCTGAATGCTGAACTGGCGATAAAATACAAAGCGGTCCTGATCCCCTGCTACGCGGTTCGTCAGCCCAACGGGCTGGATTTTGAGATCATTCTGCACGACCCCGTTCCGCACACGACACCGCAAGAGATGACACAGTTCACCAACAATGATCTGGAGCAGGTCGTTCGCCAGCATATGGGCCAGTGGTTCTGGATTCACCGCCGCTGGAAGCACTGGAACGGCCTGGGCGTCAGCCTTGAAGAAATGCCCTGATCATTTCACATTGGTGGCGGCGACAATGGGTCCGTGACCAACCTGTTGCACCAGCACGACGGCAGGAAAATCTGCGCTCAGCGCGGTCTCAAAACTTTGCGGCGCTGTGCCATCCCACTGACCTGCGATCTGCCAGCTTTCAACAACGTTGGCATAGTCCAGGTCATGGCCCGCCAGCTCACCCCGACGGATCGAAGCATGCCGCATCGGAGAATATTGAACCACCCGCACATCATATATCTGCCCATCGGACAATGTGACCGGGGAAACATCGACCAGTACAGCATCCCCATCACGACGGGCCCGAACCGTGGCCTGGGGCACGGCAGCCAAATGAGTCTCGATCAGCTGGTTTAACTCGCCTGCTTTGGCACCGACCACATCCTCTTGCCCGTTGATCACCATCTGAGGTGTATAGATCATCGACCGCCCGCCCTGACGCGCATAGGCGCGCTGTCGCACCGTGTGATCAGGATCCGCGTATTCATCTTTCCAGCCGATATAGTCCCAATAGTCCACATGCAGCGCCAGACCGATCACATCGTCGCGTTTCACGAGTTCTTGCATGATCCGGTCAGCTGGTGGACAGGATGAACACCCCTGCGAGGTAAACAGCTCGATCACAACCGGGTCTTCTTCGGCCGCAGCGTGGGTCGCGAGCAAAAGAGCAAGAGCGGTTGTGACTATAGTGGCTTTAAACATCGGTAGGCCTTGGCTAGTTTGGCTGCTCAGAAGGTTTAGCTGCTTTGACGTTCAACCTCCAATCAAGGTTTCTTGAAACGCGGTAAGAATGTCCTTGGGTTATTGTGTACAATAGTATACAAAATACACATCAAACGCGCTGATCGCCCTTGAACCGACAGCCCTGGTGATGCAGATAAAGCGTAGCGACCCCATAATCCAAGTTATTTGAGAGGGAGGCCAGAAGATGCCCATCAAAGTCGGACAGGACACCGCCAAAACCCGCCGCAGCCTGAGTGTGAATGGCACATCCATTTCCTACTATTCGATCCCAGCCGCGCAAGAGGCCGGTCTCGGCGATTTCTCGAACCTGCCCGCCGCCTTGAAAGTAGTGCTCGAAAACATGCTGCGGTTCGAGGATGAGGGTTTCTCGGTCTCGGTCGATGACATCAAGGCCTTCGCCGAATGGGGTGCGAATGGCGGTAAGAACCCGCGAGAGATCGCCTATCGCCCTGCCCGTGTTCTGATGCAGGATTTTACCGGTGTTCCGGCGGTCGTCGACCTCGCCGCGATGCGCGACGGGATCAAAGGCCTGGGCGGCGACGCGCAAAAGATCAACCCGTTGAACCCCGTGGACCTGGTCATCGACCACTCGGTCATGATCGATGAGTTCGGCAACCCGCGCGCCTTTCAGATGAACGTGGACCGCGAATATGAGCGAAATATGGAGCGGTATCAGTTCCTGAAATGGGGTCAGACCGCGTTCAATAACTTCCGCGTTGTGCCCCCCGGCACCGGTATCTGCCACCAGGTGAACCTGGAATATCTCGCCCAGACCGTCTGGACCGATACCGATCAGAACGGGGAGGAGGTCGCCTATCCTGACACGCTGGTTGGCACCGACAGCCACACCACCATGGTCAACGGCATGGCCGTGCTGGGTTGGGGTGTCGGCGGGATCGAGGCCGAGGCCGCGATGCTGGGTCAGCCGATCTCGATGCTGATCCCCGAGGTTGTGGGCTTTGAGCTGACCGGGTCCATGGTCGAAGGCACCACCGGCACCGACCTTGTTCTGAAGGTTGTCGAAATGCTGCGTGAAAAAGGCGTAGTCGGCAAATTCGTTGAATTCTACGGCGAAGGTCTGGACCATCTGCCGCTGGCGGATCGCGCGACCATCGCCAATATGGCACCTGAATACGGTGCGACTTGTGGCTTCTTCCCCATCGACGGGGAGACCCTGCGCTATATGCGGAATACAGGTCGCGACGAAGACCGCATTGCGCTGGTCGAAGCCTATGCCAAGGAAAACGGGTTGTGGCGCGGTTCGGATTACGCACCGATCTACACCGATACATTAACGCTGGATATGGGCACCATCGTACCTGCGATTTCCGGCCCAAAACGTCCGCAGGACTACGTTGCGCTGACGGATGCCAAGGCCGCCTTCACAAAGGAAATGGCTGAGACGTTCAAACGCCCCATGGGCAAGGAAGTCGCTGTCAAAGGTGAAGACTACACGATGGAATCGGGCAAGGTTGTGATCGCCTCGATCACTTCCTGCACCAATACGTCGAACCCATATGTGATGATTGGGGCTGGGCTTGTGGCACGCAAAGCGGCAGCTCTGGGTCTGGATCGCAAACCTTGGGTCAAGACCTCTCTGGCGCCAGGATCACAGGTCGTTTCGGCCTATCTTGAGGCTGCTGGCTTGCAGGATGATCTGGACAAGATTGGATTTAACCTTGTGGGCTATGGCTGCACCACCTGTATCGGGAACTCGGGCCCGATCCAGAAAGAAATCAGCGACGCCATAGCCGAAGGCGATCTGGTCGCAACGTCGGTACTGTCGGGCAACCGCAACTTTGAGGGCCGCATCTCGCCTGATGTACGCGCCAACTATCTGGCCTCGCCGCCGCTAGTCGTGGTCTATGCGCTGGCTGGTACGCTGGATATTGACCTGACTTCGGACCCCATCGGTCAGGACAAGGACGGCAACGATGTCTACATGAAAGACCTCTGGCCCAGCCAAGCCGAGATTGCGGAACTGGTTCAGGCGACCGTGACTCGCGAAGCGTTCCAGTCGAAGTACGCCGACGTCTTCAAAGGCGACGAGAAATGGCAGAGCGTTGAGGTGCCGCAACAGGAAACCTATGACTGGCCGCCAACCTCGACCTATATCCAAAACCCGCCCTATTTCCAGGGTATGGGGGCTGAACCGGGTACCATCTCGAATATCGATGGGGCCAAAGTGCTGTTGATCCTGGGGGACATGATCACCACTGATCATATCTCGCCCGCCGGGTCGTTCGCGACCACCACCCCTGCCGGGAAGTATCTGATCGAACGGCAGGTGCAGCCACGCGAGTTCAACTCGTATGGATCACGCCGGGGCAATCACGAGATCATGATGCGCGGTACCTTTGCCAATATCCGCGTCAAGAACGAGATGCTGGATGGCGTCGAAGGCGGGTACACGAAAGGACCTGATGGCCAACAGACCTCGGTCTATGAGGCGTCGATGGCCTATCAGGAACAGGGCACGCCCTTGGTGGTGTTCGGCGGCGAGCAATATGGCGCGGGCTCGTCCCGCGACTGGGCAGCCAAAGGGACCGCCTTGTTGGGTGTGAAGGCCGTGATCGCCGAAAGCTTTGAGCGCATTCACCGGTCAAATCTTGTTGGCATGGGTGTTATTCCGCTGGAATTCACGAGCGGGGACACGCGTAAGACGCTGGGCTTGAAAGGCGATGAGACAGTGTCGATCCATGGGTTGGATACGGTCGAGCCGCTGCAAGAGGTACCCTGTACTATCACTTATGGCGATGGGTCCGAGAAGACCATTACTCTGAAATGCCGCATCGATACCGCGCCTGAGATTGAATACATCGAAAACGGCGGTGTGTTGCATTATGTGCTGCGCAACCTTGCCAAATCTGGCTGAGATCGGATTTTACATGACCTTAAAGGGACGCCGAGGGCGTCCTTTTTCATTTTCAGCGAGGCTCTGCCTCGCGCTCCGAGGTATTTGTGAACAGAAGAAGTTGAATATCGCGCGCATTCCGGGTCTGGTCAGCGCAAGGAGGCGATTATGGACAAAGTGGCATTGGTAACGGGCGGCGCGCGCGGAATTGGGCGGGCAATCGTGGACGAATTGCGCGGCGATCACCATGTGGCGTTCACCTGGTTGACGAGCGAACCAGAGGAGAAAAGCGAGTGCCTGGCCCTGCGGTCTGACCTGACAGCGCAGGGGCAGCCCGAGACCGTTGTTCAGCAGGTCTTAGAAAAGTTCGGACGTCTCGATCTGATCGTGAACAATGCCGGGGCGGTTACGATGACCCCGAAAGACGTGTTCGATAAGGATGATCACCTCTCCATATTGGACCTGAACCTGCTGGTGCCCGCTGCTTTGCTGACCGCAGCTTTACCGCATCTGAAACCGGGCGCCGCGATTGTCAGCATCTCTTCGATGAATGCCGTTCTGCCACCCAAGGATGCGGTGACCTATGGGGCCAGCAAAGCCGCACTGAACCTGTGGACGCGCGGCATGGCAAAAGAGCTGGGCCCGAAGGGTATTCGTGTGAATGCTGTGGCTCCTGGCGCGATCAACATCCCCGAGGCCCCGCGCCCGGACGACCTGACCGCCCTATTCGTCAAGGATACCGCTGTTGGACGCGTAGGCCGGCCAGAAGATATTGCAAAGGCCGTTCGGTTTTTGGCCTCTGATGACGCCAGTTTCATCACGGGTGAAGTTCTGGGCGTGACCGGCGGGTATCGGTTATGACCCGCCTGCCGCCTGGTCCAGAGCAGGCCGGATCGTGCTTTCGATGACACGCTGCGTGATCGGCCCGGCGAAGCGCAGGATCACTGTACCGTCGCCGTCAATCACGTAGGTCTCGGGCACACCGTAGAGGCCCCAGTCCAGCGCCATACGCCCCTGCTCGTCTCGGCCTATGCCTGAATAGGGGTCACCCAGTTCTTTCAGAAAGCTTTCGGCATTATCCAACTGATCTTTGTAGTTGATGCCGTAGACGGGTATGCCTTCGGCAGACAGCGCTTCGAGGTTGGGATGCTCGGCCCGGCACGGGGCGCACCAGCTGGCCCAATAGTTGACCAGCTTAACCTTGCCATCCCTTAGCGTTTCATCATCGAACAACGTTTTGCCGGGAAACTCGGTCAGGATAACAGGTGGCGCGGGCTGCCCTTGGCGTGCAGAGGGCAGCGCGTCGGGATCCTCACGGAACATGCCAATTCCGGCAAGAACTGCAAAAGCACCGAAGATCAGTGGCGGCGCGATCATCAAAGGTGAAATCTTAGCCATTGCGCATCATTCTTTGTTCGACCTTTTCCATCTCGGCCCGCACCTTGCGGCCGCGTATCACGCTGAATGCAACAAGCGCCAGCAGCAAGCCGATTGAAACAGCATATGACCACAGGACTGCATCTGCATATTTTCCAAGATCGGGGATCATCCGCCCACCCTTTCCCGTGCCAGCAGGGCCTTGACGCGCCGCGCGCGGATTTCAGTGCCTGTGCGGTATAGAACCAGCGCGATGAACAGCAAAACAAAACCAATGATGCAAACCATCAATGGGTAGAAGAAGATGTTGCTCACCTTCTCCTCGGTATCTGTGCCTGTGATGGCACCGGCCCGCATAACGGATGCGCCCTGATGCAGGCCCTGATTCCAGAAATTCACCGCATATCGGCTGAGGATCGCAAAGACCGAGCCCACCAGACACAGAACCGAGGTCAGGTCAGCGGCCGTATCGGGGTCTTCGATGGCTTCCCAAAGCGCCATATAGCCAAGGTAGAACAGGAACAAGATCAGGAATGAGGTCAGGCGCGGATCCCACGCCCACCATGTGCCCCACATGGGTTGACCCCAGATCGCCCCGGTTGCCAGCGCGATCAGTGTCATGACGATACCCACCGGGGCTGCCGCCCGCGCGGCCAGGGCGCTGACATGGTGGCGGCGCACCAGCCAGATCAGCGAGGTCACCAGCATCATCAGCCAGCAGTTGATGGCCATCAATGCCGCAGGAACATGCAGATAGATGATCTTGACGGTCGATCCCTGTTTGTAATCGTCCGGCGTGAAGAAAAAGCCCCAGACAAGCCCGACCATCAGACACAGCGCTGACGTGATCCAGAAAAACGGCAAGACGCGTTCGCTGGTGGCAAGAAACTTGCGCGGATTGGCATATTCCCAAAGGGCGTTGGCTCTGGCTGCGATTGTCATGGCTGATATCTAGTCTGAAACGGGCAGTTTCTCAATTGACCTCCGTCAAGAATGTGGCGCTTCACCGCAGATTGATCCGTAGCACAGCCGCGCTGGCAAATGGTAGCAAGGCAATGGTGGCTGCGGTGATCCCGGCCAGCATCAGCAGCGGGGTCTGTGTATCCATTCCGGTCGCACCACGACGGGCGACCTCTGCCCCAAAAATCAGGGTCGGAACATAGAGCGGCAACACCAGCAGTGACAGCAATAAACCTCCGCGCTTGAGTCCAACGGTCAGGGCGGCGCCGAAGGTACCGATCACGCTCATGGCCGGGGTGCCCAGCAGCAGCGAGATCACCAGCCACGAAAAGCCCGGTACTGGCAGGTTCAGCAAGATGCCCAGGAAAGGGGCTGCCAAGACCAATGGCAAGCCTGTGGTGATCCAATGTGCGAGCGCCTTGATGGAGACAATCGCCTCAAGCGGCAATGGGGCCGTTGCGAGAAGATCCAGTGACCCATCCTCCCAATCCAGAGCCAGGAGACGATCAAGAGAGAGAAGACAGGCCAGGAGCGCCCCAAGCCAGAGGATGCCGGGTGCGATGGTGGACAGCAGCGCCGACTGCGGACCTACTGCAAAGGGCACCAGAACGGTCACGATCAGGAAAAAGGCCAAGCCCAGGCCAAAGCCGCCCCCGGCCCGAAAGGCCAGTTTCAGGTCACGCAGCAACAGGGCAATCACAGGAATCCTCCGTCCAGATCATCGGTCAGGTCAAGACGGGCTTTGTAGGGACCGACATCCAGTATTTCGGCTTCAAGACCCAGATCGATATGAGTGGCAATCAGGGCGGATCCACCCTGCCCCAGATGTCTTTGCACGGTTGAAGCGAACATCTGCACCGCGCTTTTGTCCAGTGACACGGTAGGCTCATCCAAGGCCCAGATGGGTCGTCCCGTCACCAGCATACGCGCAAGGCCCAGCCGCCGCTTTTGTCCTGCTGACAGGTTACCCGCATGGCGATCTGCAAGCGCATTCAGCTGAAAGGCATCCAATGCGGGCTGGATGTCATGCGTTCCAAAGACTGCAGCCCAGAACGTTAGGTTCTCGGTCACAGTCAGGGTTGGTTTCAGCCCATCCGAATGTGAAGCATATGCGATCTGATCTTCACCCCCGTCGATGCGCCCGGAGAGTGGCGGTTGCAACCCTGCCAAAGTGCGCAATAACGTCGTTTTGCCGATCCCGTTCGGCCCGCGCAGGATCAGTGCCTGACCGGAGTTGAGTGAAAAACTCAGCCCTTCGAGCACCGGAATACCGCCACGCACAATCGCCAGATCTGTCACCGTGAGTGTCATATCCCTCGCTTATCTGATTGGAGAGGCAGGCAAAAGGAGGGATTTGCCGCAGGGTTCACAAGCTTGTATATCTGGCGAGTGCGGGAGCGAGAGGCCAGCCTCTCGCGCTCTCCGGGATATTTTGGGCCAGATGAAGGGGAACCCGGTTACACGGGGATCAGGGCGAGCGCGATCCGGCGACCTTCGGAGAGCAGCACATTATAGGTGCGGCATGCGGCGGGTGAGTTCATGATTTCGACGCCCAGCCCCACCTCTTCCAGAGTATTGCGCAGGTCGGCGGGAATATGGGTCAGATCAGCACCCGTGCCGATGAAGAGGACATCGACCATGTCTGTGAGTGCCAGCAGATCGTCGGCCTGCGAGTAGCCGCCCCAAGGTGTTGTTCCTGTTGGGCCGGTCAACACGCCACCGTGATACACTTGACCACCGATGCGAAAAAAACCCGGGCCATAGCCATCGACAGGCTGGGCATTTGTGTAGGTGATCTCATTCAATCGCATGGGTATTCTTTACCCCCAAAGCGGCAGGCCGGACAAGGCGGCAAAGGCAATCGCAAGATAGGCCGCGTTGCGGTACAGGCGCTCTCGCCCGGGTCGGAACAGCCAGCCGCCCAGCCAATTGCCCAGCAGATTGGGTATGGCGAGAGCAAGCCCAAGGCCAGCGGTTGCATAGGTGACTTGCCCCATAGCCGTTAAAAAACCCAGCAGCAGGAAATCAAAGGCAAGGAGGAACAACAAGATTGTTGCCCGGATCACCTCAACCGGCAGCGGGCGTGACATATAAAACAGAATCACAGCAGGCCCCGGCAAGCCTGCAACGCCCCCCAGGAACCCAGCTGTGGCACCGATCGCGCTGACCATCATGCGGCTGATGCGACCGTGATAGCGCAGACCCAGGATCAAGATCGCCAGCATGGCCAGCGCAAGGCCGCTGACGGCATAGCGGAACACATCTGGGTCAACTTGGGTGAGCACCCATAGGCCGACAGGCAAGACTAAGGCGCAGCTTACTACGAGGCGCCTCAGGTCGGCCTGATTCACGGACCTCCAGGCCCGACGCAGGTTGGGCAGCGGGCCGAAGATATCCATGATCGTCAAACCGATCAGGGCACCAAACGGACCCAGATGCGGTGTTACGAGGGGAAGGAAGATGAGCGCAGTTCCAAAACCCGAAAACCCGCGCACTACACCGCTGAGACCTGCGGCAAAGACAATGATGGCCAGCCCCTGAGGGGACTGGCCGAACAGCTCAGGCATCCACGTTGGCAAACTGGTTGCCCGCGTTGTTTGACGGTTTGGACCAATCGCGCTTGACCCCCAGCCACAACAGGATGGTCGAAGCGACGAAGACCGAGGAATAGGTTCCCACGATCACGCCCCAGATCATTGCGAAAACAAAGCCGCGGATCACGTCACCGCCCAATACATAGAGCGAGATCAGCGCCAGCAGGGTCGTGACCGAGGTCATCACCGTCCGGCTAAGCGTTTCGTTGATCGAGATGTTCAGAACCTCTTTGAGGTCTTTCTTTTTGTACTTACGCAGATTCTCGCGCACCCGGTCGAATACAACCACTGTGTCGTTTAGTGAGTAACCGACGATGGTCAGCAGTGCTGCGATGATGGCCAGATCAAAGCGGATTTGCAGTTCCGAGAAGATGCCGATGGTCAGGATCACATCGTGCACGAGGGCCGCAACCGCCCCCAGTGCGAACTGCCATTCAAAGCGCAACCAGATGTAGACCAGCACCGCCCCGATGGCCAATGCCACGGCGATGATCGCCGTTTGGATCAATTCGCCAGACACTTTCGGGCCGACCGATTCGACTGAGACAAACTGAATATCCGGGATCACGGTTTGTAACGCCTCTTCGACGGCGGTGATTGTCGCAGCTTCGACCGCTTCGGCATCGGCCTGCGCCTGGATGCGGATCATTGCGACGTTTTCGTCCGGGCCAAAGGTCGGGTCAAAAATCTCGGTGATCGTCACATCGCCAAGCCCCAAGGGCGCGATGGCATCACGATAGGCGCCCACGTCAATTTCAACCGCACTTTGGGTTCGAATGGTCGTGCCACCGCGGAAGTCGATACCAAAGTTCAGCCCCTGCAACAAGAAGGAGGTGAAGGCGATGACCATCATCAGGCCCGAGATGCCCAGCCAAAGTTTCCAGCGGCTGAAGAAATCGAACGAGGTGTTCTGGGGTACGAGTTTCAGTCTCATGTCAAACCTCGATCATTTTCGGGCGGCGGCGTTCGAACCACATGACAACCAGTAGGCGCGTTACGAAGATCGCCGTGAAGACTGAGGTCAGAATGCCCAGCCCCAGTGTGATCGCAAATCCGCGGACCGGCCCGCTGCCCATGGCAAACAGGATCACTGCGGTGATGAAGGTGGTAACATTGGCGTCCACAATGGCGGACAGCGCCTTTTCATAGCCCAGCTCGATAGCGCGTGCTGGGCCTTTGGCGGATTTCAATTCTTCTCGGATTCGTTCAAAGATCAGCACGTTGGCGTCTACCGCCATACCCACCGTCAGAACGATGCCCGCAATACCCGGCAGGGTTAGCGTGGCTCCGATCAGGGACAGAAGGCCGAACAGAAGGCCTACGTTGATGATCAGCGCGATGTTGGCGAAGAGACCAAACAATCCGTAGCTGAGCGCCATGAAGGCCAGCACTGCCACAAAGGCCACAATGGTTGCGACCTTACCCGCATCAATACTGTCTTGGCCCAGCTCGGGACCGATTGTGCGTTCTTCCAGAAAGACCAACTCGGCCGGCAGGGCACCTGCGCGCAGCAAGATCGCTAGGTTGGTGCTTTCCTCAACGGTGAAATTGCCGGTGATAATCCCGGACCCACCCGGGATGTGGCTTTGGATGACAGGGGCCGAGATGACCTCATCATCCAGCACAATCGCAAAAGGCGCGCCGATATTGTCGCGCGTGTAGTCACCAAACTTGCGGGCACCTGAAGTGTTAAACCGGAAACTGACGGCGGGACGACCGTTCTGGTCGAACGCCGGTTGTGCATCCACCAGTTCCTCACCTGTCACGACTGGTGCGGATTCGATGATGTAGTAGATGCCGTTTTCATCAATCGATGGCACCACCTCTTGACCGATGCCAGCGACAGCATCGGGATCGGTGCCACGATTGATCACGGGGTTAAAGGTCAGCTGCGCCGTGGTTCCTATGATATCCTTCAGCTCTCCGGCGCTGCCGATCCCCGGCACCTGGATCAGGATACGATCCGAACCCTGACGTTGAATGGTCGGTTCACGGGTGCCGACCTCATCAATCCGGCGGCGCACGATCTCAAGCGATTGGCGCACGGTGCGGTCGTCCGAGGCCAGTTTTTCAGCCTCAGACAGCTGCACGATGATCGTGTCCCCATCGGCGCGGGCCTCGATATCCGTGGCACCTACTCCGGTCAGGGTTTGCACCTGGCGGGCCAATCCCCGAACAACCTCCAGCGCGCGGGGCATGCCTTCGGGCTGGCTGATGCGTACACGAATCTCTCCGGGCGCTGCATCCTGTCTGCGGATCGTGCCAACAGTGGCCCGTTCATCCCGCAGCACATCGCGGATTTCAGGCCACATCGCTTCCATCCGCGCCTCGTAAACATCTTCGACCTTCACTTCGGCCAGCAGATGCGCGCCACCCCGAAGATCAAGGCCCAGATTGACCAGCGACGACGGCAGCCAGTTTGGCCATAGCGCGGCATCAGCCTGGTTGTCTGGCGTATCCGCACCCAGTTCGATGGCGGCTTTGGCGTCGTTCGAAAGCTCGACCCGCGTGTAGAACGCATTCGGCAGGGCCAAGAGCAGGCCGGTCACGCAGACCAGCCCGATCAGAACCCGCTTCCAGGTATCAATTTGCAGCATAACCCTGCCTTTTCAAGGGGTTGTCAGGCGAATTTATTTCGCAGGTTCAGTCTTGTTCAGAACTTGAGCGATGGTCGACTTGACCACGCGAACCTTGACGCCCTCGGCGATCTCGACCTCGATCTCGTTCTCGCCTTCCTTGACCTTCGACACTTTGCCAATCAGACCGCCCTGAGTGACAACCTGATCACCGCGACGCACCGCTTCGACCATGGCCTGATGTTCTTTCATCTTCTTTTGCTGCGGACGGATCAACAGAAAATACATGATCGCGAAGATCAGGATCAGCGGGAGAAACTGGGCGATTGCGCCACCTTCCATGGGATATTCCTTTGCTTTGTGCTGCGGTACCGTTCCGCAAATTTGGCGGGAACCTATGCGCTGATATGCCTGTTTGCAAGCAAAGGCGGCGGTGTGACCCACCTGCACTGCCTTTGCCGCCCCAAAGACGGAACAGAGCGTTGCAGATATGCCCTAGGAACACGAGGTATCTTGGGTATAGTTGGCCCTAGGGGGGCGTGATGAGATTTCTCTACAAATACTTGCAGCTACTGAAGCTTTTGCTATCCACGCTGCTGCTGATCACCATTCTATCCACCGCAGGACAGGCGCAGGACGCCCCCGCTGAACCGTCGGAGACTGATGCGGATAGCTCTGAAGTGTTCAAGGCGCCTGTGGTCATCGACGGCGATCCGCTTTTCTTCCTGCGCGGCTCCTCTGCCCTGCCCGCCAATGAACGGGCTGAGCGGGTCCAGAACAGGATCATTGAAATCGCTGAATCATCAGAAAGCCTGAATGTCGAGATCACCTATCGGGACAGCGAGCTCGGAACTGAGATTCTTGCAGATGGCGTTATTGTGTCCGTGGCAACCGAAGCGGATGCTGAACTGGACCAGATGGAGATCGATATTATCAGCGTGTTGCAGGGAGATGCGATCCGCGAAGCAATCGTCACCTATCGCGCCAGCCGAAGCGATGAGGCCCGCGTTTCGGGCGCAATCGAGGCGGCGGGATGGACCTTTGGGTTTGTCGTCTTCATTGTGTTTATCCTTTGGCTGCACCGCCGGATCAGGCGGCGTACGCTGGAGATCGTACAAGGCTATTTGAAAGACGTCGAAACCGTGACGGCCAAAAGCGTACAGGCCGAAGCGATTGCCGCCCTGATCCGCTATGGTCTGAACTTTATCCTGCTGGTCCTCTTCTTTCTGGGTTTTTACTATTACCTGTCCTTCGTGCTGCTGTCGTTTGCCGAGACACGGTACTTTGCCCAATTGCTGCTGACCTACCTGACCGAGCCGGTCCTGCTGATCTTCCGGGGCATCGTCAGCTACATTCCCAACCTTATCATGCTGGCGCTGATCACATGGATCACGCTTTATATCATCCGGGGGATGCGGGTGTTTTTCGACGCGGTCGAGGCCGGTTCTTTTGAGATGAAAGACTTCGAAAGGCACTGGATCAATCCAACCTTCAACATCGCCCGTGTTGTCATCGTGCTGATCGCGCTGGTCTTTGCGGTGCCCTATATTCCTGGCTCGGATTCGGCAGCCTTTCAAGGGCTGACCATCCTGGTGGGGGCCATGCTGTCGTTGGGCGCGAATTCGGTCGTGTCGAACATGCTGGCCGGGCTGTTTGTGATCTATCGCCGCTCCACATCGATCGGGGACCGTATTCAGATCGGTGATCACATTGGCGACGTGGTTCAGATCAAGCTGATGGAAACCCATCTGAAATCCATTAAGAACGAATTGATCTCGATCCCCAATTCCCAGCTGATGAATTCGGATGTGGTGAATTTTTCCAAGAAGACCGATGGCAGCGGCCTGTTGCTGCATACAACGGTTGGCATCGGATACGAGGAGCCGCCCGAAAAGATCGAGGCGATGCTGATCGAAGCCGCGCATCGCACCAAGAGCATCAAAACAAAGCCAGAGCCTTTTGTGTTGTGGACCGCGCTGGCTGACTATGCGATCAACTATCAGATCAATGGATATACCACGCGCGGCAGCATCATTCCGAAGATCAAATCTGATCTGCACCGTAACATCGTGGCTGTGTTCAACGAGAACAACGTCCAGATCATGACACCGTCGTACATCGCCGATCCGCCAGAACCCAAAATTCCGACCGAAGGGTGGGACGGGCATCTGGCGCATGAAGAAGATGGGGATGAAAAGACTTAGGCGGAAATCGCTTAACCGGTGCTACACCCTTGCCGCCATATGGTGCATAAGCGGCGTTAGTGATTCACGCAGTAAGGATCTGAACCATGCACGACATCCGCGCCATTCGCGAAAACCCTGCCGCTTTCGACGCCGCCCTTGCGCGCCGTGGGGACGCGCCGGTGTCGTCAGATCTGCTGCGGCTGGATGAAAGTCGCCGCGCCAAGATTCTGGCCGCAGAGACAGCTCAGGCCGAACAGAACAAGGCCAGCAAAGAGGTCGGCGCCGCCAAGGGCCGCGGGGATGAGGCTGAATTCGAACGCCTGCGCGCGCTTGTGGCTCAGAAAAAGGCCGAAATCGCCCAGATGCAGAACGAGGCCAAGGATCTTGACGCCCTGCTGACCGACCAACTGGCCCGCATTGCCAATCTGCCCGCTGACGACGTACCGCAGGGCGCAGATGAGGATGACAATGTCGAAGTGAACCGCTGGGGAAACCCGCGCAACTTCGAGTTTGACCCGAAAGAGCACTATGACATCCCCGCCGTTGCCGCCGCGATGGATTTTGAAACCGCCGCCAAAACCAGCGGCAGCCGCTTTGTAAACCTGTCCAAAGGCGTGGCGCGCATTCACCGGGCACTGGCCCAGTTCATGCTGGACACCCATATCGACCAGAATGGGCTGACCGAAATGCAAACCCCCGTTTTGGTGCGGGATGAGGCGATGTATGGCACCGACAAGCTGCCGAAATTCGGTGACGACAGCTATCAAACCACCAATGGCTGGTGGCTGATCCCCACCTCTGAAGTAACGCTGACCTATTCGGTGGCCGGTGACATTCTGGACGAATCCGCCCTGCCCATCCGCATGACCGCCCACACCGCCTGTTTCCGGTCCGAGGCCGGCAGCGCCGGTAAGGACACCGCCGGTATGCTGCGCCAGCACCAGTTCGAAAAAGTCGAAATGGTCTCGATTACCCATCCGGACAAATCGGATGAGGAACAAAAACGCATGCTGCGCTGTGCCGAGGATCTGCTGGAACAGCTGGGCATCCCCTATCGCACCGTCGTTCTGTGCACTGGCGACATGGGTTTTGGCGCGCGGCGCACTTTTGATATCGAAGCGTGGTTGCCAGGTCAGAACACCTATCGCGAAATCAGCTCGGTCTCGACCACCGGGGATTTCCAGGCCCGCCGCATGAACGCCCGTTTCCGCCCCGATGGGGGCGGCAAGCCGGAATATGTGCACAGCTTGAATGGCTCTGGGCTGGCTGTGGGCCGCTGCCTGATCGCCGTACTTGAAAACGGTCAGAACGAAGATGGCAGCGTCACCTTGCCAAAGGTTCTAAGCCCCTATCTGGGCGGTAAGCTGACGCTTCAAACCGACGGGACACTGGTATAAAAAACCGGCGCTTCGCTAAGCGCCGGTCTTTCAGACAAATGGGCGAAGAGGGTTCACTTCTTCGCCTTTTTCTTATCTTTTTTCTTATCTTCCTTCTTGCTGTCTTTCTTGCCAGCGTCTTTCTTTTTATCGTCCTTTTTGGACTTCTTGTCCTTCTTGGACTTGGCCTTCACCTTGTCCTTGGCTTTCGAAAACGCGGCCTCCATCTCGGCGCGTTTCTTGGCAGCCTTCTCAGCCTTTGCTTTTGCTTTGGCCTTTTTCTTTGCCTTCGCCTCGACAGCTTCTGCAGCGGCTTTTTCCTCGGCGGCTTTCTTCGCGGCCTCTTCCGCACGTTTTTCGGCGGCAGCGGCAGCGACTGTTTTGCGCGCAGCGGTCTTTGGGGTCGCAGGTTTGCGGGCTGCCGGTTTGCGTGTCGTAGCACGCCGCGTTGCCGGAGCGCGTTTCGCGGTGGCGGGTTTCGCGGCGATTGCTTCTTTGGCGGCAGCGATCAGAACAGCCGCGCGCGCCAGGCCAATTCTGGGGACCTTGACCAGATCTTCGGGCTTGGCCTTTGCCATGGCTTCGGCTGTCTTAAAGCCATTGGCTGCCAAGGCTGTGGCGAGCACGTCTCCCACACCTTTTACGTTGGTCACTGCGGTCATTATAGGTCCTTTCTCTCATTCCCTGCACATACGTATATACACCAGATATACAACTCTTCAAGTCACGAGGCCCACCTGCTGCGATCTCAACTGCTATGGGCCAGATTGGCCGTGTGCCCTTTCTTTGGAAAAGGCACGAGACGCTTTGCATCTTCGTCCCAAAGTTTCAGGTTCAACGCCGCCACCGCCTCGGGGAACTTGATCCGGCGCGGGGTGTATTCGGGCGGCAGATTATAGTGGCAGGCGCGCAACCGATATGACGGGATCCGGGCATTGAAATGGTGGATATCATGCAAGGTGATACAGGCCACAGCATTGTCGAACCACCATCCAAAGTCCAAAGCAGAAGATCCCTGTAGCGCCGCGATTTTAGGATCGAGATCAGGCCGCCGATCCCAATAGGTGTCTTCGAAATTGTGCTGAAGATAGACAAGGAACACACCCAGCATTCCGCCGATAAACGAAAACACAAGCCAGATCAGAATGCCCGTTGTGCCTGCGATCAGCCAGAGTAAACCCAGAAACACGATGATCGACAGGTTATGCAAAAGAACACCCGTTACGCCGAACCGCACAGTGTTCTTGGGCCAGCGATAGCGGATGAAGTAGGTGAACAACGCCCCGACCGGCACAAGGATGAACGGGTTGCGATACAGGCGATAAAACAGGCGTTTCTTCCAGTCTGCTTCAGACCACTCCCGCAGGGTCATCGTGTGGATTTCTCCGGTTTCACGGTGTTCCAGATTGCCGATCCCCGAGTGATGCAGATTGTGGTTCTGCTTCATCACCTCGAACGGGGCGAAGGTGAACGGAGACAACCCATGTCCCGCCCATTCATTCTGTTGCCGTGTCTCAAACAGTGAATGATGTCCGCAATCATGTTGCAACACGTACAGACGCACGGCTGAGAAGGCAAAAACGATCCCCGCCGGGACCATGATATACCAGCGATCCACAAAGCCGATCGCCAGAGCCAGCGATGCAAAGTACACCGCAAAAGTTCCGAAATAGCTTAACGCTGCCAGCCTATTATCCTGAACGGCGTATTGTCTTGTATATTCCCTCAGATCCATCCAACGCGCTCCCCACGAGGCCCGGTTAAATTTGAACCAAAAAATAGGCGCGACTTGCACATGCACAAGCCACGCGCATGAAACATATGCGCGCAGTAGAATGCTAGCGCGGGGAAAAGGCGCTGTCACGCCCTCAGGCTAAAAACACTGAAAATTGGCGCAGTTACGCCTTGCCCTTGAGATGTTTGGCCAAAGCACCGGCGTTTTTCTTGCGCCGTCCCTTATATGGGTTCTTGTCGCCCTGCCCCCGCAGGGTCAGGCGGATCGGCGTGCCGGGCATATCAAAATCCTCGCGCAGGCCGTTCACCAGATAGCGGGTGTAGCTGGCGGGCATCTTGTCGGGATGTGAACACATCACCACAAATCCAGGCGGGCGGGTCTTGGCCTGGGTCATGTAACGCAGCTTGATCCGACGCCCCTGGGGCGCTGGTGGCGGGTGCTGTTCCAGCATCGCGGTCAGCCAGCGGTTCAGCGCCGCGGTGGGTACACGCCGGTTCCAGATGTCATGCGCACGCAGGATCGCGGCGCGCAAGCGCTCAAGCCCGCGACCCGTCTTTGCCGATACGGTGATCAACGGCGCACCGCGCAGTTGCGGCAGCAAACGCTCAAACGACTCCTTGAGGTCACGCAGTTTGTCCTGCTTGTCCTCTTCGATATCCCATTTGTTGACGGCAACCACCACGGCGCGCCCTTCACGCTCGGCCAGATCAGCGATGCGCAGGTCCTGCTGTTCAAAGGGAATCGCTGCGTCCAGAAGAACCACCACGACCTCGGCAAATTTGACCGCGCGCAGGCCATCCGAGACCGAGAGCTTTTCAAGCTTTTCCTGAACCTTGGCCTTTTTGCGCATCCCCGCCGTGTCGAAAATCCGCATAGGAGTGCTGTCGCCATCGGGATCGGCCCAGTCAATCCGCAAGCTGATCGCGTCGCGGGTAATCCCGGCTTCGGGACCGGTCAGCAGGCGGTCTTCACCAATAATCTTATTGATCAGCGTGGATTTACCCGCATTCGGGCGACCTACCACGGCAACCTGCAAGGGCTTCGCCGCAGTGATCAGAGGTGTTTCGCCCTCTCCATCCTCATCAATTTCGATATCGGTTTCGGGCGCGTCATCCTCGGCCTTTTCCTCAGCCGCATCTGCCAAGGGCATCAGTTGAGCATAAAGGTCCGTCATCCCCTCGCCATGCTCTCCTGATAGGCGCACTGGCTCACCCAAGCCCAGATTGTATGCTTCCAACACACCCGCATCCGCCGCCGAACCTTCGGCCTTGTTGGCAGCCAAAATCACGTGTTTCGAGCGTTTGCGCAGGATCTCCGCAAACATCTCATCCGTCGGGGTCAACCCCGTACGCGCGTCGATCATGAACAGGCACACATCGGCCATATCCACCGCACGTTCGGTCAAACGGCGCATTCTGCCCTGAAGGCTGTCATCGGTCGCATCCTCAAGACCGGCCGTGTCGATCACGGTGAACCGCAGATCGCCCAGCCGCCCTTCGCCTTCGCGCAGGTCGCGCGTCACGCCGGGCTGATCGTCGACCAAGGCCAAACGCTTGCCCACAAGGCGGTTAAACAGGGTGGATTTGCCCACATTCGGGCGCCCCACGATGGCGAGGGTCAGTGACATGTTCTCAACTTTCAAGACTCAAGATGCGCCCTTTAGCGCATCTTTAGGTCAACGGAAAGCGTGTAGATAACCCTTGGTCGAAACGACATACAATGTCTGGTTGGCCACAACAGGCGTTGTTGTTGCGCCACCCGGCACCTCGACCTGATTAATCAGCGATCCGTCAACCGGATTGAAGAACCGCAGATAGCCATCATTGGAAGCCACCACAAGACGCCCACCGGCCAAAATCGGGCCATAGTGGGCCACAATCGGCCCGCGCCGTCCTGGGCGATCTTTCACAAAGCCCGGAAGGTCATGCGCCCAGATGACCGAACCGTCAGCAGCACTCAGGCGTACCAGCTGGCTGCGGTCACTGATCAGAAAGACGCTATTGCCCGCAGGCCAAACCGTATCGACCGCGCCTTCATCTGCTGTCCAATTCCGCTCGCCCGATGCGGCGTCAAACGCAACCGTGCGGCCCGAGTGATTTCCGATGTAGATCGTATCGCCGACCACCATGGGTGATCCCGTGACGTCCACGATCTGAGCAGCAGCCCGCCCCCGGCGCCCACCAGCAACCGAGGCGTTCCAACGGCGGATGCCACCGCGTCGGAAGGTGGCCGCGATGTCCCCTGATCCGAACGCAAACACCGAAAGGTCCGAGGCAATGACGGGCGCAGGCGCACCCAGGACATTGCCGACGCTCGGGGTGCCTTCGATCTGCCAGGCGATACGCCCATCCTTGGTTGAGATGGTCCAGCCGGTTTCGTCGCCTGCGACCAGATATAACAGCCCATCCGACACCAAGGGCGATCCACTGCCTGTAGCGTTCAGGCGATTCTGCCAGCGAACGACGCCACTTTTGGCGTCCAACGCTGTCAGACGGCCAAAACCGGATGACACGTAAAGAACCCCATCCGCATAGGCCATGCCACCACCCGTGGCATCACCGTCTTTGTCGGTGGCAGGGATCAGATCCGCAGTCCAAGCGATCTGCCCCTGGGGCGTCACCGCCGAAACGGTACTGGCCGCATCAAGCGTATAGATCAGACCACCGGCGACAACGGGCTCGGCAGTGATGCGCTGCTTGCGCGAGTCGCCCGCGCCGATCGAAGTCGACCACACCCGTTGCGGGGTGGCGCGCAACGCGGCATGGGTTGTCCTGAAGGCAGGCGTACCGGGGCTTTGTGACCAGCTGCTGTTCGCGGTTTGCGCAGGCAGGCTGATGGGCTGTGACCCTTGCGTTTCCACAGTCTCGGTATCGGATGCAGGCCGAATGTCTTCGCGTGCGCCGGGCAGGATAATCTCGGGCTCCTGGCATGCAGCCAGCGTGGTCAGGGCAATCGCCGCAGCGGACAGCCCCATGCGGGAGAAAAAATTTGTTACCATATCAATCCGAACTCGCCTGTCCTTTGTCTTCCCGTCAGCTTAGCCCTGTTGTGCCACCAACGGGTCCGGATCGCCACCCAAAGCGGTGATCAATTGCGTGGCACGCTGCTGCATATCGATCCCGATCTCGGCATCCTGTCGCAGCGCTTGCAGACGATCCAGCGCCGCATCCACATTGCCTTCGGCAATGTCGATCAACGCCAATTGTTCTTCCGCCAGCAAACGCAGCGGTGCACCCGGAGCGGCCAACGCTTCAAACTGCAAACGCCGATCCGAAACTGGCATCGTATCTGTTTGCAGCAAAAGCGCCTTGAAGCTTGCAATGGCGCGATAGATTTCCGGCAGATCACCTTGCACTGCGATTGCATTCAGGCTGGATACTGCATCCGTCTCAGAACCGGCTTCGATCTGCGATGCGGACAGCAACATATTTAGAACCGCCTCGCCACCCGCAGATTGCGGCTCAATCCCCTGCAAACCAGCAGCCCGCGCGGCGGAATCATTCTCGGACAACGCCGAAAGAATCTCATCCCCAAGCAACTGCGCCCGGGCCGTCTCGCGCGCTTTGCGAACCTCGTTAAAGGCCGCGCCACCCACGATCAGAATGACAGCAACAACACCAACCCAGCCCCAGCGGCGCAACAGCAGGTACATCCGGTCGCGCCGGACCTCTTCTGTGACCTCATCGATGAAACTGTCAGTATCGCTCATCCCTGCCCCCGGGCTGTTCTATCTTGCATTCGTGCGCCATGTCATACCCCGCCACCACGGCCAAGCCAAGAGCCGGATTCTGCACGATCTTGCTGTAAGAGTCCGCCCTTGCGAAAAAAAGTGAACCGAACTATTCAGTTCAGCGTAGAAAATCCACATGCCACCCCCCATCTACAGGCATGAATGTCAGATATTTTCTGATGCGGAACTCTGGGAGTACCACTTTATGCGGTTGATTTCATTCATCAACGCCCTTCTGGTGATTGTTGCCTTGTATTTTCTGGTTTTCGAGCGCGACTCGTTGTTTGCATTTGCCGGGCGCGACGACGCGAATGCGCCTGCCGCTGAGGGTGAAAACCCCGACGGCACCGCCGCAGCCGACGACGCGGTGCGCGTGGTGGCCATACGCTCAAAAGCGCGCGAAATCGACAGCGCCGTTCTGCTGCGCGGCGAAACACAAGCGAACCGCCAGGTCGAAGTGCTGGCCGAAACCACATCGACCGTTGTGTCGGAACCCAAGCGGCGCGGCACCTTTGTCGAAAGCGGCGATCTGCTGTGCGAACTTGATCCTGGCAGCCGCCCTGCCAGCCTCGCCGAGGCCATGGCCCGGAAGCTGGAAGCGGAAAGCCGTGTGCCCGAATCCGAGGCGCGGCTGGAAGAGGCGCACGCCCTTGTTGCCGAAGCGCAAATCAACCTGACCGCGGCTCAGAAGTTGTCAGAAACCGGGTTCGGATCAGAGACCCGTCGTATTTCCAGCGAAGCTGCGATGAGTACCGCCGAAGCCGGTATCAAATCCGCCGAAGCGGGGTTAGAAGCCACCCGCGCGGGTATCGAGGCAGCCTCGGCAGTGGTCGAAGCCGCCGAGCGTGAGATCAAACGCCTGACCATCGAAGCCCCGTTCCAGGGCCTGCTGGAAAGCGACACCGCGGAACTGGGCAGCCTGATGCAGCCTGGCTCTCTTTGTGCCACGGTAATTCAGCTGGACCCGATCAAGCTGGTCGGGTTCGTGCCCGAGACCGAGGTCAACCGCGTGCAAGTTGGCGCCGAGGCCTCCGCGCAACTGGTGACAGGTCGACAGGTTGAAGGTCGTGTGACATTCCTCAGCCGCTCGGCGGACGAAACCACCCGCACCTTCGAGGTGGAAATCACAGTGCCCAACCCGGACCTGACCATCCGCGATGGCCAAACCGCCACGATTCGCATTGCCGCCGAAGGGGCCAAGGCGCATTTGCTGCCTCAGTCGGCCCTGACGCTGAATAACGAGGGTCAATTGGGCGTTCGGACGGTCGGAGCGGGGAATATTGTCGATTTTGCACCCATCCGCGTGCTGCGCGACACGGCCGAGGGCGTTTGGGTTGGCGGATTGGCAGAAACCGTTGATATTGTCGTTGTCGGACAGGAATTCGTGATCCGGGGCGTCACTGTTGCCCCAACCTATCAGGAAGTGTCGCAATGACAGGTGTTGTCGCATGGGCCGCTGATCGGGCCCGAATGGTTCTGGCCTTTATCGCCATTTCGCTGGTCATTGGTGGCTTTGCCTATGTGAATCTGCCGAAGGAAGGCGAGCCGGATATTGAGATCCCAGCCCTGTTTGTTTCGGTTTCTTTCCCGGGCATCTCCGCCGAAGACTCCGAGAACCTGTTGGTTAAACCGATGGAGACCGAGCTTGCGGATCTGGACGGTCTGAAAGAAATGACGGCCACGGCTGCCGAAGACTATGCGGGCGTTGCGCTCGAATTTGATTTCGGTTGGGACAAAACCGCGATCATGGCCGATGTACGCGATGCCATGAACAGCGCACAGGCCGAGTTCCCTGAAGGGGCCGAGCAATACTCGCTGTTCGAGATAAACTTTTCAGAATTCCCGATCGTCATCGTCAACCTGACCGGCGCGGTGCCGGAGCGCACGATGGCACGCGTTGCCAAAGACTTGCAGGATGATTTGGAAGCCCTGGATTCGGTGCTCGAGGCCGGGATCGCCGGAAATCGGGACGAACTGCTGGAAGTCATCATCGATCCCTTAAGACTTGAGGCCTACAACGTTACCGCGGCTGAGTTGATCAATGTTGTTCGAAACAACAACCAGCTAATCGCTGCGGGTGAAGTCGACACGGCGCAAGGCACATTCTCGGTCAAAATCCCGTCGTCATTCAAAACCGCACAAGACGTTTATGGCCTGCCGATCAAGGTCAATGGCGACCGGGTTGTCACCTTGGGCGAATTGGCCGAGATCAACTATACCTTTGAAGATCGCGAAGGAACGGCCCGTTTCGACAATGTGCCAACCGTCGCTTTGCAGGTGGTCAAACGCAAAGGGTTCAACCTGATCGACACCGTCGATCAGGTCAAAGCCACCGTGGCCGAGGCGCAAAGCAAATGGCCGCCTGAATTGCAAGCCGCGGTTGATGTGGGCACATCCAATGACCAAAGCCGCATTGTCGGCTCGATGGTCAGCCAATTGGAAGGCTCGGTTCTGACAGCGATTGCGCTGGTGATGATCGTCGTGCTGGCCTCGCTGGGTTCGCGCGCGGCCCTGCTGGTGGGCTTTGCGATCCCGACGTCGTTCCTGCTGTGTTTCGCATTCCTTGCGGTGATGGGCGTCAGTATTTCGAACATCGTGATGTTTGGCCTGATCCTGGCCGTGGGTATGCTGGTGGACGGCGCAATCGTGGTGGTCGAATTCGCGGACAAGCGCATCAAGGAAGGCGTTGGGCCGATGCATGCCTATGTGCAGGCGGCGCAACGCATGTTCTGGCCTATCGTCTCGTCAACCGCCACAACGCTTTGTGCCTTCCTGCCGATGCTGTTCTGGCCCGGCATTCCAGGTGAATTCATGGGGATGCTGCCGGTCACCCTGATCTTTGTTCTGTCAGCCTCGCTGATCGTCGCGCTGATCTACCTGCCGGTGATGGGCGGCGTGTCGGGACGGCTGAGCCGTATCTTCGACCGTTCGTCCAACTGGTTGCGCGCGCGTACGCCATGGTGGTTGCGTGCTGTCCTGGTTGCGCCGTCATTCTACCTTGTGTTCCTGGGGGCTATGCAGGTCCTGAACCCGGGATACCTGCTGCCGGTTGGTGGATCATTTGCCGGCGCCGTGCTGATGATCTTTGGCGCATTTGCCGGGTCAGTAACCTTGGGCGCGGCCAAGATCGAACGTACCCCCGACACCACCGTTCATACAGCGAAAGAACACACACCCTTTGGCTACGCGATTAAGTTCCTGGTCGGCAATCCGATCATGCCGATCGTCTCGATCGTCGCAGTAGGATTTGCTGTTATGATGGTTGTCTCGTATTTCGGCGAAAACAATCGCGGTGTTGAGTTCTTCGTCGAAAGCGAACCGGAACAGGCCACCGCCTTTGTGCGCGCGCGCGGGAACCTTTCGCTTGATGAAAAGGACGCCATGGTACTCGCTGCCGAACGGGTTATCTCTGCGCATCCGGCGGTCATCAACGTGTTCTCGTTCGCGGGGGAAGGTGGCCTGAACCAGAATACTGGCGGGGCCGACGCGCCGGCGGATACCATTGGTCGAGTTCAATTCGAGATCATCCCATGGGAAGATCGCCCCAATGTACACGAACCTATTCTGGGAGGCCTGTTTGACCGCCATTCCGTCGCCCCCGAATATGACGGCGACTTTGTTCTGGAAGAGCTGAACGCCCAACTGGCCGAGCTGCCGGGGTTTGTCGTCGAAATAGCGGCGCTCGAACAAGGCCCCGCCTCGGCCAAGCCCGTGCATCTGCGGATCAAGGGTGACAATTGGGACAGCTTAAACGCAGCTACCAACGCCGCACGCGCGCAGTTCGATACGACACCTGGCCTGATCAAGGTTGAAGACACGCTGCCCCTGCCCGGCATCGACTGGCAGATCGATGTGGACGTTGCCAAAGCGGGCCGCTTCGGTGCCGATGTGGCGACCGTTGGAGCGATGGTTCAGCTTGTCACACGTGGCATTCTGCTGGGTGAGATGCGCCCGGACAGCACGGATGAGGAGATCGAAATCCGCGTTCGCCTGCCCGAGGAAGACCGGGTCCTGTCCACACTGGATACATTGAAGGTTCGTACTCCTGACGGGTTGGTGCCCTTGTCGAACTTTGTCACGCGCCAACCAGTGCCCAAACTGGCAGAGATCAACCGCATTGATCAGGAACGTTACTATGACGTCAAAGCGGATGTTGAACCGGGGCTGAGCAAACTGTTTGTGGACAGCAATGACGGCACCGAACAGCGTCTGGCTGTGGTCCGCGCGCTTGAGGATGGTGCAGAGCCCACCGCATCAACCCTGACCATGCCGGATGGCAAGCGGTTCGATCTGGTGATGCTGACGGGTGCAGCTTCGGTTGACGAGCTGCGCACAGCCATCGACGATGGTGATGCGCGGACCAGCCTGATCAACCCGAACGAGCGGATCGCGGTTCTGACCGAGTGGCTGGACACCAGCCCGTTCGATCCCGCGATCAGCTGGGAATGGACCGGCGATCAGGAGGACCAGGCCGAATCCGGCGCCTTCCTGATGAACGCCTTCGCCGGTGCCTTGGGTCTGATGTTTGTGATCTTGCTGGCGCAGTTCAACAGCTTCTACAACTCGATCCTGGTTCTGCTGGCCGTGGTCCTGTCCACCACCGGGGTGCTGATCGGGATGCTGGTGATGGAGCAACCCTTCTCGATCATCATGACCGGCACCGGGATCGTGGCGCTGGCGGGGATTGTGGTGAACAACAACATTGTTCTGATCGATACCTATCAGGAATACAGCCGCTATATGCCGCGCATTGATGCAATTGTCCGCACGGCCGAGGCCCGGATTCGCCCGGTTCTGCTGACCACCTTGACCACGATGGCGGGCCTGACGCCGATGATGTTTGGCCTGTCTCTGGACTTCATCAATGGCGGCTACACAATCGACAGCCCAACCGCGCTGTGGTGGAAGCAGCTTGCCACCGCCGTGGTCTTCGGGTTGGGCATCGCAACTGTTCTGACACTGATCGTGACACCTTCGATGCTGGCACTGCGGGTGTGGTTTACCACCTACGCGATCTGGTTGGGCAGAGTGCTGGCACGTGTAACTGCGGGCCACTCCAGCCAGATTGCGCAGGATATGGCCATCGGACGCAGCGCGCGCGCCATGCAAGCAACCGAGCTTGTCTGGACAGATCCGCCCGCACCGGATCACGATACGCCAGAGGCACCGCCCGGTGCCCCGTTGAAAGCTGCGGAATAAGTCAAAGGGGCCGGATCATCCGGCCCTTTTTTGTTGCGCCCGACAACAGCTAAGCAACGATACTATCAGGCAGCCTGAGTGTCGGATTGCTGGCGGCTCCAAAGCTGCGCGTAGCGCCCTTCCCGTGCCAGAAGCGCATCATGCGCACCCTGTTCGACAATCTCACCGCTTTCCAGAACCACAATCTGATCCGCCTCGGCAATCGTGCTGAGCCTATGGGCAATGGTAATGACCGTGCGGCCCTCACCCGCGCGGGCCAGGGCATCCTTGATCTCTTGCTCGGTGTCCGTATCCAGTGCCGAGGTCGCCTCGTCCAGCAGCAGGATGGGCGGGTTCTTAAGCAGCGTCCGGGCAATGCCAACGCGTTGCTTTTCACCACCAGACAGTTTCAACCCGCGCTCACCAACCTTGGTATCATACCCCTCGGGCAGAGAGATTATGAATTCATGTATCTGCGCTGCGCGGGCGGCTTCTTCCACATCTGCCTGCGTCGCGCCATCCCGACCATAGGCGATGTTGTAGCGGATGGTGTCATTGAACAGGACAGTATCCTGCGGCACCACACCGATAGAGGCATGCAGGCTGTCCTGTGTCACATCGCGCACATCCTGGCCATCAATCTTCAGCGATCCGCCGGTAACGTCGTAAAACCGGAACAGCAGACGGCCTATCGTCGACTTGCCCGAGCCGGTCGCACCCACAATGGCCACTGTCTGCCCGGCCGGGACGGTCAAGGACACACCTTTGAGGATTTCGCGTTCAGCCTCATAGCCGAAACGCACATCCTGCAAGGTAACCTCACCCCCGTTGACCTGAAGGTCCGGCGCTGCTGGCTTGTCTTCAACCTCGGCAGGTTGTTCCAGCAGATCGAACATCTGCCCCATATCAACCAAAGACTGCCGGATTTCACGATAAACAGTGCCCAGAAAGTTCAATGGTACGGTGATCTGGATCATGTAGGCATTCACCATCACGAAATCACCCACGGTGAGTGAGCCGTTTTGCACCCCGATGGCGGCCAACACCATGACACCGATAAGACCGCAGGTGATCAGGAAGGACTGTCCGAAATTCAGAAATGCCAATGAATAGGCCGTTTTCAACGCTGCACCGGCATAGGCTTTCATCGACACATCGTATCGCTCAGCCTCACGCGTTTCCGCGTTGAAATACTTGACGGTTTCAAAGTTCAACAGGCTGTCGATGGCGCGCTGGTTCGCTTCGGTATCCTGATCATTCATCTCGCGCCGCAGCTTTACGCGCCATTCGGTGACAGCAAAGGTAAACCAGATATAGAGTGCGATCGTCACGGCCACGACGACCAGATACCAAACGTCAAACAGCCACATCAGGATGATGGCGACCAGCAACAGTTCCAGAATCAGCGGCCCGATTGAGAACAGCAAGAACCGCAGAAGAAAGTCGACGCCTTTAACACCACGCTCGATAATGCGGCTGAGCCCACCGGTACGGCGCGAGACGTGATAGCGCATCGAAAGCTGGTGGATATGCTGAAACGTCTCCAGCGCCAGCGCACGCAAGGCCCTCTGACCCACCGGCGCAAAGGCTGCATCTCGTAGCTGCTGAAAGCCCACCGTCAGCATCCGGGCAACACCATAGGCGACGGTCAACCCGACTGCGCCCAGCGCCACGGGCGGCACCCCTTCCCCGGCCAGTGCATCGACCGCCCCTTTGTACAGGATCGGCGTGTACACAGCGATCAGCTTGGCCAGCACCAGCATAGCCATCGCAATCACAACCCGGCGTTTCACCCAAGGCTCATCCTCGGGCCACAAATAGGGCGTGACCTTCCGGACCGTCCGCCAGCCCGAGCGGCGTTCGTCGATCTCGGCCATTTCGTCAGAAGTCATAGGGGACGTCCGTCTCATCACGTGCCTTATCTGCGGTCAGAGATATCGTCTGGCCCCAAAAGGGCCAGACGTTTTTTATTCGGGGATCGTAAAAATCTGCCCCGGATAGATGAGATCAGGATCACGGATCAAATCGCGGTTGGCATCGAACAGGCGCACATACAGGACGCCATCGCCAAAACGTTCACGCGAAATCGCCCACAAGGTATCCCCTTTTTGCACAGTAACCTGACGGATAGGGGGTGTTTCAGCGGCGGCGTCCGCGGTTGTCGCAGCGTCTGCCGCTTGCAGAACTTCGACAGGCTCGCGCTTGAACGGAGTCTCAAGGCGGCTGACAACGGTACCATCGGTGGCGACCTCATCCACGCGCAAGGTGTAGACACCAGGTTCAATCCCCTGCAACTCACCCCGCCAATTGCCACCTGCCTCTGGTGCGACATCCGCAACAAGACGGTTGTTCAGGTAAAGACGCACGGCGGAGCCGTCGGTGACCCGGCCTGTCAGCTGAACATCACCCGTATCGGAATAACCGATCGTATCCAGTTCCACCTGCTCTGGCGCTGTCGGTTCCGTCGAAGGAGATTGAACCAGTTCAACCCCTTCCTCGCCCGAGCGCAACACGGCCACTTGCTGATCATCTGATGTGGTTTCAGCCGGTGACGTGCTTTCGGCCGCAGCCTCAGCAACCGCAGACTGTTGGGGCTGTTCCCCAGCGTCTGTGGTGTCAGAGGCGTCAGACGAGTCCGGAGTGTCAGCCTCGTTGTCCTCGGGTGTTACCGCAGGATCGGCGCTGGCGACCTGCTCTTCTTCAACAGGTTTCGGCAGGGCCGCAATCAAGTAGTCGTCGGTTTGTGCCGTGGTTTCTCCATCCGACGTTTCCAACACCAATCCCCGCGCGGCCTCACTGAACGGGATCGAAACAAATTCGGCAAACTGACCGGTATTGTCGACCGTAAAGCTGTGCACAGCTTCACCATCCAGCAAAACCCGAATCTCACTCCCGGGCTCGGCCTCACCCGACAGCAACGCATTGCCATCTTTCTCAACAAAGATCTGATCCAGGACAGGTGCGGCCAATTGCTGTGTATCTGCGACGGAGTTGTCTGCCTCGGTGTCAGCCGCGACCTCTGTCGAGTCGTCTGGTTCGGCAGGGGTGTCTGTCTCTGCCGTCTCGGTGTTCGGCTCTGCCGCTTCTGGCGCAGGGGTATCTGCCGCTTGTTCCTGAGGCACATCCGCTTGTTCCGGCGCGCGGCTAAAGGTGCCGGACAGGTATGCCCCACCTAAGCCCAACAGCGCGACTATTGCGACAACCACCCCCCAAATGAAATTGCCCGAACTTCCGTTTCCCGACTTGGCGTCCATTGTTTTCCTTTCACCCCGCAGCATAAACACATGGTTTCTGAATGTGTTCAGGCGGGCAGTTGAGCCAATTTATCAATCCCGCTATCACGGGTCAAAACCTCTGACACAACCCCGGAGCGCCAAATTCATGTTTCAGAAGTCTGTCTGTGTGTATTGCGGGTCACGCGATGGCGCTAACAAAGCCTATGCCAACGCGGCCCGATCGCTTGGAACTCTGCTGGCCGAAGAGGGCTGGCGCCTGGTCTATGGCGCCGGTGATGTCGGCCTGATGGGAGAGGTTGCGCGCGCAACCCAAACCGCAGGCGGAGAAACTTTTGGCGTCATACCCGTGCATCTGGTTCAACGCGAGGTCGGCAAAACCGACCTAACCCATTTCGTGATCACCGAAACAATGCACGAGCGTAAGAAAGTGATGATCATGAACGCTGACGCGGTGGTAGTTTTGCCCGGCGGCCCCGGATCGCTGGACGAATTGTTCGAAGCGCTCACATGGCGACAACTGGGCTTGCACGACAAACCCATTGTTGTGGTGAATGTGGATGGATATTGGGACGCTTTAAAAACGTTGCTGGATCAGGTCGTAGATCAGGGCTTTGCCGAACAGTCGCTTGCCGCGTTTGTCACCTGGGTCGACAGCGCCGATGCGGCAATAGCCGCCTTGCGCGAACAAATCTAACCGCACGCGGCACGGCTGGGCGGCATGCGCCGCCCAAACAGGGCTACGCTAAACGGTGTGTGGGCTTAAGACTCTGCCTCAAAACCTGTTCGACCTTGTGGAGCGGGTGGTTCGTCAGAGTCTTGTCAACCTCGGCCACAACTTTGGCCAGTACCTCGCTGTGCAACCGCCGACGCAGCAGACCCAGAACATGCGGGCTTGCGACCAGAACAAGGCGCTTATAGGCACCCTTCAGCCCTTTGCGGTTCAGCAGGGTCGCGAGTTCCTGCACAAACAGAGATTTGGCATGGGCCTTCCAAGATGGGTCATTCAAGACCGACTTCTGGTTGGGTCCGCCATCATTGCGCCGCCCTGCCCGGTCAGAAGGCGGTGCGGCTGGCATGTCTGTTTCTTCGACTGAAACAACAACCAGATTGGGATCTTCGGCATCGGTGATGTTCTCCATGAACAATGCCTTCTCCCCATCTGCGACAATGACCCAAGTTCCCTGTGAAAGTGCGACCATCGAGATCTCCTGTTATGATGTTCTTTGTGGCGCATCCCTCGTCAATCAGGCGGGGTTGGTTCCCACGTTGCCGGACGCATCCGACGCGTTGCCTGTCTGTTGGTATGTGGTTTGCGGCTCTCCCGGACCGCTTCACCTTAGGTAAGCATTGCAGGGCCGCATTCAATCCCGTCTCAGGATGAAACTTCGTTCATGAACGGTTTTTCGCAGCAAAAAGGCCTGCCGACGTCTCCGCCAGCAGGCCCTTGATGACCCTTTATCGGATCGTTGGGTCACATCCGCGATGCGACGTTTTCCCAGTTCACCAGATTGTCCAGGAAGTTCGACAGGTAAACCGGACGCTTGTTGCGGAAATCGATGTAGTAGCTGTGCTCCCACACGTCACAGCCCAACAGCGCGGTCTGACCAAAGCACAGCGGGTTCACGCCGTTTTCGGTTTTGGTCACGGCCAGCGATCCGTCAGCATTCTTGACCAGCCACGCCCAGCCAGAACCGAACTGACCGGCACCCGCGGCACTGAACTGCGATTTGAACTCATCGACCGAGCCGAAGCTTTCAACCAGTGCTTTTTCCAGCTCACCCGGCATCGCGTTGCCATCGGGGCCCATCATCTCCCAGAACTGGTTGTGGTTCCACAGCTGGCTGATGTTGTTGAAGATACCGTTCTGCGCGACGGCGTTTGCATCGTAGGTACCTACGATGATCTCTTCCAGCGACTTGCCGTCCCACTCGGTGCCGGCGATCAGCTTGTTGCCATTGTCGACATAGGCCTTGTGGTGCAGGTCGTGGTGAAATTCCAGTGTTTCGGCAGACATACCCTTGGCTGCCAGCGCGTCATGTGCATAAGGAAGATCAGGAAGTTCAAAAGCCATGTCGGCCCCCTGTTGAAATGAATGTTGCGGTTTCCAAAGGTTAAATGCTTTGGCAAGCGCCGCAGGTCAAGAGCTGCGACAAGAAAACCCGGAGACCCGCGATGCTGACACAGGCGCGAAAAATGTTTTACCGCGCCCGCGGATACTATGCTGGGAACCTGAATGGCGAAGCATTTCGTCTTGATCCCTATCATTCCAAGTTCTGGCGCAAAGCGTCAGTCGGCAAATGGGAACCCGAAACCTTTGCGGTTCTAGACAACTATCTGTCGCCCGAAAGTGACTATCTGGATATCGGCGCCTGGGTCGGACCAACTGTTCTGTATGGCGCCCGAAAAGCCCGGCATGTCTTTTGCTTTGAACCGGACCCTTCGGCCTATCGGTTTCTGGCGTGGAATCTGGACCTGAACCAGATCAGGAACGTCTCGGCCTTCGGGGTCGCCCTGTCTGACAGGTTCGGCATGGCCCGAATGGCTTCGGTTTTTGGCGAACCCGGAGATTCGACCACATCCCTGCTGCACGACGAAACGCATGGGAATGACGCGCTGACGATCACATGGGAGCAATTCCAGTCGACCTGTGACCTGTCGAGGGTTTCACTGGTCAAAATGGATATTGAAGGGGCAGAGTTTTTTGTACTGCCAACGCTGATACCCTGGCTCAAACAGCACCGCCCGACGTTGCTGCTGTCGACACATGCGCCATTGCTGAGCGAGGAAGAGAGATCAGACAGGATGAAGCATCTGGCCGATCTGTTGTCCTTCTATGATACCTGCCAGAGAGAGGGCACTGGGTCCGATCACTCGATGAAAGATGAGAGTGCTTTGAACGGTTTCCAGACTTATCTGTTCACGTCTTAGTGCGATGAGAAACCGCCAGCGGCGGATCATCGGGAAGAGCGCCCAAAACGCTCCTCCGTCAACGACCAGCATATCAGTACAACGAGTGTGTATTCACCACTTTGCAACTACCGACACCACTGGGTCGGTTCGTCACATTCGCCTGCGGGAAGCGTGCGACCATCTCAAATTTATTGGTCTGCGGGTCCAACATAGCGGTGTAGGAAAGACGTACTTGGCCACCCGCGCTGGCCATCAGGCTGACCCGCCAATTCATCTGGTACTCACCGCGACGATTGACCTTGAACTTGGTGTCTTTGGGCTGCTGCTCGTTCCGACCCGCCGCTCTGTTATCCTCGCGGATCGCTCCATCATAAGCCCGAGCACGCTTGTTTGCAGCATCAACGCTCAGCCAAACCTCGGGGGGAATCCATCCCCGAGCTTCCATACTATGAAGCTTACATTCATAGTTCACAACTTCGGCTTGAGCCGCAGCGGCGAACATAAACAAACCAATCGCAAGAAGTTTCATTTTCATTTTAAGCACCTGTTTCGTTAACTGGATGGTGTTGGAACCTGTGTGCATTTGCCCCGCGCAAAACCGTCGCGCGGCAGATATGCGGTTTGCGAAGAGGATTGCGCCGTCGCCTTCATCGTTCTGCGATCCAGAAACACCGTGAATTCCTGAGTGAGCAGGTCGATCGCATCAATGCGCGACTCGTTCGACGCATAGCTTCTGCCGGTCGAGGTATAGACATAGTCTTGACCGACCCAGGCAACTGACAAATTTCGTATGCTGTCGCGCTTAACCCTGGCGGGCCCCGGTCGCGTGTCGATATCCGGCATCCAGATCTCGTGAATAAAGGCCGAACGACCGTATTCATCGACCGAAAACACCAGAAACTCCGGCGTAGGTTTGTTCGCGAGACCACGGCCAAACTTACATTCATAGGTTTCTTTGAACGTTTGAGCGGATGACATAGCCGGTAAGGTCAGCCCAAGTACCAGTGCAAATAATATCTTTTTCAATACCTTACTCCATCATTCTAATTGATAAACTGCACTTCAACACACGCGCCATTGGCATTCCCGTCATGCGAAGCTTGTACATTCGATTTCGAACTGGCTATTGCCTTCATCGTCTGACGATCCAGGAAAATCGAAAATTCTTGGCGACCTAAATCAAGAACCATCCTGCGAGGGTCACCACCTCTGGTTCGCCTGCCGGTTCGTGAAAACGTATAGGTGTCGCCCGGCCAACTGATCGAAAGTACCCGAAAGCTGTTTCTGTTGATTGAGGCCGATCGTTTCGGCGTGTCTATACCCCGCATTTCGACTTCATGTAGAAGAGCTGATTGCCTTCGTGCATCAGTTGAAAAAACAACACGTGTCGGAGTTGGCCGATTTGCCAAGCCTTTTCCAAAAACACATTCAAATGTCTCGGAATAGGTCTCGGCGATAGTCACGTTAGGTATAGTTGAAATGGCGATTAAGCCGCTTACGAATAGTCTAAAGAATTTCACAACAAAGTTCTTGTATTTTAGCCTTTTAGAGATCGCTACCCTAGTCTGCTGACACCCGCAATAGGAGAAATCTCGTGGAGGCAGTCGCGACAAAATCTGTTGCGCACCTCACACTCAATTCGCTTTGCATAAGAACAAAAAACCATGGCCACCTGTCCGGGACAAGGCGGCCATGGATCAAAACTTCAGATCTGCGGGTTGGTCAATAAACGCCGACCTCACTGCCGGGCTGTGCTGCAACCTTGAGCAGTTTGAACACGTAGTCAGCGGCCGAGCGGAAGCAGACCACGCGGAAGCTTTCGGTGTCATCCATCCAGAATGCTCCTGCCACCTGTGCCAGACGCGAGCGGCGGATTTGGCCGGGTTGGAAGGCGTCGCCCGAGAAATCGACCGGAGCGACTTTGCCCATCACCTCGCGCGCGGTTGCACCGGATACGCGAAACACCGCGCGGGCATCCGAGACGTTGACAGCCAAGGCATGCGTTCCGCCCAAAGCGTTGGTCATGGAGGCCAGTTTGGCCTCGACCTCAGCATATGGGACCAGCACCAGCAATTCGTCCGGGGACATCCAGCAGACGCCGGTATCACCGCTGACCAATGCCTCATGCTGGCCGGGCACTTTCTGACCGGTGGCGTCTTTGATCGCCTTGGCCAGCACCTTGTCGGATTGGTTGCCACGCAGGGTGATCATGCCCTGCAGACCGCATTCTTCGACCTTGGCGATGCCCTGATAGCTTACGTGGTTCAGTGCGCTGATGGGTTCAGACATTCTGCTTCTCCCCGTCTTTGTCATAGAAGATCGGGTCCACGATCTTGGCTTTGTAGGTTTTGCCGTCCGTTCCCGGGAACTCGACAATCTCGCCCATCCGGTCGGGCCCATGCTTGATCAGGCCCATGGCGATGCCCTTGCCAAGATTGGCCGAGTAATAGGTCGAGGTCACGCGCCCGATCATGTTGCGCTGACCGTTGGCATTAACGCCCTCGCCCACCGCATAGGCCCCATCTGGGATGACCGAACCGTCCACAGTCTCCAGCCCGACCAGTTTCCACCGGTCCGGATCGGCCATGTGGCTGCGCGAATGGGCGCGCTTGCCCAGATAATCCTCTTTCTTCTTGGACAGAGCCCAGTGCAGCCCCAGATCTTGCGGGATCACGGTGCCGTCGGTCTCATCCCCGATCATGATAAAGCCCTTCTCGGCACGCAGGATGTGTAGACATTCGGTGCCATAAGGCATCACGCCGAATTCCTTGCCGGCCTCTATCAGCGCATCCCAGAAGGCCTGACCCTGGCTGGCAGGTACTGCGATCTCATAGGACAGCTCACCAGAGAATGAGATGCGATAAGCGCGGCAATCGAAGTCACCGATCTTGCCATCGCGCCATTCCATGAACGGCAGGGCCTCTTTGCTGACATCCATGCCACCCAGTTTCTCAAGCACCTTGCGGGCGTTGGGGCCGACCACGGCGACCTGCGCATATTGCTCAGTCACGTTGGCGACATAGACTTTCCAGTCCCACCACTCGGTCTGCAGCCATTCTTCCATGTGACCATGGATACGCTCGGCCCCTCCGGTGGTGGTGTGGCACAGCCAAGTATCCTCATCGATCCGGGCCACAACGCCATCGTCGATCAGGAAGCCGTTCTCGGAACACATCAAGCCATAGCGACATTTACCGATCTTCAGCGTGGACATCATGTTGGTGTACATCATGTCCAGGAACTTGCCCGCATCGGCGCCCTTGATGATCAGCTTGCCCAATGTCGATGCATCCAGCAGGCCGAGGTTTTCGCGCGTGTTCTTCACCTCACGGTTCACCGCGTCATGCACGGATTCACCGGGACGGACGTAGGCATAGGTGCGGCGCCAGTGGCCGACCGGCTCCCAATCGGCGCCGTTCTTGTCATGCCAGTTGTGCATCGGGGTTTGGCGGATCGGCTGGAAGATTTCGCCGCGCGCTTCGCCCCCGATCGAGGCCAGCGAGATCGGTGTATAGGGTGGACGGAAAGTGGTGGTGCCGACCTTCGGAATCTCGGAGTCCAGCGCATCAGCAAGGATCGCCAGGCCATTGATATTGCTCAGCTTACCCTGATCGGTCGCCATGCCCAGCGTGGTGTACCGCTTGGTATGTTCAACGCTTTCGTACCCTTCTCGCGCGGCCAGTTGAACGTCCGAGACCTTCACGTCGTTCTGGAAGTCCAGCCAGGATTTGGCGCGCAGTTGGATTTCCGCATTGGCAGGCATCAGCCAGACGGGTTCCATCGGTGCCTCAGCGGTGGTTTCACCCTCAGGGGCCTTGGTGCGTTTGGGTTTGTGCCCGGCCGCTTTCGCCGCAGCCTTGCCTGCCGCATCCGCGTCAGTCAGAACGTCACCCAGCGCAAGCGGCCCGTTCGAGCTGCCTGCCGCCAGAACAAAACCTTCGCCGTCCGCACCCAGCGGGGGCCGGGAGGGATCGGGACGGAAATGGGCATTTGCATCATCCCAAATCAGCTTACCACCGCAATGCGACCACATGTGCACAACCGGGGACCAGCCACCGGACATCGCCACCGCATCGGCCTCGACCTCTTCACGCGCGCCGCCAATGCCTTCCTGATTGCAGATGGCAACCTTCTTGACGCGCTTGCCGCCTTTGACTTTGGCGATGGCTTTACCCGGATCGACACGGATGCCCAACTGGCGCGCCTCTTCGGCCAGCGGACCCGCCGCGGCGCGGGCATCGACCACGCGCAACACGTCGACACCCGCCTGTTTCAGGATAATCGCGGTACGGTAGGCGTCGTCATTGTTGGTGGCCACGATCACGCGCTGGCCAGGGGTCACGCCCCAGTTCACAACGTAATCACGCATGGCCGAGGCCAGCATCACACCCGGAACGTCGTTGCCCGCAAAAGACAAGGGGCGTTCAATCGCACCCGTAGCAGTCACGACCTGCTTGGCACGGATGCGCCACAGGCGATGACGCGGGCCCTGGGTGCCAGGTTTGTGGTCAGTCAGACGTTCATAACCCAGCACATAACCATGGTCGTAAACCCCCGCGCCCATGCAGCGGGTGCGCATGGTAACATTGTCCATCGTTTCAAGCTCGGAAACCAATTGTTCCACGAACTTATCCACAGGCTCACCATTGATCGAACCGCCATCAACCGGAGCACGACCACCCCAATGCGTGGTCTGCTCGATCAGCATGACCTTGGCACCAGACGCAGCCGCCACCTTGGCCGCTTGCAGGCCTGCCACGCCACCGCCGATCACCAGCACATCGGTGAAGGCGTAGAAATGCTCGTACGTATCCGCATCGCGGCTGTCCTTGTCAGGCGCTTTGCCCAGACCGGCGGATTGGCGAATGAACGGTTCGTAAACGTGTTTCCAGAACGGTTTCGGGTGGATGAACGTCTTATAATAGAACCCGGCAGGCAGGAACCGCGCCAGAGCGGTGTTCACCGCACCGATATCAAATTCCAGGTTCGGCCAGTGGTTCTGCGAGATCGCGGTCAGCCCATTGAACAGCTCGGTCGTGGTGGCACGCTGGTTCGGTTCGAAACGGTTGCCCTGCCCCAACCCGACCAGCGCGTTCGGTTCCTCCGCACCGCTGGCGACCATGCCGCGCGGGCGGTGATATTTGAACGACCGGCCCACCATCATCTGGTCATTGGCCAGCAGGGCGGAGGCCAGCGTATCGCCCTCAAAACCCTGCATCGAGGTGCCGTTAAAAGAAAAGGTAACCTTTTTCGACCGGTCAATCAGCCGGCCTTGTTTTGCGAGACGGGTGCTCATGGTGCGGACCTTTCGCGGGTGGAGACGTCGGAGCCTCCGGCGGGAGTATTTTTGAACAGGTGAAGCATCAGGAGAACTCTCTCCACGACCAGCCGGGACGTTTGGCTGAGATGGCGTCTTTGATTTCTTGCGGTGGCTCAGTGGTCTGGGCCGGATAGGTTCCGTAGACCTCAAGCGTTTCCGTATCGCGGGCCGCAATGAACCATTTGCCAATGCCATAGGCATGCAGCCAAAGTTCGAAATGCACACCGCGCGCGTTTTCGCGGGTGAACATGTAGCTTTCAAAATCCTCATCCGAGGAACCCGGGCCGAAACGCTTACGATGCGCTTCACCGCCACAATGGAGTTCGGTCTCATCCAGCATCGCGCCAGTGAACGGGCATTTGAGTGTCAGCATCTTGCCACTCCTAACTTGCAATTTCCAACCCACGCACCCAACTTCAATACATGGGTATTTTGACAATCGTTTTGACCGTATTGGGCACATTCATCTTTTTTGGAATGATCGCCTTCCTTGTTTTCCGATCTGAGGAAAAGAAAGCTATCAAACCGATATCCACAGCACCAAAATGCTCGGGTAGCGCCCACGAAGCAGGTTTTGAAGACTGACATCAGTGCGCCACCCCGGCGGCGACGCTTTCGTCGATAAAGCGGCCCTCTTTGAAACGCTCCATCGTGAAGGCTTCGGTCAGCGGTGAATGGCCGGTGGCCATGAGCTGTGCCATACCCCAGCCTGAACCCGGAATGGCCTTAAAACCACCAGTGCCCCAGCCGCAGTTGATAAAGCAGTTGCCCAGCGGTGTGGTCGACAGGATGGGCGAGCGGTCGCCGGTCATGTCCACGATACCGCCCCACTGACGCAGCATTTTCAAGCGCGAGATCATCGGGAAGGTTTCGATCAGCGCGCGCACCGTTTCCTCAATGTGGTGGAAGCTGCCGCGTTGGGTGTAGTTGTTGAACCCGTCAGTGCCGCCGCCGATCACCATCTCACCCTTGTCGGACTGGCTCATATAGCCATGCACAGTGTTGGCCATCACGACCACATCCATGCAGGGTTTGATCGGCTCGGACACCAGCGCCTGTAGCGCCACGGCCTCCAACGGTAGACGGAAGCCCGCCATATCGGCCAGTTGCCCGGAATGGCCAGCAACCACGATACCCAGTTTGTCGCAGTCGATCGCACCCTTGGTGGTGTCGACACCAACGACGCGGCCGTTTTCTGACCGAACCCCGGTGACCTCGCATTTCTGGATGATGTCCATGCCCATGGCCGAACACGCACGCGCATAGCCCCAGGCCACCGCATCGTGGCGCGCGGTACCGCCGCGTTCCTGCCAGAGCGCGCCCAAAACCGGATAGCGCGGGCCGTCGATATTGATGATCGGCACCAGCTGCTTGACCCGCTCAGGCCCGATCCATTCGGTTTTCACCCCTTGCAGGGCGTTCGCATGCGCCGTGCGCTGGTAGCCGCGAATTTCGTGCTGGGTCTGGGCCAACATCATCACGCCACGCGGGCTGAACATGACGTTGTAGTTCAGGTCCTGGCTCAGATCCTCATAGAGGCTGCGGGCCTTTTCATACAAAGCGGCCGATGGGTCCTGCAGATAGTTCGACCGGATGATGGTCGTGTTCCGACCGGTATTGCCACCGCCCAGCCAGCCCTTTTCGATGATCGCCACGTTCTGGATGCCATAGTTCTTGCCAAGATAGTAGGCCGTCGCCAGACCATGCCCGCCCGCACCGACAATGATCACGTCATAACGTTTCTTGGGTTCAGGAGACCGCCACGCGCGTTCCCATCCTGTGTGATAGCGCAACGCTTCGCGCGCAACAGCAAAGGCTGAATAGTGTTTCATAAGCGAATCCATCCGGTTCGGTGATTGGGCGCAGATATGCCGTGAAGCCGCAAAATATCTCTGCCATACAACGCCACAATATCGCACTATTGCGACATGTCGTCCATTCGCGGCCATTTGTCCCTTTTGTCAAGCGACCAGCGGGTCTAAGTCAGAGCAACCACTGCGGAGGGGCCATGACGTTCTGGGTTCTGATACTGTCCATCGCGCTGCTGATCGCAGCCTTCCTAAGCTACAGCTTGCTGCGCGGTCGCCGCGATGCCGAGCCCGCCGCCGCCTATGACCTGCGGGTCTATCGAGAGCAGCTGGCCGGCGTTGACCGTGACTTGGCGCGCGGCGTGATCGGCGAGGCGGATGCCGAGCGGGTACGCACAGAAATCTCGCGCCGTATTCTGGCGGCAGATGCGCAGATGAACAGCAAGGCCTCTCAGACAGGACCGTCACGGGTGGTTTCTGCGGCGGTGATCGGTGGACTGACACTGGTACTGGTCGGCGGTGCGGCATTAATGTACCAGCGTCTGGGCGCCGTGGGTCTGCCGGATATGCCGCTTCAAGCTCGGATCGAACTGGCGAAAGATGTCCGTGAAAACCGGCCCTCGCAAGCGGTGGCAGAAGAACTGACCCCCGCGCCGCCGCCCAGGCAACTGGATGAAAGTTATACCCGTCTTCTCGGTCAGTTGCGCGAAACTGTTGCAGCGCGCCCGGATGATCTGCAAGGGCAAATGCTTCTGGCGCAACATGAAACCAACGCAGGCAATTTTCGCGCTGGGTACACAGCGCAAGAGCGTGTGATAGCATTGTCGGGCGACGCGGCAACAGCCGACGCTCATGCGGATCTTGCCGAGATGATGATCCTGGCGGCCAATGGCTATGTCTCGCCCGAGGCCGAGCAGGCCTTGACCCAAGCTTTGGACCGAGATCCGCACCATGGCCCTGCACGGTACTATTGGGGTCAAATGCTGGCGCAGGTCGGTCGACCGGACATCGCTTACCGCCTCTGGCTTGAAACCTTGCGCGATGCCCCCGCTGGTGCCCCCTGGGCCGGGGCGATCCGGTCTCAGCTGGATGATCTTGCCTGGCGCGCCGGTGTGTTTAATGCCCCGGAAATTGGCCCGGCAGCCGGACAACCTGGTCCAGGTCAGGAAGACGTCGCAGCCGCAGAGGAACTGACATCTGAGGAGCGACAAGAGATGATCCAGGGCATGGTGAGCCAACTGGCGGATCGTCTGGCGACCGAAGGCGGCACCCCCGAGGAATGGGCGCGCCTGATCGCAGCCCTTGGCGTTTTGGGGCAAGCCCAGCGCGCCATTGATATCCGCGACGAAGCCGTGCACCTGTTTGCCGGCAACTCCGCCGCCCTGCAACTGATCGAGGCCGCAGCGCTACAGGCGGGAATTGCGCAATGATCCATGATGAGTTCGAGGGTTTTGCTGCCTCACTGTCGCCGATGACGGCGCTGATGGGTCTGGACCTTGGCGAAAAAACAATCGGTGTCGCCGTGTCAGACCGCATGCGCGGCGTGGCAAGCCCGCTTGAAACCGTGCGCCGCAAGAAGTTCACACTCGATTCCGCCCGATTGCTAGAGTTGATTGCGGACCGTGAGATCGGTGGCATCATTCTGGGCCTGCCTAAAAACATGGACGGAACCGAAGGGCCCAGGTGCCAGTCGACCCGCGCCTTTGCCCGCAACCTGTCGCGTCTGACTGAATGCCCCATCGGGTTCTGGGACGAACGCCTCAGCACTGTTGCGGCAGAAAAGGCACTGTTAGAGGCGGATACGACACGAAAACGTCGCGGACAGGTTATTGATCATGTCGCAGCGGGTTATATCCTTCAGGGAGCGCTCGACAGGTTGCGCTTTTTGTAACGGGTCGGAGACCGCGCATGACGAATATGGTTTGGAAACGGAACGAGGTCGAAAGCCCCTGTATCCAAATCTGCGTCGTCCACCCGACTGAGCGGATTTGCACCGGCTGTTACCGCACCATTGACGAGATTTCTCGCTGGTCAAAAATGGACAGCACAGAGCGCGCGGAAATCATGGAAGACCTGCCCAACCGAAAGCCGCGTCTTGCGAAACGTCGCGGCGGTCGGGCTGCGCGTCTGAACGGGTTGTAGCCCGTCAGTTCGCCGTGTCGTGATGCTCTGGCAGTTTCGTACTTGCTACATCGTGAATTGGATGGCGGCCACGCAGTTCCTCGGCAAATAGACCCGCGATCTCGGATTGGCTTGTTTTTGGTTGATCTGGGGTCGTGACCTCATGATCCTCAGCCAGATCACCGGGCAGCGTCAAAACAACGCCGCGTGAGAGAAAGAAATTGTTTAAGACAGTCCTGAACGTCATTTCGAGCATCCTTTAGTGAATTAAATAATTAATGTCGCCGCGGGCAGCGTTCGAGCTGAGAGGGGTCGTGCTCAAGAACGTTTCCGGCGTGAGTGGTAACCCGCGGCGACAGCGCCGAGGTAGCCAGTTCGATCCTCAATTTTACGGGGAAAACTCTCGAATTTTGATCGCTTTTGAGCCCAAAGTCGAAATTTCAAACAAATACCCACAAATTCCCTTACGTCACAAATGACGCCTATCGACACCAAGCGCGCCAATAAGAGCACACCAATGCCTGCATTCGAATCGAATTTGTGCAGATCTCAGCCAGCAGCGAGCCAGGATTTGGCGTTTTCCACCTCAGTAGAGGGGAAAAACTGCGTGCGAACCCCCAGGATATGACGGGCCACGCGTTGTGCGATATGCTGCCACGCTGCATCGCCAACGATGGCCGCGCGATCCAACATACGGATGTGATTTCGAGCCAGACGGAAATGCGCGGCCAGGGCCGAAAGTCCCTGCCAGCCGTCAAACTCGCGCAGGTCAACCAGCAGGCGAAAGCTTTCGCGCCCTTGCAGAACCGCATCCAATGCCTGTTCCGCTTTGCTGTATTCATCCGGGTCCAGCTTGCCCAACAGGCTGATCTGAACACAAGGCCCGCCCAGATCGGTGACATGGATCGACCCCAGAGATTCACGCATCCACCGCCGTGCAGGTTCCAGTTCCGCCATCTCGAACACCTGCGTCGGACAGGGTAGAATTGGGGCGGCCAGCCGGATGCTGGTTTGCACCCAACCCTGATCGGCAATAACGGCGATCCGGTCAAACCCGCGCCAATGGCTGAGCCCCAGCTTGGTATCGGACCACGCGGCGCCCAGGTCATAGCCTTTGAACTCAGGCTGAACGATGACCAGCAACCTGACCGCTTCATGCTCGGCCAAGGCAGCTTCTATGGCAGGAACCAGTGTTTCGGAATAATCTGCGCTGGTGACTTCACCTGACAATTCGACTTCGATCAACGCGCCGTCTGAATTCGTATGAACCGTAATCATGGTTCGAAACCTCCACCCAAAATATGACACGAGGTTATGGAGATTCGATCCATTCGGCCACTCCCCCTGCGTATTCGGGGCGGAAATAGGCGATCATCCGTCCATCTGGCCCGGCCAAGGCCCCATCACCCCATGGGGCAACCCCATGCAGACAGTGGCGGTGCAGCAGATAAGCCTCACCCGGTTTGGCAGGCAGAGTGATCCGGGGGCAGGTTTCAAAAACAGTGCGGCGTGTGGCCTGATAGATATCGGTGATGTCGACGGTGTTCAAAACATCGCCCGCGTGGTCCGCCAGCGCATCCCGAAAGGCCGCGCCCATCGCCTTGTGGCTTTCGTCCCAAACAACCAATGGCGCGGCCTCATCGCTGGCCTCGGTTAGCGGGATGCCCAATATCCAAGCATGAGGTTCGTCAATCCGGCGTCGGCGATCCGGCCCCATGGGGCGCAATCCATCCACATGGGCGGCATCCCGATTGCGCCGATACCGCGCGGCAGCCTCGCTTTCACCCCGTCGGGGGCGTGGGTATCCGGGGTGGATGACCGATACCTGTCCCCGGTGTAATGGCAGCCGCCCAAAGTGATCCTGCAAAAAAGAGACGGCATTGCCCGCAAGCGGCGCTGAGCTTCCAACGCGACCCTCGGTATCATTCGGCAGCGCATCAACGCCAACAAACCAAGTTCCTTCGCAATCCAGCCAATCTGCAAGGGCGGGGTCGCGCACCGACTGCTGCGCGGCAGGCAGGGCATGTTCGACCCAGTCAGCCAACACCGGGTCATAAGGGAACTTCACCCATCCGCGCGACCAGAAATCACCTACCATCCCAGCGCCTTGCGCAACATGTTCAGCGCCACCAGCGTCAGGAAAACCGCAAAGACGCGCTTAAGCGGCTTCGGGTCCATCGCGTGAGCCAGCTTCACCCCCCAGGGCGCGGTGATCATGGTCATCGCCACAACGATGCCAAAGGCGACAAGGTTCACCGCGCCGATGGTCAAGGGCGGGCGATGTTCGGGCGCGATACCCAGGAACAGAAACCCCAGAACGGATGGGACCGCAATGATCACGCCAAAACCGGCCGCCGTCGCAACGGCCCTGTGGATGGGCGTGTTGTAGAGGCTCATGAGCGGGACACCAAAACTGCCCCCTCCGATCCCCATCAGGACGGACAGAAACCCAACCGAGGGCGAAAGAGCCGCGCGCTTGATCCCCTTGGGCATCGCATCGCCCAACCGCCAATCGGATTTTCCCAACCCCAGATAGGCGCCGATCACCATGCCCAACACCCCAAACAACGCCTGCAGCGCCTCGGTCCTCAGGGCCGACGCGACCAGAACACCGAAAACCGCCCCCACGGCGATGCCCGGCCCCCAGCCGTGCAGGATATCCCAATCCACAGCACCCTTTTTGTTATGGGCCAGGACCGAACGGATAGAGGTGACGATGATCGTCGCCAACGACGTGGCCAGGCACAGCTGCATCAACTGCGGCCCGCCATATCCCAGTGTCTGGAAGGCATAGAAGAACGCCGGCACCAACACGATGCCGCCCCCTACCCCCAAAAGCCCGGCCAGAACGCCCGCAAATGCTCCGATCACAAGCAAAAGGCCCAGCATCTGCGCCAGCAACATCGTATCGGGCATACTTCCCCCCAAGAACCGGCAGCGCCGGTGTTATCTTTTTAAACCTCGGCCAACAGCGCGACGTGGTCCAAAGCCCTCAGCATCACCTCGGGCCCGGCCCCCTCATGCACCGCCCCTTCGGACAAGGACCGCCGCCACGCCCGGGCCCCCGGGCGGCCAGCAAACAGGCCAAGCATATGCCGGGTGATCTGGTGCAAACGCCCCCCATTGGCAAGGTGGCGTTCGACATATGGCACCATGTCCTGAACAACGGCAATTGGATCCACAGTCGCGCCGGTCCGGTAAATCCTCATATCCGCCTGAGCCAGAATATCGGTTGGCTGATGATAGGCCGCACGCCCGATCATCACGCCATCCAACCCTGCCTCAAGATGCGCCTCTGCCTGATCCAGCGAGGTGATCCCACCATTGATCGAAATATGCATATCCGGAAAGTCGGCCTTCACCTGATGCACCAGATCATAATCAAGCGGAGGGATATCCCGGTTTTCCTTTGGGCTGAGACCTTGCAGCCAGGCCTTTCGGGCGTGGATCGTCACCCGCATACATCCTGCCGCGCGGATTTGGGTCAGAAAATCCGGCAGAACCTCTTGCGGCTGCTGATCATCGACTCCGATCCGGCACTTGACCGTCACATCAACATCCACCGATGTCCGCATCGCTGAAACGCATTCGGCCACGCGACCCGGTTCTTTCATCAAGACCGCACCAAAGGTTCCGGATTGCACCCGATCCGAGGGGCAGCCGCAATTCAGATTGATCTCATCATACCCCGCATCTGCTCCAAGCCGCGCCGCCTGTGCCAGCTCCTCAGGATCGGAGCCGCCAAGCTGCAGCGCCACGGGATGTTCTTCGGGATTATAGTCGAGTAAATGCAATGCCCCACCCCTTACCAGAGCGGGTGCAGTCACCATTTCTGTGTACAACAAGGTCTCGCGACTGAGCAGCCGATGCAGGTACCGGCAGTGACGATCCGTCCAGTCCATCATCGGCGCAACAGACAGTCGCGCTGCGTTTATTGCCTTGCCTGTCACAGCAAAACCCCCGTCAATTTCTGTATGACCAGCATTGGGAATGCCAGCATGAGAACGCGCATCTTGCGCACGGCCTGCTGGGTCTAACCTGTATTTATCCGGATTGCCAACGGACATCTAATCGGCTCAGAAGGCCCTCAGTCAGGAATCCCATATCGGCTAATCATCATCTCAACGCTGCTCTCTATCGTCTCGGCCATCTCGGCCTCGCTGAGCACGGAACCGCTGAACAACAAGGGCCAGAACGCACGCGCCTTGATCAGGCCGATGAACTCCTTGCCTGCCTGTTCAGGATCATCAATATTCAGTTTGCCATCCTCTGCCGCGCCTTTCAGCATGTCGACAAAGGCCGCTGTTTTGTCCAGCTTGCCTTGCGCTTCGGCCGCAAGCCTCGGGTTGCGCAATGTTTCGCTTATTACCATGCGCGACATGGCGATGACCTCGGGCAGCATCAGAATGCGCCCTTCGGCCCAGGCCAGCTCTGTCATCTGTTCGCGTATGTCCCGGTCTGAATCGTACTTGATTTCGACCACTTCCGCGAACCTGCTTGACAACTCCACGACAATGGATCGAAAGAGATTTTCCTTGCTTTCAAAGTACTTATAAAGTGTCCGCTTGGAAACCTCAGCCCGTGCCGAGATGCGATCCATACTGGACGCGGCAAATCCCTTTTCAAGGAATTCGGCTACGGCTGCGTCGATAATCTGCGCGTATTTTGACGCATTCGGCGCGCTGCATTCGTTCATGGCAGAGCTATAGACCCATTGACCTGCGCAGGTCAAACACTACGTAAACTCACCAGTTTACAGAGAGCGCTTACTGTGCCACATGTAAACGCGCCAGTTTACCGACTCAGGTAACAGCCAACAGGAGACGACCCCCATGGCCCTTTCACTGAAACTGAACGGCGAGACCCATACGGTTGACGCCGAACCCGGCACCCCCCTGCTGTGGGTAATCCGGGATGAGCTTAAGCTAACCGGAACCAAATTCGGTTGCGGCGTTGCCTCATGCGGCGCGTGCACTGTTCACGTCAACGGCGAGCCTGTCCGGTCGTGCCAGACCTATGTCGAAGATGTGGAGGATGCCGAGATCACCACAATCGAAGCCATCGGCGACGACAAAATCGGCGCGGCCGTGCAACAAGCCTGGGTCGAGCTGGATGTGGTGCAATGCGGATACTGCCAATCCGGTCAAGTGATGTCAGCTGTGGGTCTTTTGTCTGAAAACCCAAAACCCAGTGCTGAAGAAATCGACGAATACATGTGGGGCAATGCGTGCCGCTGCGCCACCTATCAACGCATCCGTGCTGGTGTTCAGCGCGCATCTGAAATTCTGGAGGCCTGATCATGACCATCAACACCTCCCGCCGCGGGTTCCTGAAAGGCGCCGCAGCAGCCAGCGCCGTTTTGATTATCGGCGCGCGCCCCGATGGCGCGCTTGCCGCTGCATCATCTGATAGCGCTCAGCTAAACCCATTTGTCAAAATCGACGCGGATGGCACCGTGACCGCAATCGTCAAGCACTTTGAGATGGGACAGGGCCCGGCAACCGGCCTGCCAACCATCATTGCCGAAGAACTTGGCGTGACGATGGATCAGATCGAATACGAATTCGCCCCGTCTGATCCGCAGGTTTACAACAACCTACTGTTCGGCCCGTTCCAGGGAACTGGCGGTTCGACTGCGATTGCAAACTCATGGATGCAATACCGTCAGGCAGGTGCCGCCGCGCGCGAGATGCTGATCAATGCTGCTGCTCAAAGCTGGGGCGTTGACCCAAGCGGTGTCACCATCAAAGACGGGATCCTCACTGCTGGCGACAAGACCGCCCCGATTGCAGATTTTGTGGCCGACGCGTCTCAACTGGAGGTGCCCGCAGAGCCCCGCCTTAAAGACCCGTCAGAGTTCCGATTGATCGGCAATGACAGCGTGCGCCGCAAGGATTCAGCGATCAAGGGCAATGGCCAGGCGAAGTTCGCGATGGATGTGCATCTGCCAAACCAGATGGTGGCCATGATCAAGCGGCCAGAGTCGCGCGGTGGCATCGCTTTGGGCTTTGACGACAACGCATCGAAAGAGATCAAAGGCTATATCAACGCAGCTGTTCTGCCCAATCAGGCCGGTGTCGCTGTTTACGCCGAAAACACATGGGCTGCGATTCAGGCGCGAGACATGCTTGAGGTCGAATGGGACATGTCAGCGGCAGAAACCCGTGACTCGGACCAGATCAAAGCCGAGATCATGGCCGCACTGGAGGCAGAGCCAGAGTTCAACGTGAACCAGGCCGACACCGCCGCGATCACCGCAGCCATTGATGATGCGGACACCGTCATCGAACAGTCGTTCTACTTCCCGCTGCTGGCCCATGCGCCGATGGAGCCACTGAACTGCACCATCGAACAGACCGCCGAAGGTGACATCATTCTGCATGATGGCGCACAGATGCCGACCGGCCCGCACATGGCCTACCAACAGATCTTCCAACTGCCGCCAGAGAAAATCCAGATCAAGACAATGCTGGCGGGCGGGTCCTTCGGACGCCGTGCGACACCGGATGCAGACTATCAGGTCGAAGCTGCGCTGGCCTTTGTGGTCACTGATCGGTCGCGCCCGGTAAAACTGGTTTGGACGCGTGAGGATGACATCCGCAGCGGCTACTATCGCCCGGCCTTTGGCCACAAGGCGCGGGTTGGTCTGGACACGGCTGGAAACATCGTCGGATGGCAGCATCAAGTAGCTGGTCAGTCGATCATGAAGGGCACGCCGTTCGAATCCTTCTCGGTTCATGACGGCGTCGACCACAGTTCGGTCGAGGGTATCGCGGACAGCCCCTACAATATTCCTAGCATGGCTCTTGGCCTGACGGATACGCCCAAGGCAACCTCGGTTCTGTGGTGGCGGTCGGTGGGGCACACCCATACCGGATACGTCATGGAGGTCATGATGGACCTGGCGGCTAAGGCAGCGGGTCGTGATCCGGTTGAATTCCGTCTCTCTTACCTGGCTGATGGTGATGATCCAGATCAGGCGCGCAAAGCAGGCGTCTTGAAACTGGCGGCAGAGAAGGCCAATTGGGGCAATCCTGCTGAAGGACGGGCTCAGGGTATCGCTGTGCACAAATCCTTTGGCTCCTACGCGGCACAGGTTGTCGAAGTGTCCGGTGACCCTGAAGCAGGGATCAAGATCGAAAAGGTCACATGTGCGGTGGATTGCGGGATCGCCGTGAACCCTGATGTTGTCCGTGCCCAGATGGAAGGCGGCATCGGTTATGGCATCGGTCACGTGATGCGCGGTCAGATCACACTGACCGGCGGGGCCGTGGATCAATCCAATTTCCCCGATTATGAGCCGCTGAGGATCGGTGATATTGCCGCCATTGATGTGCACATCGTACCATCAGCCGAAGCCCCAACGGGTGTGGGTGAGCCAGGAACGCCCCCGGCCGCGCCTGCTTTGGCCAACGCGATCAACACTCTGTCCGGCGTTCAGATTGCGGCGCATCCGATGACAGAGGACGGCATCAGCTTCGTCTGATCTTACTGATCACATATCGCAAACTGCGCCGCCCCTTTGGGCGGCGTTTTTCTTTCTACAATGCCTCCTTGAATAATTTGATCAAATTTCGTGACTTCAACAACTCGCTCGGATACACCTCAAGTAGTCTGAAGAACGGAACTGCTAAATGGACCTGAGCACATTGCATAATTTTCGCGTCGCGGCCTGCGATCTGAACGGTCAAATGCGCGGCAAGCGGGTTCCACCAAGCTATGCGGACAAGCTGTCAAAGGGAGCGGTAAGGATGCCGTTCTCGGCCCTGAATGTCGACCTCTGGGGCGCAGATATCGAAGGCAGCCCGCTGGTGTTTGAAAGTGGCGATGCAGATGGCGTTCTGCTGCCAACGGAACGGGGGCCTGTCCCGATCCCCTGGCTGGGCGCGGAAACAGCATTGGTTCCCATGTGCCTTTACGACGATGCAGGTACTCCGTTCGCGGGTGATCCAAGGCATGCCCTGTCGGCCACACTGTCCCGTTATGCCCAGCGCGGCTGGGCCGTCATTGCCGCCACTGAATTGGAGTTCACCCTGCTGGACTCTTCCGGCCCTCACCCCCAGCCTCCTCTGAACCCTGTGACCGGTCGTCGCCTGACGGATGAAGCGGTGTTGTCGGTCGCGGAAATGGACACGTTCGAGGCGTTTTTTACCGATCTCTATGATGGCTGCGCCGCGATGGGCATTCCGGCACAAACTGCCATATCCGAGAGCGGTATCGGCCAGTTCGAGATCAACCTGAACCATCAGGATGCGATGCGCTGTGCAGACGATACGTGGCTTTTCAAAGCCTTGACACGTGGCCTTGCCCGCAAACATGGGTTTGCCGCAACATTTATGGCGAAACCTTATGCTGGCGATGCGGGAAACGGGATGCATGTGCATTTCTCGGTGGTGGATGCTGATGGGCGAAACATCTTTGATGATGGCGGCCCCGAAGGCACCGCGCTGTTGCGCGCGGCCGTTGCAGGCTGTCTGGCGGCCATGCCAGCCAGTAGCCTGATTTTCGCACCACACGGCAATTCCTACGTAAGGCTGGTGCCCGGCGCACATGCACCCACAGGCGCAAGCTGGGCCTATGAAAACCGGACCGCAGCCATCCGGATACCGGGCGGCGCACCAGCCGCCCGGCGTATCGAACATCGTGTTGCCGGCGGTGATATCAACCCTTACCTTATGCTGACCGCCGTACTGGGTGCTGCGCTGATCGGGATCGAAGATGATATGAAGCCGCCCGCCCCGATCACCGGGAATGCCTATGAGGTGGACGGGCTGCCACAGCTTGCAAGCAGCTGCTCCGAAGCCATTAACCAATTCGAGGCCGACCCGATCATGACCCGTCTGTTTCCACCCGCGTTAGTCCGCAACATGGCCCTGACCAAACGGCAAGAGATTACGCGCTTTGCTGACCGCCCCGAGGATCAGCATTGGCTGAGTTATCTCGAAGCTGTCTGAGCCCCCTTGCCCGGTCCACACGACTCGGGTATTTCTGAATTTGATCAAATTCGGTGACTTATGAAAATTGGTATCCTACAAACCGGCCACACTCCAGACGTACTTAAAGACGAATTCGGAGACTACGATTCGTTGTTTCCTGCCCTCCTGAAAGGTCACGGGCTAGAGTTTGAAACCTTCGCCGTTGTGGACGAGATATTTCCAAATAGTGCGGATGAGGCAGACGGATGGCTGATCACAGGGTCCAAACATGGAGCCTATGAGGATCTGCCGTGGATTCCACGTCTCGAAAAGTTGATCCGCCAAATCCAACAAAGCGGCAAGCCCATGGTCGGCGTGTGTTTTGGTCATCAAATCATCGCGCAGGCCCTTGGCGGCAAGGTCGAGAAGTTTGATGGCGGGTGGTCCGTCGGACGCACCGAATATGACTTTGACGGCGAAAAGGTCTGGCTGAATGCCTGGCATCAGGATCAGGTGGTTGCCCTGCCCGAGGGGGCCAAGGTGACAGGCCAAAGTGATTTCTGCCAAAATGCGATGCTGCAATATGGTGATCAGATCTGGACCGTTCAGGCACATCCTGAGTTTTCCAACGACTTTGTAACCGGGCTGATGCAAACCCGTGGCAAGGGCGTGGTGCCCGATGATCTGATGCAGAGTGCTGCGAACCGGCAATCGACACCGGATCACAACGCGCAGATCGCGGATCTTATGGCGAATTTCCTGAAGAAAGCGAGGGCCTGATGGCCGATTGGACAGACGCACTGCCGCAGGCAGCACAAGCTTACATCGAAGGGCACCGGCTGGATGAGGTTGAATGCATCATTTCCGATTTGCCCGGCATTGCACGCGGCAAGGCGGTTCCCGCGTCGAAATTTGCACGGCAATCCTATTTCCACCTGCCCGACAGTATCTTTTATCAGACCATCACCGGGGATTGGGGCGAAGCTGCGGGCGAAGACGGGTTCATTGAACGGGATATGATCCTGAAACCTGACTTCTCGACCGCGTCCGCCGCGCCCTGGACTGGGGATTGGACTTTGCAGGTGATCCACGACGCCTATGACCGGGATGGCGAGCCGATCCCGTTCAGCCCGCGCAACGTGTTGAAGCGTGTCGTACAGCTCTATCACGCCAAAGGGTGGAAGCCCGTTGTCGCCCCCGAGATGGAGTTCTTTCTGGTTGCCCCAAACGTGGACCCGGCGCAGGGGATCAAGCCTATGATGGGCCGCTCGGGCCGCCCGGCGGCTGCACGTCAGGCCTATTCAATGACTGCAGTCGATGAATTCGGCCCGGTGATTGATGACATCTATGACTTCGCCGAACATCAGGGGTTCGAAATCGACGGCATCACCCAAGAAGGCGGCGCAGGCCAGCTTGAGATCAACCTGCGCCACGGCAATCCGGTGAAGCTTGCGGATGAGGTGTTCTATTTCAAACGCCTGATCCGCGAGGCTGCGCTGCGACACAATTGTTTCGCCACGTTCATGGCCAAACCGATCGAGGATGAGCCCGGTTCCGCCATGCATATCCACCATTCGATCATCGAGATGGAGACAGGGCAAAACATCTTTTCAGGTCCGCAAGGCGGCGAGACGGATGCGTTCTATCACTATATCGCGGGACTACAGAACCATCTGCCCGCAGGTCTGGCCGTAATGGCACCTTACGTGAATTCCTATCGGCGCTATGTCAAAGACCATGCCGCGCCGATCAATCTGGAATGGGCGCGCGACAATCGCACAACGGGTATCCGCGTACCCCTGTCCGGCCCCGAGGCGCGGCGGGTTGAAAACCGCATCGCCGGCATGGATTGCAACCCCTATCTGGGCATCGCGCTGTCGCTGGCCTGCGGCTATCTGGGTCTGACCCAGCAGGAACGCCCCCGTCGTCAGTTCTATGGCGATGCGTATGAAGGCGATGGCGATATCCCGCAGGTCATGGGCAATGCGCTGGATCTGTTTGATGAAGCCACGGAGCTACACGAGGTTCTCGGCCCGGATTTCGCCCGCGTCTATGGCATCGTGAAGCGGGCTGAATACGAGGAGTTCCTGCAGGTGATCTCTCCTTGGGAGCGCGAGCATCTGTTGCTGAACGTCTGAACCAGCGGAGCCGTTCGCCATGAACCTTCTGTATTCCAACGACCGCAAGGCTGAATATCCGGCAAGCTGGTATGCTGCGACGGCCAATACTCTGGCCCCGTTCCCTGCGTTCGAAGGCGAAACCCGCGCCGACGTCTGTATTGTCGGCGGCGGCTATACTGGGTTGTCAGCCGCGCTGCACCTGGCCGAGGCCGGGCTGGATGTTGTGCTGCTTGAAGCGCACCGCGTCGGGTTTGGGGCTTCGGGTCGCAATGGTGGGCAGTTGGGCAGCGCCCAGCGCATGGATCAGGAAAGTCTGGAGCGATTGGTCGGACAGGATGATGCCACAAAGCTGTGGGATTTGGCCGAGGATGCAAAGGGTTTGGTCAAATCCCTGATCGCCAAACACCAGATCAATTGCGATTTGAAACCCGGTGTGGCTGACCTGGGGTTGTCGATCTCGGACCAGAAAGAGCTGCACGCCCATGCCGAGCATCTGTCGAACACATATGGCTACGATCAAATAGAGCTTCTGGATGAGGCGGCGGGACATGCGCTGTGCCCTTCGCCCACCTACAAGGGTGGATATCTGGACAAGGGTGCCGGGCATTTGCATCCGTTAAACTATGCGCTGGGGCTGGCGCGGTCGGCGCAAAACGCAGGTGCGCGCATTCACGAAAGAACCGAGGTTCTGGGGATCGAAGAGGGCGATCCAGTGGTCGTGCGCACCGAAAACGGGACGGTACGCGCCCAACATCTAATACTGGCCTGCAACGGCTATCTTGGCGCGCTGAACCGGCAGGTGGCATCGCGGGTCATGCCGATCAACAACTTCATTGCAGCGACAGAACCACTTGGCGATGACGCCACCCGCGTTTTAACCCAGGATGTCGCCGTTGCAGATACTAAATTCGTGGTAAACTACTTCCGCCTGAGCGCTGATCGGCGGCTTTTATTTGGCGGCGGTGAAAGCTATGGCTATCGCTTCCCATCCGACATCGCCGCCAAAGTGCGCAAGCCGATGGTTGAGATTTTCCCGCATCTGAAAGACGTGCAAATCGACTATGCATGGGGCGGCACTCTGGCGATTACAATGCGTCGAATGCCATATCTTGCGCGGCTTGCCACCAACATTCTTTCGGCATCGGGATATTCCGGCCACGGCGTTGGCACCGCAACCCATGCCGGGCAGCTTATGGCTTTGGCCGTTCAAGGACAGGCCGAAGGGTTTGATACCATGTCCCGCGTCCCGGCCCTGCCCTTTCCGGGCGGCCCGGCCTTGCGTAGCCCGCTACTGGTACTGGCGATGACCTGGTTTGCGATGCGGGATCGCCTGGGCTTCTGAAACCCGTTTTTGATTGCGACAGTTTGGTGAAATTTTGCCGATCCATCGATTGGGGGCTTGGCACGGCCTGCCCGTCTGATTTAAATAAACGAAAGTTAGAATTCGGGAATTCCAAATATGACGCTGCCCCCCAACGTCCATGACGCCGAACCCATCCCCGCCGCCGCACGAGACGCCATCGATGCCCTGATGCAGTCCGGTGATCTGTTTCGGTACACCGCACCACAAGACGCGCCGGTTGCCCTGCTGGAGGCCGAGTTCGCGGCGCTGCTGGGCACCAAATACGCGCTTGCTGTCTCCTCCTGCTCGGCTGCGTTGTTCCTATCGCTGAAGGCGCTGGACCTGCCGCGGGATGCGCGGGTGCTGATCCCGGGCTTTACCTTTGCCGCTGTTCCATCCTCGGTCGTGCATGCAGACTGTATTCCGGTTCTGTGCGAGGTGGGTGAGAATTACCGCATCGATATGGATGATTTCGCAGCCAAACTGGAGCATGTACAAGCCGTTATCATCAGCCATATGCGCGGCCACACCTCGGATATGGACGCGATCATGGAGCTTTGTGATGCGCGCAACATCCCGGTAATTGAAGACGCGGCGCATTCACTGGGAACAACCTGGCATGGGCGGAACATTGGCACCATCGGCAAGGTCGGCTGCTTTTCGTTCCAGTCCTACAAGATGATCAACGCCGGCGAAGGCGGTATTTTGATCACAGATGACGCCGATCTGGTCGCACGCGCTGTGATCATGTCGGGTGCTTACGAGCACAACTGGAAAAAACACAAAACCCCACGCGGTGACAACTCACCTGAGCTTGAGCAGGCCTTTGCACGCTGGCAGAACCAACTGCCGCTCTATAACTTGCGGATGAGCAACCTGAGCGCCGCCGTCATCCGCCCGCAAATCCCTGAGCTGGCGCGCCGGGTTCAGGATGGATTGGCGAACCATGACTATGTGGCGGAACGCCTGAACAATTCACCCTATATCAACGTCCCTGCCCCACTGTCGCCGGAACGCCGTGCGCCGGATTCGATCCAGTTCAATCTGGTCGGCATGGATGAGGCTGAAATCCGCGGCTTCGCTGCTGCATCCGAGGTGCGCGGTGTCAAGGTTCAGGTCTTTGGCCTGAGCGAGGACAACGCCCGGGCGTTCTGGAACTGGCAGTTCCTGCCCGAAAAGTTCGACCTGCCACAGACACGCGACATGTTGATGAAAGCCTGCGATGTGCGCCTGCCCGTACGCCTGACGCGCGAAGAGTTGGACGTGATCGCTGATATCCTGCTGGCATCAGTCGGTGAGGTCACAGGCCCGGTCCCGGTATACGGAACCTGACACAAAAAAGGCCCGCGCAAAGCGGGCCATCTTTTCCATGGTCCAAGATCAGTTGAGTTTGGACAGCTTGTTCTGCAACTCAGCCAACTGCTTTTTGATGTCGTTCAGATCTTCATTCGTTTCTGGCTTTTTCTCTTCCTGATCCGGCCCGGACCAGCCGCCGGATAAGCCACCTGTCATGGCCTTAAGAAACGCCTGTTGCTGCGCCTGCAACGCGTCGAACCCTGGTATCTGAGACATCGGGTTCATCGCGCTCATGTTCTCCATCATCTTGCTTTGGCTTTCGCGGAGCATTTCGAACGAGCTTTGCAGGAATTGAGGCATCATGCCCCCGCCCGGCAGCATGTAGCTGCGCACCAGATCATTCAGCACATTCACCGGCAGAACATTTTCGCCCCGGCTTTCGTGTTCTGCAATGATTTGCAGAAGATATTGCCGCGTCAGGTCGTCGCCGGTTTTCAGGTCAATGATCTGAACTTCGCGCCCGTCGCGGATAAACCCCGCAATGTCTTCAAGCGTCACGTAATCGCTGGTCTCGGTGTTATACAGCCGACGGCTGGCGTAGCGCTTGATAAGCAGCGGTTTTTCGTTGTCCGACACCTAGTACCCTCCCCAAGGATGATGCGTTGCAGCACAGGTTATGCGAGTGCAGCACAAAAAGAAAGGGCAGGTCAATGGACCTGCCCAACGCGAAAGCACCTATTGGGAGGAATAAGGTGCGCTTATCGCGAAGCTCTTACTTGGCGGCTGCGGCTTTCTTGGCGGCAGTCGTCACGTCGTTGGTTGCTTTTTTGACAGCTGCGGTTGCTTCTTCAGCAGCGTCTTTGCCAGCCGCCATCAGCAGTTCAACGGTTTCTGTCTGAACTTTTTTCGCGATTTCAGCGAAAGCAGCCAGGTTTTCAGCTGCAACTTCTGCCGACGCGCTTGCGAAATCGGTTGCTGCTTTGGCGTAGTCAGCAGGCTCTGCCTTTGCTTTCGACATCTCGGTCATCTTGGCCAAGGTCTCCTTGGTCCATTTGCTCGAGATCTCAGCCGATTTTTCAGCAGCTTCCAGAGCAACGCCCGACAGCTTTTCGTTCAGCGAAGCAGTCGATTTGAATGCGCCTTCCAGCGCGGTGGTGTCCACAGGGAACGCGCCCATCATGTCTTTCATGATCGCGGAAAAGTCTTGAGTCTTTGCCATCGTTCTAATCCTTTTGCTGAGCCGGGCCCACCCCGGCTTTCGTCAGCTTGAGAACAATATGGTTTCTGCATTGCAGCATTGCAAGCTTTTTCTTGCTGCAATGCAGAAAAACTGTGGTTTCAAAATGAAATCAGACGTTTGGATTGGCGACTACATATGTCCCGGGCGCCGGTGCAAGGCTTGGATGGGTCGAATCGCCTGCCTCCCGTGCGGGCACCTGTTTGCCCGATCGCTTCTTCAGCCAGGCCTCCCACATGGGCCACCAGGACCCTTCATGGAAATCCGCCTGTTTCAGCCAGGTGTCTGCATCTGATTTCAGATCGGGGTTTGTGTAATGGCCATACTTCTTCTTGCTGGGCGGGTTCACGATCCCTGCTATATGGCCGGATTCCGAGACAACAAAGGTCTTTGAGCGTGACCCCATCTTTTGCACACCGCGATAGCAGTCTTTCCAGGCGGCTATATGATCAGTTTCGCAGGTGATCGCCATCAAAGGGACATCCACATCGGCCAGCGTCAGCTTGTGCCCCAAAAGTTCGATCCCGTCCGAAGCAAATTCGTTGCGTTGGCACAGGCCGCGCAAATAATCGACCGCCATCTTCGCAGGCAAGTTCGCACCATCGCCATTCCAAAACAACAAATCAAAGGCCGGAGGCACTTCTCCCATCATATAGCTGCGGATGGCCGGGCCATACACCAGATCGCGCGAGCGCAGGAATGACATCGTCCGCCCCATAATCCACGAGCGCAGCACGCCCTCTTTTGTTACCTCTTCCTCGATCCCGTCGATGAAGTCATTTTGCAGAAACGGTGTGAATTCTCCCTGCTCCGAGAAATCCGTCAGTGCGGTGAAAAGCGTTGCCGATTTTATCGACTTGTCGCCTCGCTTTTTCATCAAGGACAATGTCAGGCTGAGAGTCGTGCCTGCAATGCAATAGCCAATCGCGTTGACCTGTTTGACCTTGCAGATCTTCTTCGCGACATCAATTGCAGTCAGGAAACCATCCTGAATGTAGTCCTCCATCCCGGTTTCGGCATAGCTTTGATCCGGGTTGACCCAGCTGACAACGAACAGGGTATACCCCTGTTCCGTGATCCATTTGATCAGGCTATTCTGGGCCTTCAGGTCGAGGATATAGAACTTGTTGATCCATGGCGGGAACAACACAATGGGTGTTTCATGCACCGTTTCTGTTGCAGGCTTGTACTGGATCAACTCCATCATACGGTTGCGATAAATAACGTCGCCCGGGGTGGTCGCCAGATTGCCGCCAACCTCAAACGCGTTTTCGTCAGCCAGCTTGACCACAAGCTCGCCATCATTTGCTTCGAGGTCGGATACCAGATTCTCCAACCCGTCAATCAGCGATTGGCCTTCGGTTTCGACCGCCTTTTGCAACGCATCAGGATTTGTAGCCAGAAAATTGGTCGGCGCCATCATGTCGATGATCTGCTGCGAGAAATAGCTGAGGCGCCGCTTGTCCTTTGCGTCGAGATCATCAACCGAGGCGACCGCCTGAGTGATGGCCTTTGCGTTGGTCTGGTACTGCTGGCGGATCAGGCGGAAATAGGGGTTGGTGTCCCACATCGGGTTGGAAAACCGGCGGTCTGCAGGCGCGTCATGCGCCTCATCAACTTCACCTGTGGTCAGTGCTTGCTGCGCTTCGGCAAAGTTCAGAACCGACTTGCCCCAGTATTGAATCTGTTGCTCCAGCAGCTTGGCGGGGTTTTGCCAGGCCTCAGCAAAATAGGCTGTTGCTGCTCGTGCGAAAAGCTCTTGATTCGGACCGTCCAGCGCAGAGGTATGAGGCTTTTTAGACGCCATAACTTCGACAAGTCGCTTGGAGAGAGTTTCGACCTTCTCCATATTTTCTTTAAGCTTTTCAATATGCTCTTCAGTCGCTTCAGGCATTTGGTCTTCGCTTGTTGTCATTTTAACAATTCCCGCCTAGTCTCGCTGCTATGCAGAATAACGTCGTGGGTGTCGGGGGACAAAGCGGCGAATGGTCCGAACCTAACAGCCTTAGACTCTGGAGGCCGCTTCCATGCGCTACATGATGACCTACGACTTGATGGAGACCATGCGCAACACGAACCAATGGCTTGGTTCGACCGCCAGCGCGATGGCGTCCTATCCGTTGTTTTCGATGGTACCAAACCCGGCCTTCAGCTGGATGGCCGCCTGGGGTGAGGTGACCGAGCGCACCTTCCAGCGCATGGTCGTCAAACCCGACTGGGGTATTCATACGTTTACCTGCGAAGACGGCAAAGATCATCTTGTTGATGTTACCACGGTTCTGGAACGCCCCTTTGGCGATCTCGTCCATTTCAAGGTAAACGGACGAGAAAAGCAACCGCGCAAGGTTTTGCTGGTTGCACCGATGTCGGGGCACTACGCGACATTGCTGCGCTCGACCGTCAAAAGCCTGCTTGTCAATTGCGAAGTTTATATCACCGACTGGCATAACGCGCGCGATATTCCTGTGTCTGCAGGCAAGTTCGATGTCGAGGACTACACCCTCTACCTTGTCGATTTCATGAAGGAGCTGGGGCCAGACACGCATGTTGTTGCTGTTTGTCAGCCCGCGCCTCTAACCTTGGCGGCAACCGCCTATCTGGCCGAGGTTGAACCCAAGGCACAACCCAGCACCCTGACCCTGATCGGCGGTCCGGTTGATCCCGATGCGACACCGACGGATGTCACGGATTTCGGCCGCCGCGTGACAATGGGCCAGCTGGAAGAAACCATGATCCAACGGGTTGGGTTCAAATACAAAGGTGTAGGCCGCATGGTCTATCCCGGCCTGCTGCAACTGGCCTCTTTCATGTCGATGAATGCCGAACGGCACTCCAAAGCGTTTTCAGACCAGATCCAGCGCGTGATCCGGGATGAGGCGTCCGATCATGATGCCCATAACAGGTTCTACGATGAGTATCTGGCCGTCATGGACATGACCGCCGAGTTCTACCTATCCACAGTAGAACGTATCTTCAAAGGGCGTGAGATTGCGCGCAACGAATTTGTTGTCGCAGGCCACAAAGTCGACATTAGTAAGATCACCGATGTCGCGGTCAAAACCGTTGAGGGGGCGAATGATGATATCTCGGCCCCCGGCCAATGCATTGCCGCGCTTGATCTGTGCACCGGCCTGTCGGACAGCAAAAAGGCCAGCCATGTTGAGCCGAATGCGGGCCATTACGGCATTTTCGCCGGCCGCAGCTGGCGCGACAATATTCGTCCACTTGTGATTGATTTCATGAATGAAAACAGCCGCAAGCCGCTACGCAGGGCGGCGAACCGAAACAAAGTAGCCTGAGACGATGGGCGAGAGCGATCAATCCGGTCTCGCGTTCTCTTGCACCTGCGGTCAGGTTACAGGGCGCATCAAACCTCAGGGTCTTAAACACGGCTCGCATGCCCTGTGCTTTTGCGCCGATTGTCGTGCGGGGCAATTGTATTTCAAACAACCCGACCCTGCGCCCGGCCCTGTAGAAGTGTTTCAGATTGCCCCGGACGAGCTCATCTTTGACACAGGCAGTGAAAATCTGGCCGCGATAAAGCTGAGCCCCAACGGCATGCTGCGGTGGTATGCGAAATGTTGCAATGCACCGCTCGCGGCAACGCCAAACACGCCAAAGTTCCCATTTGTCGGGTTCATTGCGGCCCGTTTCAGCGACACGACGGCCCTTGGCCCCATCACAACGCGGGGCTACATCCCCACATCGGGTGGCAAACATAAGCACGAAGGCATTCGTGCGGCAATTGTCGCAATGCTCAAGCGTGTTGCCAAATCGCGCCTGTCTGGCAAGTGGAAGCAAACACCATTCTTTGACACCGCAACCGGTGAGCCGGTGGTCAGCCCCAAACTGATCGACAAATCCGAACGCGACGCGCTTTATCCATAGCTGGGTCTTGGGTTGAAGTTCAGCCAGTCTTGCATGGCTGCATTCAGCTCATCCGGGTTTTCCAATGTCGGAAGATGGCCTGCGCGTTCTATCATCTGCAATTGGGCTTCGGGGATCATCTCGGCCATAAACTCATGCTTGCGCGCAGGGATCAGTGTATCATGCGTTCCGCCAAGGATCAGACCCGGAACTTTGACCCGGCAAAGGATGCTCTGCTGATCCGGTCGCCGCTGCAAGGCCCGCATTTGACGCACAAATACTTCGGGGCCCAGATCGACGGCCATCGAGAGCAGCCGGTTCAAAATCGGGATACGTTGCGGCCCGGGGGCCAGCGCGTCCGATCCGATCACCTTGCGCATCACTTCTTCCAACCGCCCGGCTTGCGCACCAATGATTAATTCTTCGCGTGCAGCGGCCATCTGTGGCGTATCGGCCTGCGCATCGGTCGAAATCAGGCAGAGGCGTGACACCCGATCCGCCGCGCGCCTTATGATCTCAAGCGCGACAACACCGCCCAGACCTAGCCCCGCCAGGGCAAATCGATGCGGTAACTGATCGAGCAAGCCAGACGCGATCTCTTCGATCCGTTCGCCTGATGAAATTGGGGCAACCATCACAGCCCGATCGCGCGACAGCGCGTCGATCTGAGGATGAAACAATCGGGCGTCACACATAAAACCGGGTAGCAATACCAGCGGCTCGATCACGCGGGGCCTCCATCAGTTCGGGCTTCCGAACCCCTTCTTTTTCCCTCAGGATGAGAGTTTTTTCAGGCCCCGGCAAGCAGAAAACTCAAGGGGAGCGGCTACCCCGAAAAGCCGGGAAATCGGCATAACGGGCCTGTCTGGCCGTTTGGCTTTCGCCCGGCTCGGCCCCGGGGCGTAACAAACACCCGCGTGGCGCGATATAGCTGTCAATCCGGCGCACCGGCGCAGGTCGCCAGACAAGGTTAAAGGCACAGAGCTTGGGAAAGAACCAGATTTCTGAATAGTCCAGATGATCATGCATCCACCAGGCAAGATCACGCCAATCCCGGCCTTGCTCAAACTGATCCGCGAACCACGGGATCACAATCGACGCCCCTGCGATACGCGCATCTCCTACGCCTCGGTCCCAGATGTGACATTCCAAAGGGTTATCGTTGCGCGCGCAATTCAGCCGGTTTTCATTTCCAAACTGGTTCAGAGACGGCGAGCGATAGCCCGAGCGGACCGCAACGCGCCCGAATGTCTCCTCAAGCGGGTCCAGCAAAGTCTGGCAAAAGGCACGGCCAGTCTCGATCGCAAGATCAGGGTTTTCAGGGATGTTCTGGTGCTGGTGAAAATTCCCGATCTCGGAATACAGAAAATCCCGCATGAAAAAGTGCGGGGACAGACGCACGCGGCCAAGCGTTTCAAGGCTCCACATGCTGCCCGGTTTTCGCATTGTCTTGCTCCTAAGCGAAACGGCTACTCTACGCCCTGCGATTTCAACCATTCCAGAATACCGGTCACTGCTGCATCGGTCTGCCCCGGCGACATCAGGCGCCCTGCAACCACATGAGACATCGGATCATCCCCCTCGCCCATCGTGACCAGTTGAACCGCTGCATCAGCACCCCAGCCTAGAGCCACTTGGTGGGTACGATCTGGACGGACGACCTCATCATCGTCCGAAAACCAGAACAAGGCCGGCACCTGCGCGCCTTCGAAATCCAGTGCGTAGACTGTATCCACCAGCACAGTCATAGGCACGACAGCGACCCATGGGTAAACCGAAGACCAGTATTTGTTCTTCTCAGGGTCCGGGCCCGAGACGTCCCGCTCCTCTCCCATCAGCAGTGGCAGCCAGGACCGGGCCCATGGCAGGCCGGGAATGAAGGCGACCGGCGAGTTAACGCCAAAGTTTGGTGAGACAAAGACCATGCCGGCCACGTCGGTGCTGAGTTCGGGGTCAAGCGCGGCCGCTGCAACCAGCGTTCCCCCAGTCGAGGTTGATATGACAACAACCTTGTCACCCACGGCCCGTGCGGCGGCCAACCCTTCGGCCAGATCCTGCATCCAGCCCGAGGCTGTTGCCTCACCCATCGCGGCACCATCGCGCCCATGGCCTTGCAAGCGGGTATAAACCAGATTGGCGCCCAGCGCGTCCGCGACCCTGTCGGGAACTGGTCTGATTTCTTCGGAACTGGCTGAGAAGCCATGAACGTATAAAACCGAATAAGGTGTGCGTTGTTCTTCGTAGCCGTCCTGCCAGATCACACGCTTTTCGACACCGGGCACGATGTCATCAAAGGCGGATTCGGTGCTTTCAAAATAAACCTGCACCCCTTCGCCGAACTTGGCAGAGTCGAAGCGCGGATGAAGATCGACCTTTTCACGCGGGCCAAACCAGTAGACCAGACCGCCAACAACGATCAGCGCCAGTAGAAGCCGCCCCAGAAACCATCCAAATTTCCGCATCAGGATTCTCCCATTACGTCCAGAATTGCGCGTTCGATCAATGACAGACACATGTCATCAGAGAATCTGTGGTCGGCATCTTTCACCAACAGCAGTCGCATATCAGGGCCTGAGGCATGATCCAGCAAGCGCACCGCCGTTTCAGTGGATACAGCGGTATCCGCAGTGCCCTGCAGAAAACGTGTTGGGAAAGGTAGATCCAGCGCTTCTCTCAGCACAAGATTCTGACGTCCGTCGTCAATCAGGCGCTTGGTGATGATGTAAGGTTCCATATAGTCGGACGGCAACTCAACCTGCCCCGCTGTTTCCAACGCTGCCTTCTGCGCCTCTGTAAATGACGCCCAATACCCATCTTCCGTAAAATCCGGAGCGGCGGCGATTGTGACCATCCCCGCTATACGATCTGGGAGGGTTTTGGCCAGCAACAAGGCCTGCCAGCCCCCCATGGACGAGCCCACAATGATCAATGGCCCCTGCGTCAGCGCGGACACTGCGGCAACTGTGTCTTCGTGCCAATCTCCGATGCTGCCTTCTGTGAATGCACCCGAACTTTCACCATGGCCGGAGTAATCAAACCGCAAGTATGCTTGCCCGCGCGCTTTGGCCCAAGCCTCTAGATGAACGGCTTTTGTGCCTTCTTTGTCCGACTTTAGACCTGACAGAAACACGAGGGTCGGGCCTTGGCCTTCGCTCAGATCATAAGCGATCCGCCGCCCCTGATCGGTTGTCAAAAAAGCGCTCATCTTGCCGCCCTTCATATTTTGATTTGTGACACCCTAGCCCGCGCGGGCTGGGAGTTTAAACCTGATTTCAGATTTTTTAGGTTACCATATTGTCACGTGACTATCGAATCACATATAAGACAAATATGGACATGCTATTCAAAGCTCTGAATGACCCCGCTCGCCGAGAGATTCTGGACCTACTGCGACAGGAAGATGGTCAATCTCTGTCGCAGTTAGAGGCACATTTCGACATGACCCGCTTTGGCGTCATGAAGCATCTGAAACTACTGGAAGATGCTGGGCTGGTCCTGACCCGCAAACATGGGCGGTTCAAATATCACTATCTGAACCCCTTGCCCCTGCAGGACATGCTGGACCGTTGGGTCGCCCCTTTTCTTCAACCGCAAGCCAGCGCGGTCAATGCGCTGAAACTCAAATTGGAAACGGAGACTCGTATGGGAAAACCAGATTTTATGATGCAGACCTTTATTCGCTGCACCCAGGACGCGCTGTGGGATGCATTAACCAAGCCAGATCAGATGGCGGCCTATCACTTCCTGTGCAACGAAGTACGCGGAGAGGTCTCGCCTGGTGCAACAGTGCATTTCATTACCCCTGACGGCAATGAGATGCTGCGGCAGGTGACGCAAAAGCTGGACCCGAAAACCCGGATCGAGATGGGGTTTGAGCCTCTTTTCATGGGCCCTGACGCCCCGCAATCAACAATGGTTTATCTGATCGAACCACAAGGTGATGTCTGCAAGCTGACCATCGAACATTATGATCTTGCAGTTGGCCAGGAAGGCTTTGCCGAAGGTTGGGCGCGTCTGGCTGCCTCACTCAAGAGCTGGCTTGAGACCGGCGATGCCCTGAAGGAGAGCGCATAATGGCTGAGTTTCCAACTGAACTGGGCGTACTGACATGCCTGATGCTGCTCGCTGTTTCCATGTGGATTCCATACGTGGTTGGCGTTTCGACCGACCCCTCGGGCGAGGAAGCCTTTGCCCGACCTGCACAGATCCCAAACCTGCGCCCCTGGGTGCAAAGGGCGCATCGCGCGCAGTTGAATCTGCTCGAACAGGGTATGCCGTTTGCCGTTTTGGTTCTGATCGTCAACACGATGGACGGCTTTACGGCGCTGACCTATTGGGCTGCTATTGTGTTTTTCTGGGTGCGCGTCCTACACGCCATCGGTATGATCACGGGCATTGCGCGCATGCCTCTGCGGCCCATTCTGTTCACAGCTGGATGGGTGTGCTGCTTAATCATGGGCTACGCTGTTTTTGCGGCCGTCTGAACATCCTGAAAACGTGCCACGCAATCCTTTGGTTGCGTGGTGCTTTTCGCATTTACGTTCAAAGCGGTTGACTTCGCGCTGCGCCAGTAGCAAATAGCCAAAACACCATAACCCGCAACCGGGCGTTCAGTGGGCGCCAAACCGACGAGGAGAGCCAGGCATGGCCTTGGATTCAAAATCCGTCTCACTCACCTTCCCTGATGGCAATGCACGTTCTTATGACGCTGGCGTCACGCCCGCGCAGGTGGCGGCCGATATCTCGACTTCTTTGGCTAAGAAAGCGATCTCGGCCACCGTCGATGGTCAGCACTGGGATCTGCAATGGCCCATCGAAGCGGATGCACAGATCGCCATCCACACCATGAAGGATGAGGCACAAGCCAATGAGCTGATCCGCCACGATCTGGCCCATATCATGGCCCGCGCCGTGCAAGAGATCTGGCCCGACACCAAGGTCACCATCGGCCCCGTGATCGATAACGGCTGGTACTATGACTTCGACCGCGCCGAGCCCTTCACACCCGAAGACCTCGGCCTCATCGAAAAGAAGATGAAGGAAATCATCAATAAGCGCGACCCCGTGACCACCGAGGTCTGGGACCGTCAGCGCGCGATCGATTTCTACACCCAGAATAATGAGCCCTATAAGGTCGAGCTGATCGACTCCATCCCCGGGGATGAGCCGCTGCGCATGTACTGGCACGGCGACTGGCAGGACCTGTGCCGCGGCCCGCATTTGCAGCATACCGGTCAGGTGCCGGGTGACGCGTTCAAACTGATGTCCATCGCCGGTGCCTATTGGCGCGGCGACAGTTCACGCCAGATGCTACAGCGCATCTATGGCGCGGCCTTCACCGGCAAGGAAAAGCTGAAAGCTCACCTGCATATGTTGGAAGAGGCGGCAAAACGCGACCACCGCAAGCTGGGCCGCGAGATGGACTTGTTCCATATGCAGGAAGAGGCCCCCGGCCAGATTTTCTGGCATCCCAACGGCTGGACAATCTACACACAGCTACAGGATTATATGCGTCGTCAGCAGCGCAGCGGTGGTTATGTCGAGGTCAACACACCACAGGTCGTTGACCGCAAGCTTTGGGAAGCCTCAGGCCACTGGGACAAGTATCAGGAAAATATGTTCATCGTCGAAGTGGACGAGGAACATGCGCGTGAAAAGGCCGTCAACGCCCTGAAACCGATGAACTGCCCCTGCCATGTGCAGATTTTCAACCAGGGACTGAAGTCCTACCGCGATCTGCCCCTGCGCATGGCAGAATTCGGATCGTGCAACCGGTATGAACCGTCAGGTGCCCTGCATGGTATCATGCGCGTGCGCGGCTTCACGCAGGATGACGGTCACATCTTCTGCACCGAAGACCAGATCGAATCTGAAACCGCCGAGTTCATTCGCTTCCTGTCGCAGATTTACAAGGATCTTGGGTTCGAGAATTTCTCGGTCAAGTTCTCGGATCGTCCCGAAAAGCGGTCTGGCTCGGATGAAGTTTGGGACAAGGCCGAAGCCGCCCTGCTTAGCGCGACACGTGCCGCCGGGATCGAACCGGAACTCAACCCCGGTGAAGGTGCGTTTTATGGCCCAAAACTAGAGTTTGTTCTGACCGACGCAATCGGTCGCGACTGGCAATGCGGTACACATCAGGTTGATTTCGTTCTGCCCGAGCGGCTGGACGCCACCTATATCGGCGCAGACGGAGGCAAACACCGCCCCGTTATGCTGCACCGCGCGACATTGGGATCGTTCGAACGCTTTATCGGCATCCTGATCGAAGAACACGCAGGCAAGCTGCCCTTCTGGCTGGCCCCGCGTCAGGTCACAGTCGCGTCGATCACCTCAGACGCGGATGACTATGTGATGGAGGTCGTCGAAGCGCTGAGAGCTGCGGGTGTGCGGGCCGAATCCGATATCCGCAATGAAAAGATCAACTACAAGGTCCGCGAACATTCGCTGGCCAAAGTACCGGTGATCCTGGCCGTTGGTCATCGTGAGGTCGAAGACCGCACCGTCAGCGTGCGACGCCTTGGCGAAAAACAAACGCAGGTTCAGCCGCTTGAGGCTGTAACAAATGAGCTGTCACAGGCAGCGACCCCACCCGACCTGCTGTAACATTCGGCACCATATCGCCGGAAATCCGACCCCGGAACTGGGGTCGGATTGAAACACTCTATCCTTTTCCCTTCAAAAACAGTAGATTACCTTACAAGGGCGCACCCCGCGCCCTGACGCGCTTGTGAGACACGGGCTCGTGAATTTAACAATAGCCAACTTGCCCTTACCTTTGTCATTGTCACAAGCAGACATACCCAGTCATCAAGAGGATTTCCGAGATGTCGAACACAGCAAAGTCCCTGGTTATCGCAACCGCAGTCGCAGCCGCCGTATCGGGCGCAGCAACCACAGCAACCGCCCAAGCCAAAGAAAAGTGCTATGGCGTTTCGCTGGCCGGTCAGAACGATTGTGCAGCAGGCCCCGGCACCACATGTGCGGGCACCTCAACCGTTGATTATCAGGGCAACGCCTGGACCCTGGTTGACGCTGGCACCTGCGGCGATATCGAACTGCCTGCAGAGGCAGACGGCACACCGCGCAAAGGTTCGCTGGAAGAGCTGAAGCGCGACCTGCCTGCATAAGCGTCGAGCAAACAACTTCAAGGGGGCGGGCACCTTCGCCCGCCCTTTCCTTTGATCAGAAGGAGCGTGCAAATGCTGGATGATGCCCTCAGATCCAATCGTCTGCCCGCAGCGCCGGGTGTTGGCTACAAACCACAGCATTTTGCCCAAATACTGGAGCACGCCCAACCCGTCGCCTGGCTTGAAGTTCATGCCGAAAACTACATGGGGGATGGGGGCCGCCCATTGGCGCAACTGCGCCATCTGTCTGAACAGTTTCCAATCTCGGTCCACGGTGTTGGCCTGTCCATCGGCGGCGAAGGCGCGCTGGACCCAGATCACCTGACGCGGCTGAAACACCTTGTCGGCTGGCTGAATCCCGCCAGTTTCTCGGAACATCTGGCCTGGTCAACCCATGACAGCCATTTCTTCAACGACCTGCTGCCCCTGCCCTATACGGATGCAACACTGGCACGGGTTTGCGCACATATTGATCAGGTGCAAGAGACAGTCGGTCGTCAGATGCTACTTGAGAATCCCTCCAGCTATCTGGCGTTCGAAGAAAGCACATGGTCGGAACCCGATTTCCTGCGCGAGATCGCCAAGCGTACAGGCTGTGGCCTGTTGCTGGACGTGAACAACGTCTTTGTCTCGGCCACCAATCTGGATTTCTCACCCCAGGGTTACATCGACGCTTATCCACTAGATCAAGTGGGCGAAATTCACCTTGGCGGGCATGATGAGGATGAAGATGACCATGGCCATCCCCTGCTGATCGACAGCCATGGGCGCGAGGTTGTGGACCCGGTTTGGGCGCTGCTGGACTATGTGCTGGAACGGTCAGGGCCCAAGCCCGTGTTGGTTGAATGGGATACAGATGTCCCCGATTGGCCCGTTCTGCGCGCCGAAGCGGAACGCGCGCAATCCGCATTGGAACGAGTCCCCGCATGAGCGTTACCCAAACGGAATTTCATGCGGCCCTGCTGGATGCCAAAGCGCCAATTCCGGACGGATTAACGGATGCGGACGATCAACCTGCGGGCCGCCGGTTCAGCGTCTATCGCAATAATGTCGCAGTTTCTCTGACCGAGGCGATGCATCAGGCATTTCCTGTCATCACCAAGCTGCTGGGCACCAAAAACATGGACGGGCTGTCCGGCATCTTTCTGCGACAGCACCCCCCAACCTCGCCCTTGATGATGTTTTACGGTGAGGCGTTTCCCGACTTTCTGGCCAACATGCCACAACTGTCTCATCTGGCCTACCTGCCGGATGTAGCCCGACTGGAATTGGCGCTGCGCCAGTCCTACCACGCCGCAGACAGCCGACCTGCCCCGGCAGATGCACTGGCCGTTTCGCCCGAAGAAATCATGCGCGCCCGGTTGGAATTCGCGCCTTCAATGCAGGTCATCCGGTCGGATTGGCCCATTCATGCGATCTGGCGTTTCAACACTGAGGCTGACGCGCCCAAGCCCTCAACCGGGGCCGAGGATGTGTTGATCACCCGCCCTGAATACGATCCTGCCCCTCACCTGCTGCCACAGGGCGGCGCGGATTGGATCGCCTACTTACAATCTGGGGACACCATCGGCGAAGCCTTCGAAAGAGCCGCCGCTGACACTCTGGACTTTGATCTTGGACCCACACTGGCGTTGCTGTTGCAAGGCGCTGCCATAACTTCTGTGATTATCGAAAGGCTGGAAACATGACTGCCCTGATCTCAATCCACAACAACGTTCTGGGTAAGGCGGACCATGCGTCTGGCTGGCTCACACCCACGCTTGCGCGGCTGGTCTTTATCGCGGTGCTGCTGGTCTACTATTGGAATTCGGCCATGCTAAAGATCGATGGGTCAATCTTTTCACCGTCCAGCGGAGCATTTGGACAAATATTCCCCAAAGCGGCCGAGGCTGTTTTGTGGGACGTCACGCAGATGACCTTGTTTCAGCGTATCGTGGTTTTCCTTGGCACCGTGGCCGAGTTTGTTCTGCCCGCCTTGTTGCTGGTCGGCCTGCTCACGCGTCTGGCTGCTCTGGGCATGATCGGCTTTGTCTGGGTTCAGACTCTGGTCGATGTAACAGGCCATGGCGTGAAACTGGGCAGTCTGTTCAACGCGGCCCCGGACATTCTGGACCAGCGAGTTTTGTGGACCTTCCTGTTCCTGGTGATCGTGCTCAATGGCGCGGGCCCCCTGTCTCTGGATCGCCTGTTGAAGCTGAAATGAGCTAGAAATGCGCCTTGGGTTCGTCCGGTTTTCCAGCGGCGAGCCCAAGCACCCCGGCAACGCCCGCAAACGCAATCGGGAACATGGTGAAGACACCAAACCCAAACGCGTAGTACATCCCCGCCGCAGACACCAACAGCAAGACACCCGCGACCAGAGCACGCGCATGGGCCATCGCGCCCCCTGCGATCGCCAGCAATGGCGCAACGATCGAGGCCGTTTGAATCAAACCGGGGTTATCGACCTGCTCGGCGATGCCATCAATATCCCCGAAATGCTTGATCGCCTCGACATACCCATACCCAAAGAACCCAACAATCATCCCGATCAAACCGGCGATGACACCCAAAATCATTGCGGCGTTTCGCATAAACTATCCTCGCAGTTGCGTCAGATCAGATAAGTACCCGATCAGGCGACGCCAAGCGTTGCCCGCGTTTCAGCTGTCCAACCCAACGTCAACGCGCCATCTTTTTCGATCAGCGGACGTTTCATCAACGCCGGATGCTCTTTCAACAACTCCATTGTGGGGCGAGAACGCTGCGCATCGTCCAAACCACGCCAGGTTGTCGAACGTGTGTTGAGCAAAGCATCGCCGAACGTGGCAAGAGCCTGCGACAGCAAATTTTCTGGAACGCCAACTGCGCGCACATCCACAAACTCAGCATTAGGAAGTGATTTCAATGCCTTGCGGCACGTATCGCAAGTTTTAAGCCCATAAAGACGCATGTCTATCCTGCTCCGATGTTTGTTTCAATTTTAGGCGAACCAACTGGTTTCCAGCGGTTATTCTTGATTTTTTACTTCACCGTGCAATGTTGAAAAAGGTGAAACATGCAAAATCGGCTGTCGTCAGCATTGGAAACAGTCTGCTTTTGCGGTTCTGCCAACCACCGCCCCACCAATTTGTGGGACAATGCGAAAGTAGAAGGAGACACGGGAGATGCCAACTGGCACCGTGAAATGGTTCAATACCACCAAAGGCTATGGGTTTATTGCCCCTGACGAAGGGGGCAAAGATGTGTTTGTGCATATCTCGGCCGTAGAACGGTCCGGCCTGACCGGACTCGCAGACAATCAGAAAGTCTCGTATGAGTTGCAGGACGGACGTGACGGCCGCCAGATGGCAGCTGATTTGAAACCGTTGTAACGACGCCCCCGCCCCGCGCGGGGTTTTCCAATTAAGGTTGACGGCCAATTTCCGGCCGTCACCCGCCCCCTATCCGGCAAATGCCCTATCCCCGTGCTGGCTTATCCTCAGCATGCGAATACCAGTCTTGTCCCATCGCAACGATGCAGGATGTACCGGTGGCATAGGTCACAACCATGGTCCAATCGCCCCGATCACTACTCCAGACCTCCATGATCTGTTCAGGCCCGCGCATGCCCGTTGCAATACGGGCAGAGCGAAATTGAGCCTGCAACTTGTCATGCAATCTTTGCGTTGGTTCACACAGAACCTCGGCAATTGGGTTTTTGGCAACAGCCGGTCCGGCCAGCGCCGACACCAGACCAAGAACGGAAAAAAACGAAGCATAGGTCATGGAACCAAAGTAACAGTTTCATGACGGTTTGTATAGACAATCGCTATGCTTTTGAATCAGTTTTCCTTGATGATGGCCTCGAACTCACGCCATTCCCGCGCTGTCATGCCTGAACTTTCCTGAGTGACGCTTTCACCAGCCAGCATCCGGCGCAGGCTGTCGACCATCTGAGCGGAAAGGTTCACAGCGCCAAGGCGGTAATCTTCGAACGCGCGATAGGCAAAGGGCACCCAATCGGCCACGATCTTGCACATGGCATCGGCATAGACCCGGATCTCGTATTGCGCATGTGGATCGGCGCGCAGGCGCAGGAAATGGAACAGGTTGTGCAGATCAACCTTCCAATACCATTGCGTATAGATATTGGCTGGCAAGTTCATCCGTGCCAATTCACGCGCCAGCCCCTGCTGCCCGTCCTGGCTGATCATCGCCTCATAATTGTCGTAGCAGCGAGTGCTGTCCGCCTTGAGCATTTCCAGAACCCGCGCGGCCTCTTCCCCTTCCAGAGCTGATCCGCGGCCTTGATTGTTCACTTCTGACTGCGCGGCGACATGTTCGGGCGCAGGGATGTAGAACTCACGATCCAGAATGGAATAGCGCGCCGAGTATTCGTTCACATTTGCAGTCCGGTGGCGAATCCACTGGCGTGCAACAAAAACCGGAAGTTTGACGTGCAGCTTGACTTCACACATCTCAAACGGGGTCGAATGCCAGTGCCGCATCAGATAGCGGATCAGCCCTTCGTCATTCTGAACCGATTTGGTGCCCTTGCCATAAGACACCCGCGCCGCCTGACAGATGGCCGCATCATCGCCCATATAGTCGATGACCCGGACAAACCCATGATCCAGCACCTGGTGGGCGGTGTACAGGTGATCTTCCATCCCCGTCGCTACGACACGGCGTGTTTGATGCGACTGCGCGCGCTGCGCTTCGATCTCGGCCTGTTGGTCGGCAGACAAGGGCATGAAAACTTCCTTTCGATACTGAGTCGCCTGCCACTATATATCGTCAGATCATCTGCTGGAACCGCAGGATATGGCCTAAGGTGCGGATTTTCGGAATTGTGTTCCCCACCCCCTCGACACGTTCCCGCAGCGCGCTAAGCTGAGGCGAACTCATTCAAAAAAGAAGGATTGCCAAGATGGCGCTGACATATCTTCACACCATGGTTCGCGTGAAGGATCTTGAGAAATCCATGGCGTTCTATGAACTTCTGGGCCTGAAAGAAACCCGCCGATACGAAAGCGAACAGGGCCGGTTTTCGTTGATCTTCATGGCGCCTCCGGGGCAAGAGGACCGCCCGATTGAACTGACCTACAATTGGGATGGTGATGACGCATTGCCAAGTGACAGCCGCCACTTCGGGCACCTCGCTTACGGCGTCGACAATGTTTACGAGGCTTGCCAACATCTTCAGGACAACGGAGTAGTCATCAATCGCCCGCCGCGTGACGGGCGTATGGCATTTGTCCGTTCGCCTGACAATATCTCGGTTGAGTTGCTGCAAAACGGTGACGCGCTGGAACCGGCAGAACCCTGGGCCAGCATGGAAAGTACCGGGCACTGGTGATCCGCCCCCTTATAGCACTAGGTCTGGCCGTACTGGCCAGCCCCGTTCAGGCAGAGCCCTGCCGTCTGGCGCTGGCGTTGGCGCTGGATATCTCTGTTTCGGTGGACGAGGCAGAAGACGCTCTGCAACGGCAAGGCCTGGCGGCCGCCCTGCTCGCCCCCGAGGTTCATGACGCCTTCTTTTCCTCGCCAATGCCCGTCGCGCTTGCGGTCTATGAATGGAGTGGACGGTCCGTCCAACATATCATCCTGGATTGGCGGATGATCGAAAACAGTGGCGATGTTCTGGCCGCCGCAACACAAATCAGCCAGTCCAAGCGGTCGGACACCCAATCCGCCACTGCGATGGGATACGCATTGGCCTTTGGCGCCGCCTTGTTGGAACGCGCGCCCCCTTGCCTATTCAAGACCATTGACCTGTCAGGGGACGGTTCGAACAATGACGGCTATGGCCCACAAAACGCCTATCGGCACTTCCCATTCAATGATGTCGTGGTCAACGGGCTGGTCATCAACGCAGCCGATTTCGAAGGCGAGCTGTTCCTGATCCCATTCTTTGAAAACAATGTTTTACACGGGCCGGGCGCGTTTCTGGAAGTAGCGCAGGGGTTCGAGGATTTTGAGCGCGCCATGCGCCGAAAGCTGGAACGTGAGCTCAGCGGGTTACAACTCGGAGATCTTCCTTCGACTAACCCGGCACATGTTCTGACGCACCCGCCAGAAAACAAATCGTCGCGTATCAGTAGATATAGCGAATCTGATCCGTCCAATACCGCTCAACCCGGCGCAGTGATCCGGTGATATCTTCGATCCCCTCTTGCGCCAACACACCGCGGCTTTGCAACCCGTCTGCATGGCGCGCAAAAAGCTCAGATACGATATCCCGGATTTCCCGACCACGTGGTGTCAGCCGCACCCGGACAGATCGACGGTCAATTTCGCACCTCTGGTGGTGCATATACCCCATCTCAACCAGTTTCTTCAGGTTGTAGCTGACATTGCTACCCTGATAGTATCCACGGCTTTTCAGCTCGCCCGCCGTCACTTCATGATCGCCGATATTGAACAGGAGCAGCGCCTGAACGGCGTTGATTTCCAGCACACCGACCCGCTCAAACTCATCCTTGATCACATCCAAAAGCAGCCGGTGCAGCCGTTCGACAAGTGCCAACGCCTCAAGGTAGCTGTTCATGAACCCTTTGGCGCCCGGTGCCGAGACCTGCAATTCCATACTCATCCGACCCTCCGATTCAGTCGCGTTATTTCCGCCACGATGAACCGAAATCCCGAAAAATCAGTTAAGCTGGAATTATCCTTACTTTTGAAAGGTCTGAGCGATGTCGGCGATCAAGTCGGACAGCGCGTCGGGAGGGGGGACCTGCCCGGTCACCCATTGATACAGATCCTGATCGTTTTCGTTCAGCAAGGCGTCATACTGGTCCAGACCCGCCACATCCATCGTGTCCAGATTACGATCAGCATAGGCAGACAGGATCAGGTCCATCTCTTTGATACCCCGCCGCATCGACCGCATTTTCATACGTTTGATGCGGATATCGCGCGCCTCGGTCACTGGCCTGTTTCCAGCATCAGCCGCAACTTTTTTTCCAGCCGTGCGGCGCGTTCCGAACAGGCGCGCATCTCGCCGCGAATGACGCGCAGCTCGGCGACGGCACCGGCAATATCAAGATTGCTGCTCTCTGCGTCTACGGGCGCGTCCATGCCTTCGCCTTCGCCAGTCAGCAACCATTTGATCGATACATTCACCATGCCCGCCATCATCGAAAGCCGGTTCGCGCGCGGTTCAGACAGGTCATTTTCCCAATCAACAATCGTCGATTTCTTGACACCCAAACGACGGGCCAACTCTGCCTGGTTCATCCCCGCCGCCTCGCGCGCGCCTGCCAACCGGTCCCCAAATGTCGCCGCGTCTGGTCCAAACCAATCGTATTCGTCGCTCATTCAGGTCTCCGATTCCGTGTTTCATATCGCTTGATCGTCGTTCGGGCGCACCCTATGACAGTCAGGCTGAACATACAAACCGAGGCCGCCATGAGTTTCCTGTCTGCGACATTGTCCCGCGTCAAACCTTCCCCAACGATTGCGATGACAGCCAAGGCGGCCGAGCTGAAGGCCGCCGGGCGTGACATCATCGGCCTGAGCGCGGGTGAGCCGGATTTTGACACGCCGCAGAACATCAAGGATGCGGCCGTTGCGGCCATTGCGGCGGGCAAGACGAAATACACCGCGCCTGACGGCATCCCCGAGTTGAAACAGGCCGTTTGCGCCAAGATGCAACGCGATCACGGGCTCGACTACACTCCGGCACAGGTTTCGGTGGGCACTGGCGGCAAACAGACGCTGTACAACGCGCTGATGGCAACCCTGAACGCGGGGGATGAGGTTGTCATTCCCGCGCCATACTGGGTCAGCTATCCGGATATGGTTCTGCTGGCGGGCGGAACACCGGTGATTGCTGAAACTTCAATTCAGACGAGCTTCAAGCTGACTGCCGATCAGCTTGAGGCCGCGATCACACCCAAAACAAAATGGCTGATCTTCAACTCTCCGTCGAACCCGACTGGTGCAGGCTACAGCCAGGCGGAACTGAAAGAGCTTACCGATGTTCTGCTGCGTCATCCCCATGTCTGGGTGATGACCGACGATATGTACGAACATCTGGCCTATGACGGGTTTGAGTTCTGCACGCCTGCGCAGGTCGAGCCCAAGCTTTATGATCGCACGTTGACCTGCAACGGCGTGTCCAAGGCCTATGCCATGACAGGGTGGCGGATCGGCTACGCCGCCGGGCCCGAGCCGCTGATCGCCGCAATGCGCAAGGTACAGTCGCAATCCACCTCGAACCCTTGTTCAATCAGCCAATGGGCTGCGGTCGAAGCACTGAACGGCACGCAGGATTTCCTGGCCCCAAATAACGTGACCTTCAAACGCCGCCGCGATCTGGTTGTCGATATGCTGAACGCCATCGACGGCATCAGCTGCCCCACCCCGGAAGGTGCTTTTTATGTCTACCCGTCCATCGCGGGGCTGATCGGCAAGACAACCCCTGCCGGCACCGTGATTGAAAACGACGAAGCCTTTGCAACGGCTCTGCTGGAAGAGGCCGACGTAGCGGTGGTGTTCGGCGCAGCCTTTGGCCTGTCGCCCAATTTCCGGGTCAGCTACGCGACTTCGGATGAGGCGTTGAAAATAGCCTGTACCCGCATTCAGCGCTTTTGCGCGGCCCTGATCTGAACGGAGGCCTTGATGACAGCGGAACTGCCTGAATATTACTTTCGTGTCCGCGAGAATGGCGCGGCTGTGTTCAAGGTCGACACCGAAAACCGCCAGCGGCGGATCGAGATGGACCAGATCGCGGTGATCAACATCCGCAACGGTGAGGTCAAGCCGCATGGTCAGCGCAGCCTGACCGATGCCGACAAGGCTGAGATTGCGCGATGGATGGATGATCGCAAGGCCCTGCTGGCCCGGCGTGACATAGATGATATCCACCGGGCGGTTGATTATCTGAACGTGACAACGCAATGGGCTCAATCCAAAGCCACCGACGACCAATTGGACGACGTCACCGACCGGCTTTTGATGGCGATGCACGATCTGCGATCTGTGTTGGTTCGAAAAAAGGCGGATCGACTGGAAAAGGACTGATGGTTACTCAGCCGGAACGCCCACTTCACGCACGGATCGCATCCAGAACCGCGCCATCAGCAGTACAGCTGCACATGCGAGCCCCAGAACCAGACCCATCCACACGCCAATGCCATCCATGCCTCGGACAAAACCAAAATAGTAGGAAGATGGCAGGCCAACGACCCAATAGCTCAATGCGGCCATGACCATCGGAACCTTGGCATCCTGCAAGCCACGCAGCAGGCCCAGCGCGATGACCTGAGCACCATCGACCAGTTGAAACAGCGCTGCCATGGCGAGCAGCCCAGTTCCGATGGCCAGGATCTGGCCACGCTGCGGGTCATCAGATTCCATAAACAGTGAAATCAATGGCTCGGCACAGGTGAGGAAGAGGATCACCGTCAAAACGGACATAACCAGTGACATGATGGTCACTGCGATAGCGCCTTTCTCGAGATGCGCCCGATCTCGCCGCCCCAGAGCATTGCCAGCCCGAATGGTCGCCGCGTTCGATAGACCCAGATGCACCATGAAAGTAGCCGATGCCAGGTTCAACGCGATCCCATGCGCCGCGAGAGGCACTTGACCTAGCCATCCCATCATGACCGCCGAAGTGGCGAACAATGTGACCTCGGCCAGCGTTGTCAATCCGATAGGTACGCCAAGGCGCAGAACGCTTCCAAACATCTCCCAATCCGGGCGCCAGAAGCGCTGAAACAGGTTGTATTGAGGCAGGACATAAACTGCATAGGCAACAACCGCGACCAGCGACACAATCTGCGTCACCACAGATGCAATGGCCGCGCCCATCACCCCAAGCTCGGGCGCGCCCCAGTTCCCGAAAATCAAGGCATAGTTGGTCACGCCATTCACAAGAGCGGCGACAACCGTGATCCACAGGACAATCTGGGTACGTTCCAGCGCCGCAAGGTAGGATTTGAGCACCATGACCAGCAACGCTGGGAACAGCCCCCACCCCGCCACGCGCAGGTATTGTGCGGCTGTTTCCGCCACTTGTGGCTCTTGCCTCAAAGCAATCAGGATAGGATAGGACCACCACAGCAATGGCATAACAAACGCTGCATAGAGCAATGACAACCACAGCCCCATGCGCGTCGAGCGGCGGATGCTGGTTTCATCCTCTTCCGCTGCCGCCGTTGCAACCATCGGCATCACGGCCCAGCCAAACCCGGCCCCGAACAGGAACAGAACAAAGAAATAGCTGCTGGCCAGCGTCACCGCCGCCAAAGCTTCGACCCCATACCAGCCCAGCATGACAGTGTCGGTCAAACCGATTGCAAACTGTGCCAGATGCCCGCCGATCAACGGCAAGCCCAGCACAGCAATGGCCTTGAAATGGGCCGGATATGTCATCACCTTGTTCATCCGACCAGCCATATGCGCGGCCCGAAGCCGGGGCAAGAGCGGATCAGATAAATATCATCATGAGACTTATGCGCTGACGCATGGCTGTGGGTGTCACAACCTCAAAACTCAATTCTGTATATTCATGTGCCGGGATGCAGCGAAGCGCCCAGAATATGTTCGGACTGGTGAATCACGTGATGGGCCTGCCCGACAATCAGAGGGTCGGGCTCACCGACGATGGCTTCGTCTTTCTCGGGGTAGTCAAGCGACGCCAGAAAGTGGCGCATGCAATTCAATCGCGCACGTTTCTTGTCGTTCGATTTGACTATGGTCCAGGGCGCATCGGCGGTGTCGGTATAGAAAAACATCGCCTCTTTCGCCTCGGTATAGTCATCCCATTTGTTCAAGCTGGCCTTGTCGATGGGCGACAATTTCCACTGTTTCAACGGATCGGTTTCACGGCTTTTGAACCGGCGTTGCTGTTCATTCTGAGTGACCGAGAACCAGTATTTGTACAGTCGAATACCCGACCGGACCAGCATCCGCTCCAGATCCGGTGTCTGGCGCATGAATTCCAGATATTCATTGGGCGAGCAAAACCCCATCACACGCTCAACCCCGGCCCGGTTGTACCAGGACCGATCATAGAACACCATTTCCCCGACCGTCGGCAACTCCTGGACATAGCGTTGATAGTACCATTGCCCTTTCTCTTCCCAGGTAGGTTTGTTCAATGCCACAACGCGCGCCTGCCGCGGGTTCAAATGCTCCATGAAGCGCTTGATCGTGCCGCCTTTGCCAGCCGCATCGCGCCCTTCGAACAACAGCACGAACCGCTGCCCCGTCTCCTGCGCCCAAAGCTGTACTTTCAGCAGTTCCGCCTGCAACAAAGCCTTCTGAGCCTCATAGTTTTTGCGCGCCATCTTGTGCCCATAAGGGTATCTGCCACTTTCGAACGCCTTGCGGATTTTTTCGCGGCTGGGTTGAGCCGCCTTCTGCTCGGGTTTTGGAACGATTTTGACAGAAGATTGCTTTGCTTCGCTTGTTGTTACGGCGTCCATGCAGCGTTTCCTTTCCCTCGTTGTTCCTGCACGGCTAGCAGAAAGCGCGGAATTGCGCTTTGATCGGCATCAAATAGATGTGGGGGAAAGCCATCATATCGCTGTTCAACAATCGGGGTAGAAATGGACACGGAATTCGCGAAGTTGAACGGCCATCCCTTCTTCCTGCGTCACTGGGGTGAAAGCGACAAACCACCATTGCTGATGTTACATGGGTTCCCGGAATATGGCGGGGCTTGGAGCGATCTGGCCCCGCACCTGGCCCACCGCTTTCATTGCATCGCCCCAGATCAGCGCGGTTACGGGCAAAGCTGGTGCCCCGATGGTGTCGGCAATTACACCTTGTCCCAGTTGGTGAAAGATATGGCGGCTTTGATCGAACGGCTTGACGGTCCCATATGCGTCATGGGCCACGATTGGGGCGCGTCGGTGGCCTATGGGTTGGCGATGTTCCGCCCCGATCTGGTCAGCCGACTGATTATCGCAAACGGCGTCCACCCTGTGCCGTTTCAGCGCGCCATGGCGGCAGGTGGCGCGCAATCCAAAGTTTCGGCCTATATCAACGACCTGCGCGCGCCCGACGCAGCGCAGAGATTTTCCGCAGACCATTTCGCGCGCCTGGAACGTTTCTTTCGGTTCGGCATGGGGCTGGACTGGTTGTCTGATGCGCGGATGCAGGACTATCGCACAGAATGGGCCCGCCCCGGTCGGCTTGAGGCGATGCTGAACTGGTATCGCGCCTCACCACTTGTGGTCGCTGACCCCGGAAAACCGCTCACTGACCTGCCCGAACTGCCTTTGGATCGGTTACAAGTGCGGTGCCCGCATCTGTTGCTCTGGGGGGCAGATGATAAAGCGTTATTGCCCGAATCCACGGCCGGGCTTGAGGCTTTTGCCCCTGACCTGACCCGCATCGATATTCCTGGCACAGATCACTGGCTGCATCACCAGCGGCCCAAGGGTATTGCCCAGGCCATACGGGATTGGATCGCAGACTGAACCCCTAGGTATGACCCCAATCTTCGGGGTCATCCGAATTGTTTGGCGACAGCCCCAGAACATCCCCTTGGGTCGAGCAGCCCAACCCCAAAACCGTCCGGTTGGCGTAGGAGAAATAGGCACAGACCTGATTGATCTCTAGGATTTCACCATCCTCCCACCCGGCATCGCGCAGGGCAATCACATCCGCCTCGACCATGTCCGCCGGTGCTTGGGTCAATTTCCGGGCATAGTGCATCGCAGCAATCTGAGCCGGGTCCAACGGCGCATCTTCAGGACGCCCTACCTCAATCGCTGCGCGGATTGCGTCCCCGCGCGGCGCGTCGCGCAACAGCCGCTGCAAACCGCTGAAATGATGTTCCACGCAATAGCCGCAGCGATTAAGAGAACTCACCCAAACGCCCAAAACCTCAAGAAACCACTTTGGAACCGTGTTTCCTGAATGATGCAACACGGTCTTATAGATGGCCATATGACCTTCCATCGAATGCGGACGCAAAGAATGCACCATCATGATGTTGTCCACATTTTTGTTCGGTCCGGTCACCCGGTCATAGAGTTTTCGCAGCCGCCCTGTGGCCTGCTCAAACGGGACGGTTTTAATCCAGCTCATACGCAACCTGCCTAGTTGATCCCGCCTGTAAGTTACTCATAAATCTCTGAGTTATCGAGAGAAACAGGAAATCGGTGCATTGTTGTTTAACCTCATTATGCTTCTGCACCTATTTCGTGTATGATGAACTTGTACTTTCATTAAAGTTGTTCATCGCGAGTAAATTAGATGAAATTTGTAACGATACTCGAAATTAATAACGACCCACTGAGCTCGATTAATGTAACTGTCCTGAACGCATTTCAAGTGGCAGTCATCGACAATGACGACACACTAGAAGATCCAGATGCCGATGGTGGCCCGCAGCTGGATGTTTCGGGCGTGCCAGGGTTCCGAGGCAACTCAACCAATTTTCAGACCTTTGAGACCTATAGCGGCACAGTCGGCGGTTCACCCGTCACGTTCACGCTGCTTCAGTTTTCGAACCCACAATATATCATCGTCACCTCTGGTACGGCAAATGTTGGCGATACAATCGCAAACACCAACAACACCATCGTCACCGCTCCGCCCGTTGACTACGACACACTGCCCTCCTTTGTCTGCTTTACTGCCGGGTCTTTGATTCTGACCCCATGCGGCGAACGACGCATTGAAACCCTCAGGCCCGGAGACCCCGTAATCGTCGCAGATGGCAGCAGCCGTCCTGTGCGCTGGATTGGTCGGCGGCATCTATCCTCGACTGAGTTGAGGAAATCCCCAAGATTCTGCCCCATTCGCATAGGTAAAGACAGCTTATCGCCGGGATGTCCCACACGCGATCTGTTGGTTTCCCCGCAGCATCGGATCGTCGTGTCCTCACACCAGATGCAACTGTATTTTGGTGATAGGGTGATGCTTGCCCCGGCCAAGGGGCTTGTTGACGGGCAATCTGTTACACAGGTTCCCCCAGATCAGGATGTGGAGTACATCCATATCCTATTTGACCAACATGAGCTGGTGCAGGTCGAGGGCCTTTGGTCAGAAACATTTTTTCCCGGTGATACCAGTCTGGACGCAATGGCCCGCGAAACCAAGCGAGAGCTTTTTGAGCTGTTTCCCGAACTGATGTCGCGTGACGGGCCATTCGGCGAAACGGTCCTTCCGGTTCTGAAACCGCGTGAAGTGCAATTACTACAGCCAACACTTCGAGCCCCGACCGAAGTTCCCATCGCCTTCTAGCGGTTGCACCTACAAAGCCCACGCGATCCTGTTGCCGCGAAACGGCACGATAGGGCGATTGAGGCACGCAAATTCTCCACAACACCTCGTGGCCCTCTTCCCCCGAACCACATCCCCTGCCATAATGGAGGAAACTCAAGAACAAGAGCAGCACCCATGCCCGACGATCTGTTGACGCCCGACGCAACCAATACCTATGACGCCTCCTCGATCGAGGTGCTGGAAGGGCTGGAACCGGTCCGAAAACGCCCCGGTATGTATATCGGCGGTACCGATGAACGCGCGTTGCACCATATGGTGGCCGAAATCCTCGACAATTCGATGGACGAAGCGGTCGCGGGCCATGCCAACCGGATTGAAGTTGAACTGCACGCGGATTACGCCCTGACCGTCCGTGACAACGGGCGCGGTATCCCGATTGATCCACACCCCAAGTTCCCGGACAAATCGGCGCTTGAGGTCATCCTTTGCACTCTGCACGCGGGCGGTAAGTTCTCGGGCAAGGCCTATCAGACCTCGGGCGGTCTGCATGGTGTTGGCGCATCCGTGGTCAACGCGCTGTCGGATTCGATGGTCGTGCAGGTGGCGCGAGACAAAACGCTGTTCGAACAGCGCTTCTCACGCGGTGTTCCGCTTGGCCCGGTGGAGAAAATCGGCGCGGCCCCCAACCGGCGCGGCACGACCGTGACCTTCCATGCCGACGCCGACATCTTCGGCCATCACAAGTTCAAACCGGCGCGGCTGTTCAAATCCATCCGATCCAAGGCTTATCTATTCTCAGGCGTGGAAATCCGCTGGAAATCCGCCATCGACGATGGGGAAACGCCAACCGAGGCGACGTTCCATTTCCCCGGCGGGCTCTCTGACTATCTGAAAGAGACGATGAACGGCTCCTCCACCTATGCCGAGCAGCCTTTCGCCGGCACCGTGGACTTTCAGGAGAAGTTCGGCGCCCCCGGCAAGGTCGAATGGGCGATCAACTGGACGCCCTCGCGCGACGGGTTCATCCAGTCTTACTGTAACACCGTTCCCACGCCCGAAGGCGGCACCCATGTCGCGGGGTTCTGGGCTGCGGTCCTCAAGGGGATCAAGGCCTATGGTGAGTTGATCAACAACAAGAAGGCCGGTCAGATCACCCGCGACGATCTGATCACCGGCGGCTGTGCTTTGGTGTCCTGTTTTATTTCGGAACCGGAGTTTGTGGGCCAGACCAAGGACCGTCTGGCCACGGTCGAAGCCCAGAGATTGGTCGAAAATTCTGTCCGCGACCATTTTGACAACTGGCTGGCCGCGGACACGAAATCCGCCGGCGCGATTCTGGATTTCCTCATCCTGCGGTCAGAGGAACGCCTGCGCCGACGGGCCGAGAAGGAAACACAACGCAAGTCCGCCACTAAGAAACTTCGTCTCCCCGGCAAGTTGGTGGACTGTTCTAGTTCAACACGGGACGGCACGGAATTATTCATCGTCGAGGGCGATTCTGCGGGCGGGTCCGCAAAAATGGGCCGGGACCGCAAAACACAGGCCCTGCTGCCCCTACGCGGCAAGATCCTGAACGTGCTGGGTGCGGCCAGTTCGAAACTGGGCACCAATGCCGAGATCAACGACCTGACGCAGGCGCTGGGTGTGGGGCTTGGCACCAAGTTCAACGTCGACGACCTGCGTTATGACAAGATCATCATCATGACCGACGCGGATGTGGACGGCGCGCATATCGCAGCACTGCTGATGACGTTCTTCTTCACACAGATGCGACCAATGATCGACGCAGGGCATTTGTACCTCGCCTGCCCGCCTCTGTACCGCCTGACCCAAGGCGCCAAACGGGTCTATTGCCTGGACGAGGCCGAGCGGGATGAATGGTTGGAGAAAGGTCTGGGCGGCAAGGGCAAGATCGACGTATCCCGCTTCAAGGGTCTGGGCGAAATGGACGCCAAGGACCTGAAAGAGACCACGATGGACCCATCGTCCCGGAAATTGATCCGGGTCACCATCGACGAGGACGAACCCGGCGAAACCGGCGACCTGGTCGAGCGCCTGATGGGCAAAAAACCCGAACTGCGGTTCCAGTATATTCAGGAGAACGCGCGGTTTGTGGAGGAGTTGGATGTTTGAGATTGCGGACTATCAGAGCTTCTTCGGAGGCTTTGCTAGTGCCGTAACCATCTTGGTAGCTACTATTGGTTTTCTTGGCTGGTTAAAGAACAGATCAAAGAGGCTATTCAATGATACCAAACGGAATGAGCTGACCCCGCGAAATTTGCCCAGAAACTTCACAGTTGAATTCCACTCGAACGGGCATAGCGGTTCGAACGCTATTGTCGATCATCATTTTCTGAGCAATCGAAGCGACATAAACATTACTGATGAAGACTTTATCTCATACATAACTATTCCAAAGATTGGTGAAGGGACAATTTACTCCGCTAGTCTCCACGACTCGGATATGACCGGAGACGCTTCATTGCATATTGAACTCGATGGTATTGTCTTAAAGAATCTTTTCATCCCTCGCGGAAAAGGGATCATTCTAGAACTTGCTCACGACGGTTGCCTTGGTAGACAGATAAAATCATCTCCCAAATCCTTGCCCGACCTCAAATTCAAGCAGTTCAAACCCTTCTTCGAAAACGCTTCTGGCTTCGTGATGGTAGCTACGATGGCTATAGCAGTACTAAATTTTGAATTCTGGCCGGGCATTGCGATCCATGGTAGCAAAGGCGTTACCACCCCGCTGATGTTGACATTTTTAGCAATGGTGACACTTGTATTGATTCTTCAAATACTTGACCGCGGAGTATCAAAGCGCTGGAAAGCTTCTAAACTAGTACTAAGGATATTTGGGACAACTGACGCTGAATTTGAGTTCATGGCACTAAGAGGTGGAGCCGAGCTACAACGTCGTAGCTTTCCGGAGTGATAGAATCTGCAGTCAGCGTTTTATCCATTGTAGTCTAAGCTCACAGCCCGAGGGTGGGTGCAGAACGCGCCCGCCGTCAAACCAAAGGTTTGCCTTCGGCGAAACGGGAGCAGGTCGGGCGCGTGCTTGATGCGGAGCATCAAGCATTGGGTGGATAGCGCGGGACGCCTCACCCCGTAGGCCGGGCTTCAGCCCGGCACCACCGATACGCCACCAACCGCTCCACATTGCGCCCCGCCGACACACACCCTGTAAGACGCAACAACTGCGTGTGATCCAGGTTGCACGGGGCCGTGCAGCGCCTAAACTCGGGGTCATGACATTTGTGACCGAAAACCAGTTGCCCCTGCTGATCCTGTTCTTTGTGCTGGGACTGGTCGGAACCGGCTTTCTGTTCCGCAAACCCGCAGGTCACCGTGCTTGGAAACTGGCTGATCTGGTCTGGGTCGTGCTGGGCGGTATCGGTGCTTTGGTGGCCGTTCTGGCGGGGCTTTATACGGCCGATAGCTCTCGGTTGGATCGGCAGATCGATGTGGCCTATGCGGCCTCATCCGCCTTTGATCGAGACGCCGCGCGGTTCAGGTTGCGGTTCTGCGATCCGGCCTATGACCCCGACACGGGCGTTCTGTGCGAAAAGGTCGAGTTTCTGTCGGCCTCCACCGCCAGCAATGCCGACCTGCCGCTGTTCATCGAGGTCACAAACGAAGTCGCCCCTCTGCAAGGTCTGCATTTCCTCTTTGGGCGGCAAGAGAAGGATGAGATGGAGCAGATGTCGGCCAAGGCGGATGCGTTCGACATCGATCAGTTTCTGGTCTTCACCTCGCTGGATGACAACACGCAGACCGCCATAGACAATATGCGCCGCAAAGTGCCCGCGATTGCAGGAGACTACCTGATCCTTGCCCAGAGCTATGACGATCTGATCGAGCAGGTCGGCAAGCTCAAGGACGAATGGGAATATCTGCAGGATAACGCGCATATTCTGGTGCTACAGATCGTCGCGTTGTGTCTGGTCAGCTTTGCAGCACCCTTCCGGCTGGGCAAATCTATTGTCGAACTGCGCACATCCTTCAGCGTCGGTACGCCTGTGCCAGCCGTTCCGGATCAGCCCCAAGAAGATAGCGCATCAGGGTCCACAGGTTCCGAGCCCCCCGCCGCAGCCAGCCCGTCCGCTCATAACGCTCGGCACTCGTGACGACGCGCGCCTCCAACAGCGTTATCCTCGGCAATGCGCGTGCAAGGGCGACATCCTCCATCAGCGGCTGGTCCTTGTAGCCCCCGGCGCACAGGTAGACATCGCGCGGAACCAGCAAACCCTGATCCCCATAAGGCAGGCTGAACACGCGGCTGCGCACGTTGGCCCAGCCGGCGACCCAGCGCGGCGCTAATCCCTTGGCGCGAAAGGACAACCGAAAGGCCGCCGGGGAGTGTAAGGCCAAATGGTCCGCCACAGGTTTTGTCCAACCTGGTTCCAGCACGGTATCGGCGTGTAAAATCAGCACCCAATCACCCTTGGCCAGGGCGCAGCCACGCTGCAATTGACCACCGCGCGAGGCGGGTCCGTCGACCAGCTCAGCCCCAGCTTCTTCGGCGATGTCTAGGGTCAGATCGGTCGACCCGCCATCGCTGATGATCAACTCACGGATCAGGCCCCCATGCAGACCTTCCATCAGGGCCTGCAAACATGCAGGCAGCGTTGGTTCTGCATTCAATGTCGGGATCACGATGCTGATCGGCGCGGGCACAGCTGATAACCTCTGGTCTTGGCAGCAGGATTTCCTATATCACGAGGTCAGAGCAAATGACGAGGACCCTGCCATGCCCAATCGCCGCATCCTGCGCCTGATCGGCTCGGATACCGAGAGCTTTTTGCAGGACCTGATCACCAACGATATCGGCGGGCTGGACGCAGGGCTGGTCTATGCGGCGCTGCTGACCCCCCAAGGCAAATACCTGGCCGATTTCTTTCTGAAGCGGGATGGCGACGCCGTGCTGTTGGACGTGGCCGAGGCGCTAGGGGATGGGCTGGCAAAACGGCTGGGCATGTACAAATTGCGCGCCGATGTGGCGATTGAGCCCGCGGGCTTGAACCTCCAGCGTGGCACGGGGCCCGCGCCCGCAGGTGCCCTCCCCGATCCGCGCCATGTGGACATGGGCTGGCGCGCTTACACCGATAGGCCCGAAGGTGATGACGGGACCGATTGGGATGCGATCCGTGTGCGCCACTGCATTCCCGAAAGCGGGATAGAACTGCACCCAGACAGTTACATTCTGGAATCGCGTTTCGAAGACCTGAACGGCGTGGATTTCAAAAAAGGCTGCTATGTCGGGCAAGAGGTCACCGCCCGGATGAAACACAAGACCGAGCTGCGCAAAGGGCTGTGCCGGGTTCGGGTCGAAGGCAGCGCGCCAGCAGGAACCGAGATCAAGGCCGACGGCAAACCGGCGGGGATCCTGTTCACACAATCCGGGGCGCATGGGATCGCCTATCTGCGCTTTGATCGTGCCAAGCGCGAAATGCGCGCCGAGGGCGCCGTGATCACACGCGTCGACTAGACCAAGCGCTGTTGCCGATCCGTTACGCTTGTACGCGACCCGCTGCCGATAGGTTTGAACTGCGCGCGCCCGCTGCCAAACTAAGGGCGCCGAAACCATCCGGGTGCCGTCATGCTAAAGCTCTACACCGCAATCTGGCGCGCCAGCGCAGGGCGGCAGATTGTTCTGATCGTACTGTCACTGGCCGTTGCAGCGCTGGCTGCGGTTCCACTGGAGTTTCAGCGAGACATCATCAACCATCTGACCTCGACCGATGTGGGGATCGAACGGCTGGTTCTTTTGGGCCTTGGGATGATGGGTGTCATCCTTTTGAGCCTCGCGCTGAAATGGGTCTTGGGATATCGTGCCGGAACCCTTGGTGAGGACCTGATCCGCCTGATCCGCCAGCGCCTCTTGTGGCGTTCGACCGATTTGAACGCGTCCGGTGAAACGCTGCGCAAGGGTGCAATGAGCACCGCAATTTCGGCCGAAGCGGAGGAGCTCGGGAAATTTGCAGGTGGTGCGTTCTCGGATCCGGTGGTGCAGATCGGTACCCTGATCAGTGTGATCGGCTATATCTCGTCCACCCAACCGGGGCTTGGGATGATTGCGTTTTCAATGATCGTGCCACAAATCATTATCGTCCTGATATCGCAGCGTAAAGTGAACGTCTTTGTCGCTGAACGTGTCCGTGTTCTGCGCCAGGCCACTGACACTCTGACCACTGATGATTTGAAAGCGGCCGAACACGATATCAACGCGATGTTTGACGACATTTATGAAACGCGGCGGCGGATGTTTCTGTGGAAGCTATCAGCGAAATTTCTTCTGAGCGTCATCAATTGCGCAGGCACTGTCGGCGTTCTGATGCTGGGCGGCTGGCTGGTTCTTCAAGGCCGAACCGATGTCGGCACCGTGGTGGCCGCAACCAGCGGGCTCAGCCGCATTCAGGGGCCAACGTCATTCCTGATCGCGTTCTACAGGCAAGTCAGTGCAAATCGTATCAAATATGAACTGATGCTAGAGTTATTCGGCCCCGACCCGTCACACTATCGGCAGACACGCAAGCCATAAGAAAAGACCGCGCAGCGGATGCCGACGCGGTCTATCAGATTTCCGGAACGCTTGATGCAGTGTTACGCGCGTTCGGAGTATTCCATTGTCTCGGTGTTCACGATGATCATCTCATCCTGCCCAACAAAGGGCGGCACCATGACCTTGACGCCATTGTCCAGGATCGCCGGTTTGAACGAGTTCGCAGCGGTCTGACCTTTGACGACCGGCTCGGTCTCGACAATCTTGCAGGTCACCTTTTGCGGCAGCGTCGCGTTCAACGCCTCGCTTTCATAAAATTCTACAACAATTGTCATGCCATCCTGCAGAAACGGGCGGCGTTCGCCCAGCAAGTCGGCAGGCAGTTCGATCTGCTCATAGGTCTCGGCATCCATGAACACCAGCATGCCATCGGATTCATACAGGAACTGCTGATCCTTCTGTTCAAGGCGGACGCGTTCGACCTTATCGGCGGAACGGAACCGTTCGTTCAGCTTGGATCCATTGCGTAGGTTACGCAGCTCGACCTGCGCAAAAGCTCCGCCTTTACCGGGCTTTACGTGATCCACTTTGACAGCTGCCCACAGCCCGTCGTTATGCTCAAGCACATTGCCGGGGCGAATTTCGTTCCCATTTATCTTGGGCATTACATATTTCCTTCACAAACGGTTGATGCGTCAGTTGCCGTCCCTATATCTGGCAGGACCAACCCTGACAAGACAACGACACTTAGTGCTGCACCCGCAGCAAGCTATGCACATGACGCAACGCAACTATGCAAATTAGGTGTATCCGAATCGCACCTAATAGGTCATAAGGACCGTCACGCCGAAAATGCAAGAGCAAGAACAACAAGGAAGACGAGATGAGAGATTTCGTTGACGGCACTGCCTTTAACAATGAGCAAGGCAATCGTGCTCGCAAACTTTTTGCAGCCGTTGTGTTGGCTGCGCTTGATGATGCTATCGCCGATGACAAGAAGTACGGCAATGGCCCAGAACAAATTGCCCGCTGGGCCCGTTCGCGCGATGGGCGCGAAGTGCTGTCCTGCGCCGGTATCGACCCGAATGAACGCGTTGTCAGCGGATTGATGGAATTTGTCGGCCGCGGTGTGCGCACCTCGGTGGCACTGTCGCGCGAAGAGAGCGAGCGTCGCAACGCCGCTCAGCAGGCCGAAGCGGCCTGAACCCGCAAAATGCCGGTTTTGAAAAAACGCGCTCCTGTCACCGGGGCGCGTTTTTCTTTATCTGGTTAGAAGAATTTGGTCAGAAAAACCGCAACCATTGCCAAGCAGTCCAGAATTCAGCACCCAGCAATACAGTAAAAAACACCTTGGCCATGATCGAAAGACCCCGTCGCCACAAGACCGCATACGCGGCGGCGCAGATCAGGGCTGAGATCGGCACAACCCAGAATGCGTGATGCGTGCTGTCCCAATAGCTGACAGGGCTGTGAAAGACCCAGTCGCTGAAAGGCCAGAATTGCGGGCGCCCATCGCCGGCATGCAGCAGGAAATCCGTTGCCAGATGCAGCATTCCTGCAGAGGCGGTCACAATCAGGAATGGCCAGCCTCGCCACACCCCCAATGTCAAGGCCAGCCCCCAAAGAACAAACGAGTTGTCGATCGCAAAGATCGTCTGCCATGTGGATGAGAAGTAAAGCTGATCAAAGACGACATTTGGTGGGATGCCCAGGATATAGAGGGATGTGCCCGCCATCAGGTAAAGCGACAGATCCGGCAGCAACGAGCCCAGCAATGCGGCCCCCAGAATATGCCCCTGTGCGGGCCGAGCAAAAACGGCGGCGCCGATCAAAAGATGCGCGGGCGTGTTCATCCGGGGCTTTCCCTTCGGCGTCAAATCAGGTCATCTGCACGCCAGCATAGGAGACGACCATGGTTCGTGCCATCATGATTCAGGGGACCGGCAGCAATGTCGGGAAATCGGTTCTCGTGGCCGGTCTGGCGCGCGCCTATACGCGGCGCGGATTGAGTGTCGCTCCGTTCAAACCGCAGAACATGTCGAACAATGCTGCGGTGACCGAGAACGGGGGTGAGATCGGTCGGGCTCAGGCCCTGCAAGCGCGGGCTGCAAAACGTGCCACGCATACGGATATGAACCCGATCCTGCTGAAACCCGAAACCGATACTGGTGCTCAGATCATCGTGCAGGGGCAGCGCGCCGGCACCATGAAGGCGGGAGACTATCGCAAAGACAAATCCAAGCTGTTGGGCGCGGCGTTGGAGAGTTTTGACCGGCTTTGCAGCGATGCCGATCTGGTATTGATCGAGGGCGCAGGAAGCCCCGCCGAGACCAACCTGCGCAAGGGCGACATCGCCAATATGGGCTTTGCCTGTGCGGCGGGTGTTCCTGTGGTTCTGGTCGGTGACATCCACAGGGGCGGCGTGATCGCGCAGATCGTTGGCACCCAGGCCGTACTGGATGACGGCGATCTGGCGATGATCAAGGGGTTCGCCGTGAATCGGTTCAAGGGCGATGTGTCCCTGTTCGATGAAGGGCGTGATGACATTGCGGAACGCACCGGTTGGCCGTGCTTGGGCGTTGTGCCCTGGTTCGACGGCGCGTGGAAACTGCCCGCCGAAGACATGATGGACATTCGGTCCCATACCGGTGGTGCCTGTAAGGTTGTGGTGCCACAGCTTGAGCGGATGGCGAATTTTGACGATCTGGACCCTCTCTCCGCAGAACCCGGCGTGAGTGTCGAGATCATCCCAGCAGGCCGCCCCCTGCCCGGCGATGCCGACCTTGTATTGCTGCCCGGCAGCAAATCCACCATCGGCGATCTGACCTATTTCAGAGCGCAGGGGTGGGATATCGATCTATTGGCACATATCCGCCGCGGTGGACACGTTCTGGGCCTGTGTGGCGGCTATCAGATGCTGGGTAAAACCATCGCTGATCCGGATGGCGTGGATGGCCACCCGGGAACGGTTGAAGGGCTTGGCCTGCTGGACGTTGACACAGTCATGGCAGGCAGGAAACGCGTGACGCTGACCGAAGCCGTTGCCCTGCCCAACCGTGCGCCTGTCAGCGGGTATGAAATTCACATGGGCCGGACCGAAGGCCCGGATTGTGCGCGTGCCTGGCTAGAAGTCGCTGGCCGCCCAGAAGGAGCCGCCAGCGCAAACGGCCGTATTCTGGGCAGTTATCTGCACGGCATATTCTCATCCGATGCGTTCCGCGCCCAATATCTGGCGACATTGGGTGTGACGTCTGAAAATGCGTATGAGGACGGGGTTGAGCAAACGCTTGATGCGCTGGCCGATCACCTGGAGCAGACTATGGATTTAGACCAGTTGCTGGAACTGGCCCAAGCACCAAAACGCGCCTGAGCGGCTATTCCAGCTCCTGCGCAGCCAATGCGCGATAAATCTCGCGCCGCACCATTTTGCGGACATTGCGCGTGATCCGTTCGCCCAACGCGCCTTTCAGCTCTTCCCGGACAACCTCGGCGATTATTGAACGCAGCGCCTCTTCGTCAATTGTCAGTTCCCCAAGCTGCGCAGTCTCCTGTTCCGCAGGCTCGGTCACGGGCGCAGCCTCGGCAGAGCGGATAAATGTGGCGGGCTGCGCCTCATCACTTTCTAACTCTTCTTGTCGAGGCGTTTCGACAACTGGTTCTTCGGCGTCGGAAGCAACTTGATCGCTCTCGGGCTGCGCATCTTCTGGCTGTTCATCCAGCGAGGCTTGCCCATCACTTTCAGCAAATGCCGTACCCGTATCCCAGGACAGGCTTTGATTCGGTGTACCTGAATAGGCATCATCGCTGTCGCCGTCAGGCTCCCACTGATCTTCAGTTCGGGCAATGGCGGCTTCCAGCGCTTCAATCTTGGCACTCAGGCTGAGTGTCGGGTCTTCTGACGGCTCTGCCTGCTCACCCATCGCCGCATCAGGAGGGGCATTCTGATCGGCGCCCGCATCATCTCGCACGATATCGCAGGCGCGCAGCAGCATCGGCTTGGCCGAAACTTCAGCGCTGTATTCGGGTTCCAGTTTAAACGGGGCGGTTTCAGCCGCAGCGGGTTTGGAAATGCGCAACGCGTCCGTCAGCACCAAACGACCCGGCTTGCGCGCCTTGGTGCTCTGATCAGCCCCCTCACCCGCTTTACCTTCTTCACTGACCAGACGTTTGACCGAAGACAACACGTCTTCGATCCCGGCTTTTACGACATTATCCGCCATTTTTCTCTACCGCTCTATGCTCAGAGCAGAGTGTAGCCAATCCTGTCAAAGCGAACAACAAATAGTATTGCTCGTCAGTCCCGGCGCAATGCTTTTAGCACGCGATCCAGATCCTTGCTCTGCTTACTGACCTGAGCGGGCGCATTTTTAACCAGATTGTAATACAGTGTCGGGTCGTAAATCTGCACAGCCAGTCCCAGACGCTCGGCCGTCAGCAGGCCCTGAGCCTGAAGCAACTGATACGCTGCCAGCGAACGCTCGGTCCGCGATGCGATCTCAGCCAGTTGCGCATCCAGCAAATCCTGCTGGGCCGTCAGCACATCCAATGTGGTTCGTGCACCGAGAGTGGCCTCTTCCCGAATCCCGTCAAAGGCTACCTGTGAGGCTCGAACGCGTTCGGTCGATGCTGTCAGGCTGGCCGTTGCAGTTTGAAACCGCACATAAGCATCGGTCACACCCTGTGTGATGTCTTTTTGAACATTCAAAAGATTCGCGCGCGATGCATCGCGTGTCGCCATGGCACGACGAACACTCGCCGCCAGTCGACCACCAGCATAAATTGGCTGACTCAAACTAAGAGCAACACCTGCAGTATTTTGATAGTCGTCATCATCATAGTCTTCTCTAACACCAACGTCAGCACTCAAACTGACATTAGGACCAAGATTCGCACGCTGCTGCTGAACGATGAGATCCAAAGCTCGCACCTGGTGCTGAGCGGACAGGATTGAAGGGTGGTTGCGCAACGCCAGATTGATAGCTTCGGACTGCGAGCGCGGCAGGTTTGGAAGACTTGGTTGGCCGGATGTACGCCCCGGCAGTTTACCAACAGCGTTCACATATTCTGCCTGCGCCGTGCTGAGGTCCCCCTGCGCATCGGCCAAATCTGCACGTGAGCTTGCAAGTTGTGATTCAGACAGCGCCACGTCTGTTCGTGTAACTTCACCGACTTCAAAACGGTCATTCGAGGCACGCAGTTCTTCGCTCGACAAGTCGACGTTGTTTTGACGAATCTGAACTGTCTCTTCCTGAAGCAACACGCCAAGATACGCCGTTGCAGCACGAAACAGAACCTGTTGCTCGATATCAATCAGGGACTGTCTTGTCGACAAAACGGTTTCCTGCGCTGACTGCTTCCCCAACACAGACGCCCCACCATCATATAGAAGCTGGCTAAGCGTTAGCCCCGAAAAGAAACGCGATGGGTTGGCTGTTGCGACAGATGCGCCGGTTCGCGTCTTCGAGTAGTCCTGGCTTATGTTCACTGTCCAGTTAATGATTGGTCGCAAAGCAGCAAGAGCAATCGCCACGTCTTCATCTGCAGCCCGCAGCAACGCGCGGTTTTGCTCCAACAATCCGCTGGTGTTGTAGGCTCCGATAAACGCATCAGTAAGGTTATCAGCCCATGCATGACGCAGCGGCATAACGCTTAAGGCCAGCCCTGCGGTCAATGCACATGCTCTGACCAGTTTGCCAGTCGCAGTCCTACGCATCACCAAATCCTCTCAACTCAAAATTTTCTGCTCTGTCGGCAATTTGCGCCGCCATTTTCAACTAATCAAGGTGGCAGACAAAACTACCTAACGACTATAGCGAAAATGCACCCTGATGGGAAAAGCTATCAAGCACCGGCGCACTGGCATTGAACGCATCGCGCCAACTGACGCGTCCACCTGCTTTGCGCCCGATGCGAACGACACCCAAGCCGTCCTCGACAAACAAACAGGCAATGCGGCCATTCTCTTTCAATTGATCCAACAGAGCATCAGGGATCTGATGCACGCCACCCTGAATCATGATCACGTCATACGGCCCGTGTTCTTCCGCGCCCTGCTCAAGCGGACCGACGTGAACCACGGCATTGTCTGCAGCGACTTCAGTCAAAGCAGCTTGCGCCTCAGCCGCCAGCGCTTCGTCGCTTTCTACGGCAACAACCAATTCTGCCATGCGCGCAGCCACTGCTGTCGAATACCCCAGTGCCGGTGCGATATCGAGCACGACCTCATCATTGCAAATGTTCAGCGCATCCAACATCTTGGCCAGGGTCCGAGGCTCCACCAAGCTGCGTCCGTTCCCAAGACTGATCACATCTTCGACATAGGCGGCTTCGCGCTGCGAATCCGGCACAAAGTCTTCGCGCGGCACCGTGAGCATAGCATCAATGATCGGGAACTTCGTCACATCCGAAGGTCGTACCTGAGTATCAACCATAATACGGCGCCGCGTTGGGAAATCTGTCATGTGATCTCTCGTCTGAAGTCTCAAGCCTGTTCGGCTTTTGCCACATCCCTTAGTCACCGGCAACGCCCCTATTGCCGCAATCCCTCATCAACGATCATTGGACCGCACACAAAATCGCGGTAATTCGCACGATGCCCCCGAATTTCGCCGCTGTCCTCTGGACGCCCCGTCGCAAAGCTGCTAAAACGCCACGAACACCACGGCAAGTATTTGATTTTGCTTGAAAAGGCGAGTTGGCGGAGTGGTGACGCAGCGGATTGCAAATCCGTGTACACCGGTTCGATTCCGGTACTCGCCTCCAATAAAATCAATGACTTGCGTCATTCCACATCTCCTTCACTGCCTTTTTTGAAACAAGTGTTGAAACTTTCACGTTTCGGTCTTGCTTCGTTCCATTTGATTTCTTGCCTCTTGAGCGCGCCTAGCTAGTTCCCTCTGGCGGATCGGCCCGCCGTATTTTTTCAGCATCTCAACGCCTGAGTGGCCGGTGACAGCCTTGACCATTTCGTCATCACATCCAGCCAGATAAAGTTCGATCGTCGCATTTTTCCTGAGACCGTGCGTTTTGTAGTAACTCGCCTTCTCGTGCTTCATCTTCTTTTTGATGGAGCGCATTTCCTCAGCGACGATGCGATAGCTGACCGACCTGCCCTTGGTGTCGGTCACGACCGTGCCGTCCGTTCGCTCGAGCCCGTCCAGGTGAGCCTTGAGACGGTCAGTGAGCGGGATCCACAGCGGCTTGTCGGTTTTACCCTGAGTGAAATCGAATCCTTCGTCGGAAAAGTGTGCCCACTTCATCTTTACGACGTCGCCAATTCGCTGGCCTGTGCCAACGCAAAGCTCGTAAACCAGCCGCGCCCTCTTTGAAGCCAGCGCTTCGAACTCGGCGCGAACATCATCTGGCCACGGCTCCCAGCCGTCGCTCTGCTGCTTGAAAAGCGGAATGCCCTTCGCCGGATTGCCGTGCTCCTTCTTAATAAAGCCAATCAATCGTGCGTGGTTCATCAAGACGACCATGACCTGGACGAGATAATTGGCTTGCCGCCAGTGATCCGCATTAGCGCGGTGCAATTCGTAGATATGATGGGTCTCGATTCTGGCCGGGTCTTTCTCGGCCCAGATCTCACGAATGTGGCTGATATACCGCCGATAGTCGGATCTCGTCCGGGGCTTCAGCTTTTTGTAGGCGTCGCTCTCGTAGTAGCTCAGGATTAAGGCCTCAAAGTTACGCTTCACCGGCGCAGGCGCTGGCTTTCCTTTAAGCAGGCGATTGTAATGATCCCAAAATTCCGGAGTGCCCGCTTCCTCATGCATCATGACAGAGATGCCGCGCGAACGCCGGATGAACCGAAGGTATCCTCTGTCATTGTAGACGTATTTTGGAAGGCTCTTGCGGGTCATTCGCCCATTCTCAGATCACTGTTGAGAAAGTCGTCAGCTGCCTCTGGCGCGACCATGTTGGCATCGACGATGACACTGCCATCTGGCTTGATCTCGAACTTCGCGCGTTGCCAACCTGCCTCCCGCGCCTCGCGGATAAAAGCCGAGGCCGCTTGTTTCGCTTTCGTCTGTGCACTTACTTTCGTCATCTTATCGACACCTCTCTCACCTCGTTAACAACGCGCATTATCACCCTGATCTATATTGATATTTCCGATTGAAGCGGGAGTGGAGCGCCTGTCCTTTGCCGCGCGAATTGCGCGGATCACCTCAGAATTCTGGGAGTTGCCATTGCGATCGGACTCCGCCTTGATCCACTCCTTGAGCTCTTGCGGAAGCCGAAGTTGCATTGGTTTACGACTGTTCATGAAACGCCTCCAGGTTGAAACAATATCCCGTTAGTGGCATTTAGCCACTATTGCGTCAATCGCTTTTTATGGCACAGTGCCACCATGGCAGAACAAAGCTCTCAGAATCAGGATAAATTTATCGTGCGGCTGCCGGACGGCCTGCGCGATAGGATACGCCTCGCGGCTGAGGCCAACCACCGCAGTATGAATGCTGAGGTCGTTGCCCTACTCGAAGAAAATTATCCGGCCCCTGTGCCGGAAAAACTGGAAGACCCCGCCGCGCGGCTGCTCTTCTGGCTCGCGAAGCGCATCCGCCGAAGAAGCCCGAAGCCCGGCTCTCCCAGAGACAAGCAAGCAGCCTTGTATGAGCGCATTGCGGTCGATATCTCTGAACGCATGAAGGATATCGGGGAATAGCCCTAATAGGCCACCCACTCATATCCGTGGTTGCCTTCGTGATCCTCCCATTCAACGCCGACGCCTCGTCGCCAATTCGATGACGAACAGCGTCGCGACGGCAAAACCCATTGCGGGGCGGCCGCTGGTGTCGTGCGTTGCCAGCCGAATTCGCCCCGCGTGCCGTAGGTCCCGAGGCGCATGTTGTAACTCTCAGAACAATCATCGTCGCGACCACGTTCGCGATGGCTGTAGTGCCGAACATCCCAGACGCGGATCGAGCGCACGAAATCGAATTCTAGGCCGCTGATGTCGATGTCTGCGCCACTTTCCACCACCTGTGCCAGAATGACGTGACCAAGTGTCTGGCCGATTTGGTTGCTGGCCTCCCAAGTTGTCGGGGCCGTGCTTTGCATAGGCGCGCGCTCCGCAACACCCATCGGACAACGCCAGATTTGCAGAGGTGGCTCAATCGGCCAAGGCGTGATCCGACGGATGAACACAGCACGGGCATGAGCGCATTCTGCTGACGCGGGCCACCCACCAGCCAGGCAAAGCAGAATGGCGCAGTCAACCTGATAGGCTTTTGCCGCCTGTGGAGCCACACTGGAAAGCAGAGACATTGCGACCCCAAAGAACCAATTCCTGATAGATCTGCACCACATATCAATATATGCCTTTTGCTACATTACTGTATTATTGTAAATGTAGCTCCAACAGCCCCCTTCACACCATATACGAGAACATCATTTGTGATGCTCGCGCGCGTTTTGTGGAATATATTCCGTAGAGCAGTTCTTGTGATCTGGCCGAATACAGGCCATGAAATTGCGGGAACGAGTAGGGCTAAATGTACGGAATCTAAGAAATTCCAGAGGATTGAGCCAAGAACAATTAGCCTTAGCTGCGGAAGTCGATCGCAGCTATATCAGCGAGATCGAGCTCGCCAAAAATTCGGCATCAATCGATGTTCTGGAGCGGATCGCGGATGCTCTCGGCGTCGATCCAAAGGAATTGTTTAACGAGAGGGGCTAGTTTTGCCCGAATTTGAGAGTGCTCGCACAACGGCCGAAGCCATCGGCCGCATTACATGTATTGAGACAGGCGAAGAAATTGGCTTGCTGTATCATTGGGACAATGGTGAGACGCAGGCGGCGCTTTACGATGATGGTCATCCTGAAACATCAAACTGCTCAGATCATCCCGCTGAAACGGACATTGGCGCAAACCGCAGCTAACGGCCGGAAGAATCTCATTTTATCAAATGCGGCGTGTTGCCTGGAGGTCTGCTATCGGGTGAGTGGCTTTTTTCTTAGGGCGGTTGGAGTTCATACCACCTGACAGAGGGCTCGCGTTGTAATGGATCGGAAACTGAGATAGCTTCGCTGTGTGAAGTGCCTTCGAAACATAACCTCAATACTGCTTGTTGTTCTTCTGGTCTTTATGACGGGGCTGAGCAGCGCTTCGCATGCTTTATCCATGGGTTGCGTTGGTGGGCATTGTGACGAGCACAAGGTCATGCCTGTGGTCGAAAATCACACTGGCCACGCTTTGGGGGAATTGACGAGCAGCACACTGCTTGGATCAGATGGGATAGAGCATGACGAATGCAATCCATTCCTGTGCAATTCTCTCGCGCTAATACTGCTAACTTCCGACGCAGTTTTTGACCAATCCGAGGCCGTATTGGGTTGGCAGGTTGGCCACCTCTCAACTCTGGAAGAGCCGGACAACCCGGACAGACCACCCAACCTTTGAATCAGGATTTCAGCGCTGCTTGCGTGAGTGATCAGCGTTTTAGAAAGGTCGCAGGAACACTGCGGCCCGCCCCTGTTTCACAAGGTTAGGACCATTCCATGAACAAAAAAAACATCGTGATCGGCGCGTGCGCTGTGGCAGCCGTCGCTGCATACCTCGTTCTTCGACCCGGCCCCGCAGAGGAAGTCGCGCAAGTGGAACCTGTTGAAGGTAACGCAATTGTTGCGATCCAGATGCCGCAAATCGACGGCAACGCAGCGATAGGCCAACGCATATTCGAGAATACCTGTACCGCCTGTCACGGCACCAACGCTGTTGGTGTTGAGGGCGCGGGACCACCATTGATCCATGTGATCTATGAGCCCAGCCATCACGCTGACGAATCCTTTCAGCGCGCTGTCGCGAACGGAGTCAGAAGCCATCACTGGAGTTTTGGTGACATGCCACCGGTCGAAGGCTTGACCCGTGGCGACGTTGCCATGGTCATCTCCTACATCCGCGAAATCCAGCGCGCCAACGGAATTAACTAAAGGATACCCCAATGAACAAACTTACCACATTTGCGTTGATGACCGTTCTGGCGACCAGTGCGTTTGCGCATTCACCCGTAGATCACACAACGCCTGAGAATGGCGCGACAATCACGGAAGTCCCGCCCGAGATCAGCTTCAACTTTGCCAATGATATACGTCTTACACGGGTGGATATGCTCCATCAGGATCATCCGTCTGTCCGGCTTGATCTCGGGGATCAGACGAGCTTTGACCGTGTGTTCACGCTGCCCCTCGAAGGCATGGGGAAAGGCACCTACCGCATCGAATGGCGGGGATTAGGTTCAGACGGGCACGCCATGCAGGGCGAATTCTCGTTCACGGTGGAATGACCATGCCGGATATCTGGGAAATAGCCGCGATATTCGCCAAACTGACGCTGTATTTTAGCGTCGTTGGGTCGACCGGGCTTGTGATCATTCTAGCGGCCTTTCCAAATCTGGTGCTACCACTATGCCGCCGGATCAAGGCGAAGGCTGTGGTGTTGGCGGGACTTGCCATTTTCGCAGCGGTGTTCGGCTTCATGCTGCGCGGGGCCGCTCTGACGGGTGGAGCCGATGGCATGACCGACCCCGAAATGCTCGGGCTGTTGTGGCAAACACCGGTTGGGGACGTCTTGGTATATCGGGTTGCTGGTGCGGCACTCATAATCTCGGGAATGTATATTCCCCGTGTTGGGCCGAGGATTGCTCTCGCGGGCGGGACCATAGCGTTATGGTCCTTTGCAAAGATCGGGCACGTACCTGACTTGCAGCAAACTGGCGTCCGCCTGCTCCTTCTTTTGCACCTTATGGGCATAGCGTTCTGGATTGGCATCCTTGGCCCCTTGCGGAGCCTGTCACGACTGCCAGAGCACTTGGACAACGCGGCCCTGCTGGGGCATCGCTTTGGGCAAGCGGCGGCAGTGATTGTCCCGGTGCTGATCCTGGCAGGCCTGTTGATGGCCTGGCTGTTGCTGGGCGATCTGAGGGCACTCTTGTCAACCGGGTATGGGCAAACCCTTCTGATCAAGCTGGTGCTTGTCGGCGCGATCCTGATTCTGGCAGCCGCAAACAAACTTCGTTTTGTTCCCGCCATGCAGGCCGGGGACAGCAAAGCCGCGCGGCATCTGGCGCGCTCCATCGAAATTGAAACGGCGGTCATACTGGTGGTGCTTGCGGCAACGGCAACACTCACCAGTGTTTTGACCCTTCCGAACTGAGGTTTTCCATGAACAGACGAGAATTCCTGATCACGACAAGCGTGGCGGCACTGGTTCCGCGTATCTCGATTGCGTCAACCCCTGCGGAGTTGATTGCGCAGCCGGTCAGCGCGCAAATCCTGCCCGACGGAGAACCGGCTACGCCAATGTTGGGTTTCAACGGCAGCACGCCCGGACCAGTGCTGCGGACACGTCAGGGCGAAGTCTTTGACATCTGGTTCCGGAACCAGATCGGCGAGGGATCGACGGTGCATTGGCATGGGCTGCGTATCGACAATGCAATGGATGGCGTTCCGGGCCTGACGCAAGACGTCGTCGAAGCGGATGCCGAGTTCGCCTATCGTTTCCGTGCGCCGGATGCAGGCACCTTCTGGTACCATTCGCACAACCGATCTTGGGAACAGGTTGCAAAGGGGCTCTATGGCCCGTTGATCGTGGACGAGTTGACGCCACCGGACGTGGATCACGATTTGATCGTGTTGATAGATGATTGGCGCATGACCGAAGCGGGCACGCTGGCCGATGGTTTCGAAAATATGCACGATCAGGCGCATCAGGGGCGGCTCGGCAACTATGCCCGTGCTCTTGTCGAACCGAGCACGCCCGTCCGTCGTGGTGATCGTGTGCGACTTCGTCTGATCAATGTCGCGACCGACAGGATTTTCCCGGTTGAGATTGAAGGTGTCGACGGCAAGATCGTTGCAAATGACGGAATGCCCCTTGTCAGTCCACAGGAGTTATCCAGTCTCATTCTCGCCCCGGCCCAACGCGCGGACATCATCGCGGATGTCACTTCCCCGGACCAAATCGCCTTCATGTTTCCCACGCAGGACGGCCCCTACTTGCTGGGTGAAATCCCCGTTGAGGACGCGAACACGGAGCGGCAACCATCGGAGATTTCTGCGTTGCCACCAAACGAGGTTACGCAGCCCGACTTAGACAATGCGGTTTCCCTGACGCTTACCATGGAAGGTGGGGCCATGAGCCGTCGCATGATGCAAGGTATGATGGGTGGCGATATCTGGGCGTTCAACGGGCAGTCCGGTCTGACGGATACCCCGTTTCATCTGTTCGAACGTGGGCAGACAGCGCGTATTCGTCTGGTGAACGACACCCGTTTCCCGCATGGCATCCATCTGCACGGGCATCATTTCTTTGAGGTCGGGGCTGACGACGGACTGGGCGCTATCCGGGACACAACACTTGTGGACGCGGGGGAGACCCGCGACATCGTCTGCGTGTTCGACAACCCCGGAAAATGGCTGTTGCATTGTCACATGCTGGGGCATCAGGCGGCGGGTATGAAAACATGGGTGGAAGTCGCATGAAACGCATTCTGATCATCGCTGCTTGTAGCGTCGCGACTGGCGCAATCGCCGGTCACGAACTGGATGACCGGGACTTGGCCAATGGGCGGGTCCTCTACGTCGAACAATGCGCGTCCTGCCATGGCGCAAATCTCGAAGGGCAGCCCGACTGGCGCACGCCCGACGAAAACGGCGTTCTGCCTGCACCACCCCATGATGAGACCGGGCACACATGGCACCACGATAACCAGCTTCTCTTCGAATACACTCGGCTTGGTGGAGAGGAAGCATTGGCTGCGCGCGGTGTCACCGGCTTCGCAAGCGGTATGCCGGGTTTTGGCGATGCTCTCACCGATGACGATATTTGGGACATCCTGACCTATATCAGATCAACCTGGCCGGACCGCGTTCAGCAAATTCAAGCCGGTCGCAACCCACCGCACAACTAAGGAAGGCGGTCTTCGCTACGTGGCGTGGGAGCATAGCGCCCGCGCCCGGTTTTTGTCAGCAATCCCCGATCAGACAGATCTCTGAGGGCCCGATAGCAGGCTTCTTTGGTCAACCCGATCTGGTTGGCGAATTGTGTGACCGAACCGGTCAGCTTGCCCAATTCTACCGCCAGCAATACGCGGTCGTTCGCTGATTTCAAAGCGTGCAGCGTCAATAGCTGGCGGTAATCCTGCACCTGCACCGCCAATCGCTTGGTGATCCCTTCCGAAAAAGCCGTGTCTTCACGTAGTTGCTTCTGGATGGCTTGCTTCGAAATCCGAACAACTTCGGATGGAGCAGTACAAATCGCGTCGCAGTGGTAGTGATCCGAATAAATGGATGCTTCGGCAAACATGTCGCCAGTCTGAGCGTTGTAGATCGTTACGGAGTTTCCAGATTCCGTCACGCGAGTTAGGCAGATGCCACCTGACGCCACAAAGAATATGCCCTTTGTGGTGTCGCCCTGCCGGAACACGTGGTCTCCAATGGAATAACGCATTTGAGACAGAGATTTTTCATCCAATGCGCCGAACGGGGTGGGTAACATGTGATTTCAATCATATTCGGATCTGCGTCTGGGGTGTAGCAAGCCACCAACCCCAAATGCAAGAACGGACATACCATGATCAGAACGACACTTTGCGCCATCGTGGCGCTCATAGCCCTTCCAGCCGCCGCCCAACATGCCCATCAGGGCTCGGACGGCCCTTTGGAAACAGGGCAGTCCGCCTTCGCCGCAATTTCGGAAATCGTACAAATCCTGTCAGACGACCCCGGTACCGACTGGACCAAGGTCAATATTCAGGCGCTGCGCGATCACCTCGTGGATATGGAGTTGGTCACGACCCAAGCGACCGTGAACACTCAGACCGAAGGCAGGATAGTCGAGTTTCGCGTCACCGGCGAAGGGATTGTGGCCGATGCCGTCGCACGCATGGCGACGGCACATTCACCGATGTTGGAAACGGCAACCGGATGGACAGTGACTGCTCAACCCTCCACGGGGGGAGTGACCATGCACATCGAGGTTCAAACCGAACAGGAGCTTGCCCGCGTCCTTGGTCTCGGGTTCTTCGGCGTTATGACCATCGGTGCGCACCATCAGGCGCACCACATACAGATGGCCTCAGGTGAAGATCCGCATCACTGATGCGATCCAACCAAGACGCAGTGATTGGAGCTTGCACAGCCAACGGGTATTTTGCCCGAGACTGTCACCATAAGATTGAGCAACTTTGGACGGCAGGTTGGCGTAAAATAGCGAAGGTCGGTTTTGTCGCTCATTCAACTGTTCAGAAAAACCGTCTGACCCGTTTAGCATAATCCTCAAACGCAGTGCCGTACTGATCCTTTAGCCAACGCTCTTCAGCAAATGGGGTGACCACCAATATCGCAATTACCGGAGCGCCAACCGCGAACACCCAGGGCGCAGCTGACAAGATCATCCACCCGCCGACGATAGCAATATCGGCCACATATTGCGGATTTCGAGAATACCGATACATGCCTTCGGTGCGCAGCGTGCCCTTGGCACCACCCGTCTGGGGCACTCCGAAGTGTGAGACCTCCAGCCAAACAATGATATTGCCGATCACTATTAGTGGAAGTCCGACCCCGAAGCGCAGCCAACTCGGAATGGCGACGTTGCCCCAGCCCAGTATCCCCAAGACAATGAGGATGCCGAACAGCGTGAAAGTCGGCACCCAGACGAACACTGGCGTAAGGGCGGTATACTGTTTCGGCGGCCATATGCGGCGCTTGGGAAAAACAATCGACCATAGGATTGCTGTGAGCGTCGCTGCTGCAACCCCGAAGCCGAGATAGATGATAGCTGTCTGCATCATGTTTCTACATGCCCGTGCTCGATCATCTGGCGGCGCTCCGCGAGAGCCTGACGCACGATCTGATAGGCCGAGGACAGAAACAGTCCCGCCATGACGGTTGCGACGATCAAGTCCGGCCAGCCACTTGCCGTGCCCCAGACGCCTAACGCAGCAAACATGACCGCGACATTTCCAATAGCGTCGTTGCGCGAGCACAGCCAAACTGACCGAACGTTGGCGTCTCCGTCTTTGTATCTGACAAGCAAGAGAACACTCGCCAGATTGGTGAGCAGGGCAAGAAAGCCCACTGCACCCATGATCTCGGCGGTTGGGACACCAACGTAGAAGACGCGGTAGACGGTAGAGCCGAAGACCCACAACCCCATCAACAGAAGGCTGATCCCCTTGAACAAGGCGGCGTTCGTGCGCGCTCTGATTGAAGCCCCGATGACCGCCAGCGAAATGCCGTAGGTCAGGGCGTCGCCTGCGAAGTCGAGGGCATCCGCTTGCAGGGCTTGCGAGTTGGCCAGATGGCCCGCAGCCATCTCGACCACGAACATCGTTGCGTTCAGGGCAATGACGATCCAAAGCCGCCGTTTATAGTCGTCCGAGACGCCTTCGAATTTGGCATCGTGTCCACAGCATCCAGGCATTAGGTTGCCTCCTGCGTTTCAGGGATTGATTGATCTGGAACAAGGGCTGCTTCGCCGCCGGGAATATCCGGCACGTGGCCTTTGCGCATCCTCCTGACGCGGTGGTTCATCCAATGGCGAATGATGACACGATAGAGAAGCCCCTTCACGCCGGTCAGCTGACGGTGGGTTGCATAAAAGGCATCGGGGTCATCGAAGGTGCCGAAGTCGTGATTGATTCCGGTCTTTTGTATGTAGGTGCTGACCCCGCGCCATTCGACGTTTGGGTTCTGAAGGCAATCCGTGCCCGCACCATAGGCGCAGAGCGATTTACGCTCTGGAAAGGTATTTTGCAGGGCCGCCAGGACGGGTGCATCCAGGATGAAACCCTCCAAGTTCAGCCACGCCCCGCCGTGATAGATTTCGACCCATGAATGTATGATGTTGGCAGGCGCAAGCGGATAAACCAGCTCTGGCACGACCCCGCGCTGTAACCGCTTGTCGATGGTAAAGCCATGAAAGCGGCACGGCATTCCAAGGGTGCGCAGAAGCGCCATCAGCAAGGTGCCCTTCGTGTTGCACTGCCCATAGCCATCGGACAGCACCCTGGACGCCGGCAGCGCATCATCGGAGTTGTAACCGAACAGGATTTCGTTGCGGACAAAGTCATAGGCGGCACCGATACGGTCGGCGTTTGATAGGGTCATCCAGCCACGATCAGCAACAAGGCGCTGAATAGGGCCAGCCTCGAAATCCAGAAGGGATGTTGGGGACAGGAATTGATCGGTCATCGTAGCCTCTTGAGTCTGTGTCCCACCCTATTTACAATCTCTAGTGACTAGAGGTTCAAGAGGTTTCTTCATGTTTTCTATCGGCGAGCTTTCAAGACGCACCAAGGTCAAGGTTCCAACCATCCGCTACTATGAGGAGATGGGCCTGTTGGTGGAGGCCGAGCGCACAAGCGGCAACCAAAGACGCTATGACAAAGCGGGATTGGAACGGCTCAGCTTCATCCGCCATGCACGCGATCTGGGCTTTTCGATTGAGGCAATCTTGTCCCTGATCGAGTTACAGGAACACCCGGATCGGTCATGCCAAGCCGCTACGAAAATTGCGGTGGCACAACTCGCGGATGTTCGCGCGAAGGTCAAAAAGCTGAAGGCGCTCGAAAGGGAGTTGGTTCGCATGGCCAAGGGATGCGACGGACATGGTGTGTCCGAGGACTGCTACGTTCTGGCGTCACTTGCTGACCATGAGCATTGCGAAAACGAGCACTGATCACCCGCAGCACGAGCCTCCCTCTTGGATTGGAGGACATTTGACCGTGCCGTAGGAGCAGTACACGCAGCAGTCCCCTTCGAGCGGTTTTAGAACAGTGTGGCAGGACTTACATTCATAGAACCACTGACATGCATCCGTCGGCATCGTCTCTTCGGTAGCGTGTCCGCATTCGGGGCAGGTAATCGTAGATTGAAAGTTCACTTCGCTCGTTTGCGTCGCCATAGCGCGTATCCTGTAAGTAGTAGAAATCCAGCAAGGATTGGCAGCAGCACGTCGTCTCTATAGACGTAACCGAGTGCTCCGCTGATCCCAAGAAGCGAAAACAGCCATGGTAGAAAAGGCGTCAGGCAGCAGACTGCGGCCAATCCCGAACCGCCCAGGCTCAGTGGAAGCAACCAGCCCCTCATCGATACTGCCTAAACAAGGCAAACATCGTCCTCGCCGCGTCTTCTTCCCAGAGAGGTGAACTGGCAGCGAGAGCGAAAGCCAGCGTCGTGAAGCCAAGCATAACGACAGTTGAGCGCCTGCGTTTTGCGCAGGCCCAACGCCGCCAAAGGCGGAACCATCCCCAAGCAAGTACAAGTCCCACGACAACCAATATCTCGGTGCGATACTCGACAAATGGCCCAAGCAAAACCAGCCACGTGCCACCCAGCCCTATGATTGAAAGGCCAATCGGCAATACGCAGCAGGATGCGCTTAGCAAAGCCAACAGACCAGCGCCGCCGATCAGCAGTCGGTTTGGCCCATTGGTTTCATCTTGAAGAGTTTCAGTATTCGACATCATGGCTGATCTTATGCATCCTGTAGTCACTACAGAAGCAAGCGGAGTTTGATCACATGATTGCGATTGGTGAGGCATCCCGCCTTAGTGGCGTTTCAATAGAGACGATCCGCTACTATGAGCGTGAGGGGATAATATCAAAGGCAGTCCGCACTGCTTCTGGGCGACGAGCTTATTCGGACACTGAGATTTCAGAGCTTCGCTTCATCAAACGATGCCGTGATCTTGGGTTCTCCATCCAAGACGCAGTTGCGCTTCGCAATCTCGCCGATGCACCGTCCGATGCATGTGAGACGGTCGAGCGACTTGGAAGCAAGCATCTCTCGGACGTTCAGGCGAAACTGGCGGAGCTTCGGAAACTTGAGAAGGCTCTGGTCGAGCTGGTCGCGAACTGCGCAAAGGGACAAAGCGACTGTCCGATGTTGGATGCTTTAAAAGCCCGCTAGTTGGAAAGTCGACGTTGGTTCAGTCGCAGCGCAATTTCACTTCGTCAGCGCGTTGGCGACCTTCGCCGCCGCTTTGTTGAAAGGCATCTTTCTCTACGTGAGGACAGGTGTCATTTCCTCACGTCGTCCAGAAGCTCCAAAACGCGCGCGTAGTCTTCGCTGGCGACGCGCGCTTGCTCGAAGATCTCACGACGCTCCAGGTCCTGGCAACGGAAGTACCGCTCAACTTCGGTAAAATACGTCTCCGCATCACGCCTCAACAGGTCCGCATAGGCCCATACGTCATCGGCATTGGTCGGCATCCAGGGCGGAGCAGGCGGCAGACAACTGCCCGCGATCGCCGCAGAACTCCAGCTCAGAACGATCATAATCGCCCATGCTTGTTTCAAAAGCGCCATATTATCTTGGCTCAGCCACTCCGTTGCAGTAAATTCGTTTCAACGCATGAAAGGCGCAATAACTCAAATTGCACCTATTGATTGCAAGATTATAATATTGTATCGGTTGGGTAGTCCATGAGGGACTGCCGGGCCAATGCACAATTCTGCAAGGCTCGATCCTATGAATTTGATGCAAGACGCCCCCAATGTTGTCAGTGAAGACGGGCTGCGCACGCTGCTTGCCGAGGGTCATTCGGCGGATGTTGTGTGTCGGGTTACGCCCAAACGTACAGGTGCTCAGTGGTCCGGGATTTGGACCGTGCATTGCGTCTCGCCAGATGGTGAGACGCGTCGCCTGCTCGTTACCGCGCGCAACAATATGGCCGCCCGAGAATTCAAGACTATCAATGGCTTATCCAGCTTCCTTGCAGGACTTGGAGTTTCGGTCGTCTCGATCCCGATGCTCGAAGGCAAGATCGCCTCTCACAATTTGGACGACGCGGGCTAAGCCACTTGCTGTCCTTGCGGCATTCCTTGCAGCACCCGCCCATTCTGAAGGCTTCGTGCTTTCCATGCGGGCCGATGGCCAGCTCGAGACCAAAGCACCGCAATCAGGTTTCGCGCAGAGCTACGTCGACGGGATTGGAGCAAACCCACCAGAGCTGATCGTGTTCGCAGCGCCTCAGCCTGAAGATCCGCCTCCTGCACCCACCCGCGCGGTTCCCCGCCCCGAGATCCTCACAGCCCTTGAAAGCACCGCGCATCGCTATGGCGGACACCCCGCACTACGCCGCGCTGGCCTGTCCGTGACGGAGTGGCAGGTGCTCTTCCAAGCCAATATTGAGATTGAAAGCGCCTATCGCCCAAATGCGCGCAGCTCCGCAGGTGCTATCGGCCTCGGACAGCTGATGCCAGCTACGGCCGCGCAGCTTGGTGTGGATCCGCATGACTGGCAGGCCAATCTGGATGGCTCCGCCCGTTACCTTCTGATGATGCTTGCACAATTCGGCACGCCCGAACTCGCGCTTGCCGCCTACAACGCGGGGCCTGACGCGGTCGCGCGCTATGGCGGCATCCCTCCCTACCGAGAAACCCAAAATCACGTGCGCCGTGTCATGGCCGTGCGTGATCGACTGACTGGAGCCTCCTGATGCACATACAAATTCGCACGATCCTGTCGCTGGCTCTGGCCAGCTTGATGATTGCCAACCCGGCCTTTGCGCAGAGCATCGACCTTTCGCCGGTGCAGAACCTTTTGCAGGGCATCGTCGATACGATCACCGGCCCCTTGGGTATTGTCATTGGCACCTTGGCTCTGATTGGTGTGTTCCTCTCCTGGCTCTTCGGCATTCTGGATTTCCGCCAAGCCCTTTGGGTGCTTGTTGCGATTGCAGGCATCGCAGCTGCACCGACCATCGTGACCGCGATCTGGGGCGCGTAAGTCCGACATGGCAACCCAAACCCGCCTCTTCCTGGGCCTGATCCGGCCGCCAAAGCTCATTGGGCTGCCGATCATGTATGCGATGGTCTGGCTCTTCGGGTTTGTGTTGCTTTTTTTGTGGGTTCAGAGCTGGCCGTTGATCATCATCGCCGCTCTGGCCTATCCTGCGCTGTGGAAAGCAGCGGATTGGGATCCGGCCTTTCTTGAGGTTATGGTCACTGCGCTGCAGGAAACGCCGCCCACCTCGAACCGCAAGATCCATTCGGGGGACAGCTATGCTCCATGACCCTTCGGATGACCTTGCCATGATGCCGGACTGGGCGCGCAAAGAGCGCACGGTGGCCAGCATGCTACCCTATGTCAGTCTCGTGAATGACGTGACGATCCGCACGCGCGGCAATGCCCTGTTCCAATGCATTCGTCTTGATGGCGTCAACAGCATGACCAGCGATGACGCGCATTTGGAAAAGATCCGCGCGCTCTTTGCTGCGATCATCGCGCAGATCGGACCAGAGTACAGTTTCTACGTGCACAAGGTCTCAAAAGCGATTGAAACTACTTTACCCCCGGTGCCTGAGGATGGGTTTGCCCAAGCCCTGGACACCCGTTGGCAAGCGGCCATGGTACGGGCGGGCCTGCGGGACAAAACGCTCACGCTCACAGTGCTCAAACGTCCTCCCCTCGGCGCTCAGCTGCGCTTGAAGCGCTCAGGCTCAATCGCACAGCTGAAAGACCAGACGGCCAAGCAGCTGCGCAAGCTCGAGGAAGTCGTCGGGTTTCTGCTCTCATCTTTTGCCGATATGAACCCACGCCTGCTTGGGGCTGAGAGCGGCGAACTGCTGGGTTTCCTCGGGGCACTCAACATTGGCCAAGAGCGACCGCTCTTCGCAAAATCCCGCATCGGCATCATTGCCGAGGATGTGGCCAACACGCGTGTTACGTTTCAGGGGCGAGGCTTTGCGCTCGACGACGGGACGGCGGGCAAGCGTTTTGGCACCACCTTTGCGATCAAGACCTATCCGGCCAAAACCAACTGCACCATGTTTGATGAGCTGAACCTTCCCGTCGACATGATCGTCACCCATTCCTTCACGCCTATTAACAGCAACATCATGGCCAGTCGGATCAAGCGCCAACAGCGCCTGATGAAGGCCAGCGATGACGGCGCGATTTCCCTTGCAGAGGAACTCGTCGACGCGCTCGACGATCTTGAATCCAAGCGGCTGAGCTTTGGCGATCATCACATGACCGTCACGGTTTTCGCCGAGACCGAGGAAAGGCTGGAAACCATAGCGGCCGAGGTGCGCAACATCGCGGCCAGTGAAGGCGTTAATCTGGTGAATGAGAGCTTTGCTTCCCGAACTCATTATTTCGCGCAGCATCCGGGCAATGGGCAGATGCGCAGCCGCAAGGCCGCCATCACAAACACCAACTTTGCTGATCTCGCGGCGCTACATCGCGGTCAACTGGGCAAGCAGGGCGATAGAGTGCCTTGGGGCAAGCCGATCACCCTCTTCCCGACGCCTGAACGCTCGGGCTTCCTGTTCAACTACCATGAGACGGGTCAGCCGGACAAAGAACCGACCGGCGGGCACACCTTGATCCTCGGCCGCCCAGGCTCTGGCAAGTCGGTGTTGTCTGCATTCCTCATGACCCAAGCTCGGCGCTGCGACGCGCGCGTCTTTGTCTTCGACTATCGCGCGGGCATGGAAATGGCGGTTCGGGCCAATGGTGGGCGCTACAGCGCCATCAAGGCCGGTGAAGCCACAGGTCTCAACCCGCTACGCACGGAAATTGATGGGCGCGGGCAAGCATGGCTCTCCGATTGGCTGGCCACGCTTTTGCATCGCACCGACAAGCCCCTGAGCCCGGTCCAAATCAACCGCATTCAAGAGGTAGTGCGCCAGAACGCCGGGGCGAGCGATGCCGCCCTTCGTAACTGGCAGGATTTGGCGTCGCTCTTTGTAGCGGGAGCTGACGAAGGGGATCTGTTCGAGCGGATCCAGGAATGGACTGAAGATGGCCGCTATGGCTGGATCTTCGGGCAAAGCTCTGAGGATACCTTCTCGCTCGATGGTGATGTCGTGGGGTTCGACCTGACCGGCATTCTCGACAGCGAAAGCGAGAAGGAACGCATGGCTGTCCTCTCCTACCTGTTTCGGCGGGTGGAGCGCGTGATCGAGGATCGCAAGCCGACGCTGATCATCATCGATGAAGCCTGGAAGGCGCTGGATAACCCGTATTTTGCCGACAGGCTGAGCAACTGGCTGGTCACGGCGCGGAAACAGAATGCCGTCGTCGTGATGATGACCCAATACGCAAGCCAGCTCGAGAAAACCCGCACTGGCAAGACGATTGTCGAGGCCGTGCCGACACAGCTCTTGCTTCCGAACATCCGCGCCTCGGCCAGCGATTACACCATGCTCGGCCTTACCGAAAAAGAGCTCAGCGTTTTGCTCGGAACGGGAAGCAACTCTCGTCTGGCGCTGGTGCGCGATGATCAAGGCTCTGTTGTTATCGATGCCGATCTGAGCGCCCTTGGCCCCTACCTCACGATCCTTGGCGGCATTGAAAAAGGCGAAGCACTGGTGGGCGCTGATTATCGCCAGAACCCCGAATTTTGGAGACAGATTGATGCGTAGATTGTGCGTAATGACCCTCACCCTTTTGACCCTGACAGCCTGCGCGGAATACCGGCCGTCAGAGGCCGAATGCTTCAACTCCTTTGCCGAGGTCAGCCGCAGTAATTGCAACTTCGAGCTGCTCGGGCCGATTGGTGGTCTCGGTGAGTAAGCATCGCCTGCATATCTTTGCGGGTCTGTTCTGTTTCGCCGCGTCATTGGCCTTTGCCCAAGGCGTGCCCACATTTGATGCGGGCATGTTCTTGCAGCGCGAGCGCGTGCTGCAACAAGGCGAACAAGATCTGGCGCTGCAGCGGGATCGGCTGACCAAAGAGGAAGAGCTTGAAGAGCTCGAGCAAGAACAACTCCAAGCGCTGGATGATATCCTTGATGCCGCAACGCTTGCCAGCGGCAATTCAGGCGCGCTGGTCGCAAGCTTGGAAGCTGGTTCATCGCCAGAGAGCGCCGTTGAAACTCTTTATGGCCCGGTGGACCCGAATCCCGGTGCAGCCCAGATGTTCGGCGATGCCTCGGGATCGATTGAAGAGCTGATCATTCGCGCCGCTCAAGAAACGCACCACATGTCTGGCGTGCACGCGGCGGGCCTATCGCCCAAGCAGTGGCGCTGTCTGTTGCAGGCGTTGATCTGGCAAGAAAGCCGCTTCACCATCGGCGCGCGCTCACCTGTTGGTGCATTCGGCCTGACCCAGATCATGCCCGGTACGGCGCAGGATCTCGGGATTTACCCAGCCTATTATGAAAACCCCTACATCCAGGTCACCGGCGGCGCGCGCTATCTGGCGCAGATGCTGGCCATGTTTGATGGCAACATCATTCGCGGGCTAGCTGCCTACAATGCCGGTCCCGGCAACGTGCAGCGCTACCGCGGCGTGCCCCCTTTCGCTGAGACCCAGCACTACGTTCAGGTCATCCCCGAACGCTACAATCTCTACCTTGCCCGCGTCGGCGGCGTCGATGCGCTTGGCACGATTGATCCCGTCTTGCTTGCCAACTCCACGATGAGCCTGACCTCTTTTGGGGCGGGGGTCTATGGCGACTACTCATTGGTCTCGGTGCAAGCGGCCGCGCTGCGCGTGCAGGACATCATCACCCGCATCGGCGAAACCGACGACATTCACGCGGCCATGTCGCTCAACACCTACGCGCGGGCCGAACTCGCCCGCCTGATCGCAATCCGTACGCGCCTGAAGGCCGCCCATACCCGCCCGCTTAGCGCGACCGAGCTGGCCATGGCGGCCGCACAGGCCCGCGAACAAGACTTCATGCAATTCGATCTGGAGGCATTCCGATGATCCGCTTTCTTTCTACCGTTGCCACTTGCGCGCTGTTGGTTGCCTCACCCGTATCTGCCCAAGGTGTTCCGACTGTCGACACACGCAACATCGCCCAGGAAATTCGCCAGCTGCAGCAGATGCTGGAGGATTTCGGGATCCAGACCGACCAACTCGACACGCTTCTCAAACAGCTCGACCTGGTGCAGCAGCAACTCGACACGCTCAATGAGACTTACGCCGCCTTGACCGGCGCGACGGATATCATCGAGATGGCTATGGGTGGTGATCTCGACGGCCTACTCGATCAGGAATTCGGCGATCTCCTTGGCACCATCCGGCAAATCCAAAGCGGCGATTTTCGCGGCCTGATCGGCAACGCGGCCCCTCAGATGGAAGGCCGCATGACGCAAGCCCTCGAGGACGCAGGTTTTGACCAAGATACCCTCTCTGACATGGCCAGCAGCGGCAATCCGGGGGCTGAGCGCATTGCCAGCCAGGCGGGCACCGGGGCGGTGATGTCGGCGGCGGCAGAGAACAGTTATGACGAGGCCGCGCAATCGCTGGAACGGGTCGAGCAGCTGGTTTCATTGATCCCCGACATGGAAACGCTCAAGGAAGCCGTCGATCACAACACCCGCGTCACGGCCGAGCTGGCCATCGCCATGACACGCATGTGGGAGCTCGAAGCCATTCAAACAGTCGGCGCGGGCCAATCCGGAGTGGTCGATGCCGCGACGCTGGCCGAAGAGCGCCGCTATATGGATTTCACCCTTCCAGACCTGCGCGCGGACTGATCCCATGAACAGCGGAGCGGAATTCATCGAAGAAGAGCTCGTCTACGGCGCACGAAGACGCGAGCTCATGTGGCAGAAACTGGGACTGACAGGCATGGGGTTTGGCATGGCAGGTTGCCTCGCCGCCGCCCTCGTGGCCCTGTTCGACGCGGACCCGCCGCCCATGATCGTTCCCTTTGATAGCGAAACCGGCATGGCCCTCCCCAATGCCATGGTTGAAGCGGTCTCACTCACGGAACGCCCCGCTATCATTGAGGCACAGGTCTACCGCTATGTGATTGATCGAGAGACGTATAATCAGCTCGACAATGACGTGCGTGTGCGGCGGGTCCTGGATCAGTCGGACGGATCGGCCGCCGCCGGGCTACGCGCATTGTGGACCAGCGGCCATGAGGCCTATCCGCCCGACACCTACGGAACAGATGCCCGGCTTGATGTCGAGGTGTTGTCGATCACGCACATCAGCGCCAACCGTGCCCAGGTGCGCCTGCGCAAGCGGCTCAATTCACCGCGCGGCAGTCAAAACGGGCTCTTTACCGCAACGCTGATGTTTGAGTTTCGGCCCGAGAATAGCCGGTCAATCGACGATGTCTGGCAGAACCCCTTTGGCTTCACCGTCACCGAATACGCGATCCGCTCGGATCGTTTGGAGTAACCAATGCGCCGCCTGTTCTTGATCCTCGCCGTCCTCGTTCCGTCTGCTGGCATCGCCTATGCAGAAACACAGCCGCGCCAAGGCCCCTTTGATGCCCGCGTCCGGCTGGCCACCTATCAGGACGGGCAGGTCTACCGCATCAGAACCAGTTTGACCCACGTGACCAGCATTGAATTTGGCCAGGGCGAGACCATCCGCTCGATCATTGCTGGCGACACCGAAGGCTTCCTGTTGGACGGAGTGCCCGGTGGTCAGGCCTTTGCGATCAAGCCCGTTACACGCGGCGCGCACACCAATATCACCGTCTACACCAACCGGCGTAGCTACTATTTCAACGTGACCGAGGCGAGTTCGCCGACCTTCTACGTCATTCGCTTCACCTATCCCGAAGCGGCCCCTCGGCAATCGCGTATGGCTGCCACTGCGCCAGCAAACCACGCCTACGGCGTCAGCGCGCGATCCGAGATCACCCCGCGCGAAATCTGGGACGATGGCACCTTCACCTATTTCCGCTTTGCCGCGAATGCCCCATTGCCCGCGATCTTTCGATGGTCCGGTGGCAATGAGCGCAGCGTGAATGCGCTCGCGCGGCCAGATGGCGTGATCCGCGTGTCAGGTGTCAGCACTCGATGGGTTCTCAGGCTCGGCGATGACGAGATCTGCGTCCAAGAGATGAGCGAGGCAAATCCCGATGAGTGAAACAGCTGAGCTTAAGAAACGCCTCGAAGCACTTGAAGGAAAACCACAAAACCGAAAGGCGCGGCCATCTTTTGTCGCCATCACCCTAGGGATTGGGGCAATCGCGGCTCTTGGCGGTTTCTTGCTGTTGTTCTCTGGCGGCTCTGACCCCGACAGCCTGGAAACCGCCTCCCCAGATGAATTCCAAGCGGCCGGTCCGGGGTTTGGAGACCTTGAGCCAACTCCTGCACCGATAGACACATCGCTACCTCCAGCGGAGTCAGAACCAGAAAGCGAGACAGAAGAGCTGCGCGCGCAAATGGACGCTATGCGGTCCGAACTCGAAGCCCTGCGCAAAGCACCTGCGCCTGAAGCCCCAACCGTCGACCTCGAGGCATTGGATACCTTGGGCGCAGAGATCGACGCCCTGCGCAGCGAGGCAGCAGCAACGCAAGCCGCCTTGCGCGAAGAACTGGAAGAACGCGCACGGCAAATCCAGCGTCTGCAGAACGATCTGGAGCTTGCACGCCTGGAAGCCCCGCGCACGCCCGCACCAACCGGCCCCACGGCCGAGGAACTGCGCCTTCAGGAGCTGGAACGGCGGCGGCAAGCCGAACTTGACGAACTCCAAGCCCGCATCGCCAGCCCAATCATCGCCTTTGGCGGCTCGGGTAACGGCAACAATGAAACCGCCGCGCAGCAACGGCGGCTTGATGGCGACACAGACTTTGTCCGCAACGGCGCTGAACCCGCTGAGGTGACCCAGGCCCAGGTGATCGTGAACCCGTCAAACACGGTTGTTCAGGGCACGATGATCCAGGCCGTGCTCGAGACAGCGATAGACAGCTCGCTTGCCGGTCAGGTCCGAGCAATGGTGTCTGAAGATGTCCACGCCTATGACGGCACGCGGGTCTTGATCCCACGCGGGGCGCGGTTGATCGGGCGGTATCAATCCGGCCTAGATATTGCGCAACAACGCGTGACCATCGCCTGGGACCGGATCATTCTGCCCAGTAACCAGACCGTCGAAATCAGCGCCTTCGGTGGTGATGAACTGGGGCGGTCCGGCACAACCGGTTTCGTCGACAGCCGCTTCGGCACACGGTTCGGGTCCGCTGCTCTGATATCACTGATCGGAGCCTTGCCCGCCGTCGCAGCCCAGAACATCGAAGATGAGATCACCTCGGATGTGCTCGAGGGCATTGGCGAAGACCTGCAAGACAGCGCGCAAAGCGTGATTGGCGAATATCTATCTGTATCGCCCGTGATCTATGTCGATCAAGGTGCCCGTGTCACCGTGATGGTTGATCGCGATCTGGAGATTTTCTGATCATGGCGGCCAGCTACCTGCAAAGCTCGATGGACAAGATCCCCGAGGCGCGTGATCCAAAGCTGATCGAGCTTTGCATCAATCCTGACGGCACGCTGTGGGCCGAGTTTCAGGGGGATCACTTTATGCGGCGCGTCAATCGACAGCTCTCGCCCAATGAAATCAAAGACCTTGGCAATCAGATTGCTTCCGCCGCGAACACCACGCTCAGTCGGACCAAACCCATTGTCTCGGCAAGCATCGACTACCGTGACCGCCCAATCCGCGCTCAAGTCATCCAGCCTCCCGCCGTTGATGGCGGTTATGCGATTTCCCTGCGGTTCTTCGCCGACCTGCCATTGGAGCGGATCAAGCTGTCCTATCTCTTCGGCAAAGAGCGCAGCAACGAGGGTGCAAGACGCAAGCGCAATGCCGAGCTGCGCGATGTCGTGGCCACCGGCGACATCGACGCAGCGATCAAGTTCTGTGTCATCCACAAGCTCAACATGATCGTGTCTGGCGGCACCTCAACGGGCAAGACCGTTGCGGCGCGCAAAATCCTCTCCTTCGTGCCAACCGACGAACGCATCATCACGATCGAAGAGGCCGCCGAACTGCGTCCAACGCAGCCCAATGTTGTCACGCTGATGTCTGACCGCGACGAAGCCACGCGCAGTGCTGATGTCCTCCTGACCTCCACCCTGCGCATGCGGCCGGATCGCATCGTTCTGGGCGAAGTGCGCGGGAAGGAAGCCATGACCTTCCTCGAGGCCATCAACACCGGCCATGGTGGCTCACTCACCACGCTGCACGCTGAAACGCCTCAGCTGGCCGTCCAGCGTCTCGCCATCGCAGCCCTGAAGACAGATGTGCCCATGACCTACCAGGACATGAACGACTACATCATCCGCTCGATAGATGTGATCATCCAGGCCGGTCGCCATGAAGGCGCGCGCGGCATCACCGAATTCTACCTGCCGATTGATCCAGCCCAAGCGAAGGAAACAGACCATGTTTGAGTACAAGATTGAACAGATCAACACCGCCAAAACAAAGCCGCCAAAGATCGAAGCGCAGCTGACGGCCCTTGGTCAGGATGGTTGGGAACTGGTCTCGGTCGTGCCGGATTTCGACGGTGAGCACATTCTGAAAGCCTTCCTGAAACGTCGCACCGGCGCGAGCGCCTAAACCTAACTGAGGGGGATCCTATGGGCGTTGTCACCTGGATGGTTGAGACAACCGACAACTTTCTGGAAGGCGCGGCCCAAACCACATTTGGCAACGTCGCCGGTCAGCTTGGCGGCATCGTTGCGGTCGCCTCCACGCTCGCTGTGATCGGCGTCTTCCTCAACATGGTGTTTCAGTACAAATCCATGGATGGGCGAACCGCCTTCTGGTTCGCCCTAAAGCTCATGCTGATCTCTTTATTCGCAATGAACTGGGTCCAATTCAATGCGGTGGCCAGCGCGCTGATTAATGGGCTCGACCAGCTCGCGGGCGGCATGGTGGCGGGGCTTGGCGGTGGCGGGGCTGGCGCGTCCTACTTTGCCGGGGCCTTCGACGATCTTATAGAGGAATTTGGCGACTACCTGAACGCGGCCGGTGACAACATGCATTGGATGGCCGGAGCCCTCATCGGCGCGATCGGCGCATTCCTCCTGGGCGTCATCGGCGCGCTCTGCGGCCTTGTCCTGATCTTCGCAAAGATCATGCTGGCCTTCATGATCGGCATCGCCCCTATCATGATCGCGCTTTCGCTGTTCGACGTCAGCAAGGACTACTTCCACCGCTGGCTGTCCAGCACCGTATCCTACGCGCTATACCCCCTCGTGATCGCTGGCGTGTTTTCCACCGTCGTCGGCATGTCCCGCTCGCTGATGACCGAACTCGGAGATCCCTCCGGCGCAAGCAACATCGGCGCGCTGGTGCCCTTCTTTATGATGATGTTTCTCGCAGGCGGCATGATCATCGCCACCCCGCTGATTGTGCGCTCAATCTCCGGCAACTTCATGATGGCCGGACCGCCGAGCATACCTGGACCTAGCGGGTTCGCGAAGGGCTTGATTGGCACCAAGGGGTCACGGGCGCGGGCACGGTTTGGAACAAGGTCAAATGCGGAAATCGCCGGGGCTGGGATGCGCCAGGCTAGCTCTGCGACCGTTTCACTGGTTCAGAGGGTCGCTGAACGGGCCAAGCGCTTAGAGTGAAGTCGGCCGTTTCCACCATTCATAGCATGAGCAGGCTCTGCATTGCAGATTTGCCAAAAGCTGTCTTTGGCTGGGGGTGCATTCACCCCCAGCCAAAGGTTGGTCTAGCTTAAGCTTCCGCGTTTCGATCTGCTTGCACGGCGAGATCGATTACGTGATGGACCAAAAACGCCTCGATCAAAGACAGGGCGTATTCACTATCAATTGGAAGCATATCAGCGCTTAAATGGTGATGATCGATGTACTCTACCGCATCCCAGAGCCGCCGCGTTTCCACTGGGTTATCGGGCTCAATCCGACTTATCACCATTTCAAATGTGCTGTTGGCCAGCTCTATCGCTTCTCTACGGTAGCCGTCATCGACTGGCAGCGAAGTGATCTGATAGCCTGTCCGAGGTCGCGCATTCGGCTTTGGCTTCTGCGCTTCATAGTCGCGGATTAAGAGCCCCCAGCTCGCATAGCCTTCTTCGTTGGCGATACGCGCATACGCTTGATTGAGTGGGATATCCTCAGAGCGGCGCAACAGCTTTGCCTTGCGTTTAAGTTCATTGATCGGTGCAGATAGGTTCATTTGAGTTTCTCCTATTGCGAGCAAAAATACACAATCCCTCCTTATGTGCGCGCTCGAACAGAAAAAGCTCTATTTCAAACCCTGCATGCTGAATACTTTCCCGTCGGAGGGGGGAGGCTGGGGCGGCAGCTCAAGCCAGAAATACGTTGTCACAAGATGGGTTTCAAGTGCTATCGCCCCTTAACGACCTCCATTTTTCAAGCGCAAAAGCCCGTACGAAGCCCTTCCGCGTCATTCGAGGGGGGAGCAGCATTTCAACTGCCGCAAGTACGAAACCAGCGGTTCTGCTTGACGTGCCCAACTCAACGCCGCAGTTCTTCCACAACACTTTGGAAATATGCTGGGAAAGCGTCGAGAACCGCATTCAGCTCGTCTTGCTGAGCGCGGCAAACACGCCGGACACCATGGCGATCGTTAATGCCGCCAAATGAGGTTGCCAGTGCCTGAGCAACCACGCGATCCTTGAAACCAGCTTCATAAAAGGCGAGCGCTGTTGTGTTGCTCAGTCCATTCTTTATCTGCCGCTGAAGCAACAACAGCTGTTCGTGGAGGGCTGGATCTCGAGGTTCAACGAGGTCGGCAATCGATGCCACGACCATTGCGAGATCGAACCCAAAACCGCCTTCGCAGATGGCTACTACATGGTTTGCTGTAATATGCCGATTGCTAGTCCGAACATTGGCAGCACGCAGCGCCTGCCCAATAGTGTCAAATGACTCACCAGCCATCCATGCCTTCAATGTGGGCAGGATTTGGTTTTGGTCAGTGAGCTTGGTCAGGGCTTTGGAGGTGACGTATTGACGGACCTCCGCAAAGACTGCATCGACAAGTTCACCACGTTCTGCCGCATCCACAAGCGTTTGAATGTTAGCGTTTGTCCAATCACGTAGAGCAAAAACGTCTGCAGGTGGAAGTGGAGATTTTCTGATCAAAGCGCGTAGCGCATCGTCACCAGCTTCCCTGATAGCTCTCCCAGTCATGTGGAAAACTTCGAGAAGGTTTTCGCGCGTGGCTTCGTCAGCCAAGTGCCATGCCAAAGTGTTGCGGGTTAGTTCGTCGATCCGTTCGCCTGCTTGGTCGCTCGAAAAATCCACGTAAGCCGCTAGATAGGCGGCGATGCGCTGAATGGCGCGTGCGCGATCGGCGACGAAAGTTTTGAATCTATCAATGTCGACCCAATCAAATCTCCGTTTGATCGAGGTTACTGCAGCGTCGATGTCGGCATGCGTTGCAAAGGCAAGGTCCAGCCAACCCACTTGAAAAGTGAGCTGGAGCCTGGCGGTCTGTTCATAATCATCGAACAAGTTCAGGATGCTGCTGCGCGATGGCTCGGCACGTGTTGAATCCAGGAGATTCTTGGTGGAATTCCAACGCCAGCGCCCATCGATATTGCCCCGCTGATCGTAAATAGATGGTGCCGAAAAAATTACACTACCCTCTGTGTGCATTCCGGCCCGTCCGGCTCTGCCCATAAGGTTGTGGAAGTCGCGCACCTTTATCTTTTCTTTGCCCTGCTGGGTTGCCGAGACGATAAGGTACCGAATTGGGAAATTGACACCTTGCGCCAGCGTCGAGGTGCAAATGACAAATTTTGCGTGCCCTTCCTTCATGGCATGTTCGACTGAGAGACGCAGTCCCTGCGGAGTGTTACCGTGATGAGCAAGAATCCCCAATTCTGACGCTTGGGTCACATCTTGGTCCGCGCCGAGGTTTAGTTTTGCGAGGTGCGAGAGACGCGCGATCTCGGCCGCGTCGGAAACATCAAGCGGGCGCGATAGTGCGACTCGGCGATCAAATATATCCGCTGCCCGTCCACAAAGTGAAATGACGGATTCCTTGGTTCCGCAAAACAGTGCCACACTGCCGCGCTCGACCAAGTGCAGCCCCAAATACAATCCGACTTCCGCACTCTCGCCAGTACCGCCCCGTTTCGGGAAAACGCGTGCTACGCGCTCACGAGGCTTTAGGGCAAGATTGGTCTGTGTCACGACGCGAGGGACAAAAAACTCTTGCTGTTCAGGATCGTCTGGACTCACGTATTGCAAAAGCCCGCGCTCGAATTGCCAACTTGCAAAGGCGATGCTTTTGGTGGTCGGTAGTAGACCCTCACCGCTGATCACCGCATTGGCGTCGTCGACAAGCCATTCGGCTATAACCGGTGCATTGCCAATGACGGCGGAGATCAGGACCACCTGCGCCTCCCGTTGCAAAGTCATCCGCAACGATGAAAGCAGCAGCTCGTAGGTCGGACCGCGTGCGAAGCCTTCGAACTGGTGGCCCTCATCATAGATGACGAGGCCGATTCTCTCCGCAAGTTCAGGCGCACGCCTTAGCATGTAGAGCATCTTTTCTGGTGTCACGATCATAACCGATCGCTGCGCAAGAACTCCTGCGAGATCAACATCGAGTAAAAATGAGTCTGAGACTTCGTCGATAGCGACGTCCTCTCCCACAAACGCCCCCACCATATCGGAACGAATATCGTTACATAGCGAACGAAACGGGGCGACTATCACAGCCAAGTTCGAGCGCCCCGATAAAAAAACCGACCTGATGATCAACTCGGTCGCGCGCGTTTTGCCCGCACTTGTCGGCATCTGCACGACGCCAGAGTTTCCTTCTAGTAGGCCAGCCTCCGCAATCCTTCTCTGAGCTGGCCATAGCTCTTTGGGGAAGCGCGGCTTACGTAAAGCTTGGGCCCACAAATCATGCGGCAAGCCCGATGATGGTGGCAGAATCGTGCGAGCTGCATTCTCTAGCTTGCGAGCACAGAGTGCCGTTACGATATCCGCGTAAACGACTTCACGGGCCGATCCGTTGTCATAAACACTTACCCGCAATTCAGCACACAAAGAGCAAATTTCCTCTTGGGCGTCTATTTCAAGGCTGAAGTGCCGAGTCAAAGCGGTAAGCAGACGATTGCCGAATTCGGCATGTTTAGCTTCCCCCTCGACGGGACCGACGTCACCCCGAAGGATATGCCAGGCCACCCGTGAAAGGCCATGCCCTAGTTCTAAAGAGGGTGCTTCGGACCTTTGGGCGACAACCACCGCACTTCCAACACTGTCTGCTAGGTAATAGGATGCCCCACAGAGCGTCGAGAACTCGGTTGTGAGTTCGGCATTCAGCTGCGACTCTAAATACGCGTCAAAGAACGAGGCCGAGAACCGGATCATCTGCGCAATCGAACCATCATCCTCTTCCCAAGCGGAGGGGATGACAGGACCTTCTGACCGATCGACAAAACGATCGGCGATAGCGCCTGCTGCGTCATGCAGAATACCAACAGCCAATGGGAAGAGGGTCTCTGGCGCTCGCCTGAACGGGACATGATCCTCTTCGGCTGCACGAAACTCATACATTTTCGCGCGCGCTTGAACGGCGGCAAGGATTAGTCGCGATTCCCGCTCAGGCCTCATTTGCAGCCCTCGTATAAAGTGCGTGTACGAGGTCCATCATCGATGTTCCTCGAATGACAATAAGCCGGAGATTGTCCCCGTTCGGGTGTTCCGATGCGTCTGACTCGTCAAGCGCCATATCGTTGAATATCTCATTGTCAAGCACAGCAACTGCGGCATTGGTTCGCTTGAACGGCTTGTCAGCCTGGTTCTGAAAACGCCCAACCTTCAAGGCATCATAGCGGTTAATCTTGAGTAGTCTCTGTTTGATGGCGCTCAATGACATCGCTTCACGGACAAGGTCCTTGCTGGAATCATTGATCGCCTGTTGTAGGCGATTGATTGCCGTTGGCCGAAATCCGGCTTTCGACTCAATAACCAGCAATTCGTCGTCGGGACTTGGCTCGTCTTCCATAAAGCTGAACCCGATCACATCTGTGCCGTTGGAAGGCACGTTACGGTTTTCGCGATCCTCAAATCGACCTTGCCGAGGGCACCAGTACCCCAGGACGTATTCGACAAAATCCGCCACCAGGATTTCACCGAAGTCACCCGCGCGCGTACTGGGTCCAGGGGCCGCTGCCGTGTCTGGAAACTTAATGCAGGTCAGAAAGTCGGCGTTCGATAGTCCCGTATCCGCGACCAGATCAGGCAGATCTTCATCGCGGCAGTAGTGGTTTCGGTAGTGGGTGGCCCAATTCGAGAGGATCGATGGGTTATCGGCGTGCTGTAAAACCCAGATTTCAACTTCGCGGCCGTCTACCGTCGCAACAGTTTCGCCGGTATTATGTAGCCATGCGATATGATCAGGTACTGTCAAATTTATTGTATCTTTCTCTAAATCTCTTGGTCCGCCTCAGAGTCTTGAATTCACATCGAGAAAACAACCCAAAATAGAGCAAGCTTTTTGCATTATGAAGGTGGTAGCTTGCCCAGAGCAAGTTCCGGACTCTCCCTTTCGTACTGCTGTAAGCGGCCGGAACGTAGCCAAATTGTTGACCGACTCCGTTAACCGCAATGCCCACTTTCGTGGTTTGAACTTGCTAGCACGGTTTTCAGTTGCCGTTCAGCACGGCAGCACGATGGTTCCCCGCAATGCGTCATTCATCTTTCAGCCGCCTCTTCCATAAATCTTTCCACACGTTCAGTGCCTTCCCGATACTCTCCCAAACCGGGCTGATCGCCGGGCGTCACCCCCCGCTCTGCGCTAGCCAAATCATCGATCTCTTCTCGGCGCTTTCCTCCGCCTTTAGAGCCGTCGTCTGAAACCACTCCAGGCACCTCCAGCGCTCCAATCTTTGCCTCCAGCGCCTTGATCTGCCCTTGCAGCCCGCGCATCTGGTCCCCCGCTGAGGGGTAAGGCAGATTCCCAGCCTGCTTATCGAAGATCTGCTTAAAGAACCGGTCATCATAGTATTTGATCCGCTTGGCGCGCACCGGCATTTGCGCGTCAACCACCAGAACGATGTCATCAAGATCCATGCGTCGCGCCTTATCCTCGGGCAGCAACGCGGTTTCTTCGGTCCGTTCAGACATGCTGCGCCCGGCAAAAGGGTTGCGACCGACCGAGCGCGAGCGAGTCACAACACGCTTGGTGGTTTTGCCGACGGCTTTGCTGAGCTCTTCGATGGTCTTTTCATCTGAGGGCGTCAGATAGAGCTTGATGCCCGCGTTGCCCTGCAGGGCACGCCGGGCATTTTCACCGTAAATTTCATCAAGCGCAGGGATGGTCTGGGTGACGATCGCGAGATTTGCGCGGTAGGAGCGCAGAGTTTCGATGCTGTCGAGCACGATCGGCATTTTTCCCAAGCGGTTGAACTCATCGAGCATGATCATCACCGGCCAGGGTTCGTCTTTGCCGGGTTCATGATCCTGAAGCGATGCCAGCAAATCCGAGAAGAACAAGCGGATCAACGGCGCGAGCGGTTTTACCATCAGCGGTTCGACCACTAGATAAACCGAAAACGGCGATTTTCGGATGTCGCGGAAATCGAAGTCTGACGTTGCGGTCGCACGGTCGATGGCGGGGTTTGACCACTGCTTCAGGCCGGACGTCATCAAGAGCGACAGATAAGAGGTGAGCGTGTCGTTGTTGGTCGAGGCCATGCGCATGAAGATCAGCTTGGCAGCTGGATTAACGGCTTCGTCGGCTCGGCGGCGATATTCCTTCTGCTTGTCCCCGCCAGATGCGGTGATGCGGTAAATCTCGCCCAGGGTCGGCCGCTTGCGCTCGAACGCCAATAGTCCTGCCGCCACGAACAGATCGATACCACCATCGAGAAGCCCTTGGACCCGGTCGCTATCAGCTTGCAAGAACAGCGATGCTAGAAGCTGCAGCTCCATCTGTTGGCGATCGACGTTGTCCAGCGCCGATATGCGCAACAATGGATTGTAGCGGTGCGAGCGCCCATCTTTCCAATCCGTGGGCGCGAACCTAAAGACTTTGTCGCCTTGCGATGCCCTGTGCCGCGCCGTCGCCTCGAAGTTCTCGCCCTTCACGTCCAGAACCACCGCACTGCCCTGGTAGGTCAGAAGGTTCGGGATGACGAAACCCGTGGTCTTACCGCGCCCGGTCGGGGCCACGATCAAGGCATGGGGAAAAACCTTGGACATAACAAACGGCTTCCGACTCTTCGGCCTGCCCATTTTGCCAAGAACAAACCCATGGCCAGGCTTGCCGAAAAAGCCGTTCCGCTTCATCTCGGACATGTGCTGCCAGTGGGTTTCACCGAACTTGGTCAGCGCGTCGTTCATCAACACAGCACTGAGCAAGACACCGGCACCGGTGCTGATTCCGACAATCAAGTGCACGATCTGCATATCGCTCGGATGGGTCGTACGAAGCCCTCCATACCCACGCGCCAGCATCAGAAAATCGATTTCCGCCCCGACCCCGAACCAGCGGAACGTCAGAAAGGCCGACGCCAGGACATAGCCCAATGCCGCGCCGAGAAGAGCAAAGCTCATGACGCCAAGTGCGATCCGCGCCTTACCCATGCGTCACTCCCTTTTCGCCGTCGGTATCGACGTGCCGCTCGCGTTGGAGGTCTAGTTCTTCGTTGGCGATTTCGTCGAGGACATGCTCCATCGCCACACTGTTGGCCAGTGCGGCGTCGCTTTGGAGATAGGCCTTGGCCGCATAGAGCCGGTCCAGGCGGTCTTCGATATGTTCCTCCAGCGTGGTCTCATCGCCGATTGCCAAGTCGGGAGTATGCTCCTCGCCGACCAGTTCCTCCAGCTCGGCACGTAATGTCTCGCGCTCCAGATCGCTGCGGAATGGATCTGCGGTTGGGTCGTCCCACATTCGGCTCAGGATATCAGCGGTGGTCGGCGGCAACCTGTCGACTATGGCTTCCTGCCGGTCGACTTCCACCGCCCCACTGTCTTTGAGAACCTCACCATCTGCCAACAAACGGCCCAGATCACTGTGCACCTGGTCGAGACGGTCGATCGCTTTTTCGAGCTCATCGGCGCGCGACAGGTCAAAGCCTTCCTTGTCGGCAATCGCCTTCAAATCTTGACCAAGCCATTGCCGCTCCAGCGCGGCATTGCCTGCACCGATTTCGACGCGACGCGTCACATCCTGCGCATCAATGCCGGTGCCTTTCAAAGCCTGCTCAAGACGTTCGGCAAGCGCTGGATCCTGTAAGGCACCTTGGACCTCGGCCTGAATGTTCGCGGCCGAATAGATCCCGCTTTTGGACGCATCTTCGAGCAAGGTGTGGGACTGCGTTCCCATTGGGCTCAGATGCGACAGTGAACGATAGATGTCGTTCAGCTCGTGCTCCAGCGCCGCACGCCGCTCCACCGGGGCGTCAGCTACAATGCGTTCAGCTTGGTTGATCTTGTCGTGAAAGGCATCCACGACCTCATCAAACGAATGTTGTTCTTCGACCATGCCATATACCTTTCCATCTGCTTCAATCGGTTTGCCCTGCGCCAAAAGCGTCGCGGCTTTGTCCAACGCTGCTGCAATGTCATGCTGGTTCTCACGCGAGGCCTCGGCAGCCAGTCCGCGATAGAGCCGCGCGTTCTGGGCGACTTCGGCCAGCGCGCGGTCAAGCTCTGGTCCCACGCGCTCGCGCTCGCGCTCGATCAGCTTCTGCCCTGTGGCTTCCGCGCGACGTTGCTCTACATCGCTGATGCTCTTCGTCGTGACCCCACGCTCAAGCTTTCGGGTCGCCTCAAGGCGCAGCCCATAGCGGTCGGACACCTCCACCATCGCCTCGCGAAAACTGTCGTAGTTGAAGTGGTGCCCTTCCTTTAGGAAGAAGAATTCACCGTCTTTGCTGCGCCGGTTCAGGACTATATGGGCATGCGGGTGATCCCGATCCTCATGCACGGCCGCGATGTAGTCGAAGTGGCTGCCTTCGCCCTGAAAGAACCTCTCGCAAATCTCGCGCGTAATGTCGGCGACATCCTCGCCGCACGTGCCAATCGGGAAAGCCATCAAGAGATGCGAGGTATGCCCCAGCTTGGGATGAAACCCCTCATTCCACTGCGCAGAAAACCGGCGCGTGACCTGTTCGATCTCTTTTGCTGACAGGACGCTTTGGCCGTCATAGGTGCCACGGCTGTCGATGATAAAACTCGACTTGGTGGTCAGGTATTCCAGCTGGTTACGCAGCTGAGTTTTGTTGTGCGTGCCGCCGTCGCGAATGGCTTTGAAGATCGCGGGTGAATGGCCCATGGCCGCGCGGGCCATTTGCTTGGCACGGGCGCGCGGGACGCTGCCGCGAATGCGGCTCCAGTCGCGATCGAAGAAGGCCTCTTGCGCGGCGGCAACGGCGCTATTCCGGGCCATCGGTAAAGCCTCCCAGAACGCGGGCAACCTCGCCAGACAGCGCACTTCGGCGTCGCTGCGCCATGTCTTGAACCTGGTCCGCGATGTCGAAGATCAACCCGGCTAGGGCGCGGACTTGGCCATGAGCAGAATTGCCATAGGGCGGCGTTTTACCCTGGCGCTTTGCCTCGTTCAGGCGCTGCGCGATCTGGTTGATATTGTTGCCGGTGCGATTGAGCGAGGCCGATAGCCCCTGCATCTGATTGGCCAGTTCGTCGTCAGGAACGAAGAGGTCGTTTGAGGCATGGATCAGCCGACGCAGCCCTTCGGCGCGGTTGGCAATATCATGCCGCGTCAGCACCGTATCGAAGCCCGCAAGCTCCTTAGGCGTCAGCCGGACATTCACCAGTTCTGAACGCACGCGCGCATCAAGCTTGCGGCTTTGATCGCCCTTCAACGTGTAGAAGATGGTGCGGGTAGTGACGCCGAATTCGCGGGCCAGATCCTCGATCGGCACCCCCTCAGCACGCTTGCGAACGATGGCAAAACGCTGGTTCTGCGTCAGTCGCTTGTGCCGTGGCGCGCGCGGTCGGCCCATGTGAAGTAATCACCCCTATTTCTTGCCAGCATCATACAGGCAGCCCTGTTATGGCACTTCGCCATAATTGATTCAATACTATAATATTGTATCAACTGCCTGTATTCCGTTTGGAGCAGCTATAGGCTGCGACCGCCGGGCAAAGCCCGGCCACATGCGCAAGGCATGGCACCACTAGTCGTGGTTCCACGCCTCAGCATCGCCAAGCAATTGCAGCGCTATTGCGCGGGCCGCGCCTTCGGCGCTGGCATAGGTTTGATGATCGGGCAGCTCGTGCAGATCAAAGGGCTGTTGCGGGTCGTCCGGGGTCTCCACTCGGACATAGGTCGCCCAGCCATCGATCAGTGCTGGATCATCACAATACTCATGCCCGCCATCGGGCAGATTGCAGAACCCATGTAGATGCACGCTAGCGCGGCCCTCTCGGGCCGCCTGCTTGATGTCAGAATACTTCATGGCAAACCCCGCCGCCTTCATTGATGAAAAATTCGTCGGGCTTGCCGTTCAGGCGGGTGCCATCCCGACTGGTCAAACCAATAGCTGACCCGTTCCGCGAGAAGGTGATGAGGTACTGCCCAAGACCATCACACGTCACCACATACCCACTGTTGCCCCAGTGAACGCGGTTGCCCGCGTCCACAGCTGCCTTGATGTCTTCCAAGGTCATCGCAACGCCTCCTCAAGGATTGCGAGAGCCCCAAGACAATCGTCGATATAGGGTTGCTCCTCGCCGTCCAGATCGTTCTTCTCCAGCCGGTTCAACACCGCGTAGAGCGTGGCGCGCGCCTCGCGAGCCGCGCTTCGCAAGCTGACAGTGTCTTCAAGACGTGCGGTCGAAAAATCATCGCTGTGATAGTCCGAAATCATGCTGCCACCTCCTTGCTCTGACCCGCAGCTTCTAGGACAAAGTCAGCGGCCTTTTGCGCTTCAGACGCCGCACGAAAAATCGCCTTTTTGTCCTCTTTGAGCGCTTTCAACCAACCTTCAACATAGGCGGCGCTTTGGTCGAACTCCGGCGCGACGCCAATCTGAGCCCCAAGGAAACAAGCACCGATTTCTGCCACCAGCTCTTCAAAGGCATAGGCCTCGCGGTTCGCAAACTTCTTGATCCGCTCCAGCCGCTTTTCGCTGCCGGTCCAATGGATCACCTCATGGGCCAACGTCCCATAGTAGCCTGCCGCATCGTGAAAGGTGGCAATCGGCGGCATGTGGATGTGATCTTTGGCGGGGCTGTAATAGGCGCGCGGGTCGTCGCTAGTCAGAACCTCCGCCCCTGTCCGGCCAAAAAACGCCTCAAGCTCTGGATCTTCCGCCGTGCCAAGGTCGCGCGGGGCCTCGGGCCGGATGTAGTAATCCTCCGGCAAACCCTCAATTTGATCCGCATTGAACACGCGATAGGCGCGCGCATAGGGCAGTTCTTCCTCAATGCCCAATTCGTTCTCTCGGGTGAACGTCCCGTATTTGACCACGGTCGACGATGTTTCGCCTTTGCGGACTTGTCCGCCCAGCTCCTGCGCCTGTTTGTAGGTCATCCAGCGGCTGGACACATGGCCTTGCTTGGCCGCCATGATCCAGAGCATCAGGACATTAATCCCGCGATACTCTTCGCCGTTATGTCGGGTCGGCAAGGCAATGTCGGACGCACTCCCAGTCCACGGCTTGCGCCATGGCGGCGTGCCTGCCTCGATCTCTGCAATAATGGTTTCAGTGACATGGGCATAAACATCAAACTTCGGTGCCATTTGTGGCCTCCTTGATCAAAGTGACGCGGGTGAGGCTTCGCGCCCCCTTCCGCCGATGGGCTGCGCCTCGGCCACCTGATCTGACCGAATACGCATGTATTCGGCGGAACAGAGTGGGAGAGGGCAAAGCCCGACCCACGGCCCTGAACGGGGCTGTCAATCGGCCACATTTGCGAAGAAAATGTCTGCGCCAAATTCAGACGCCAATTTGCCCCGCGAGGAATGGCTCGCCCGCGAGACAGGGGAAATTGGTGGCTGATTTTGGGGATGGACTAAGGTTGACAGCCACGGTCAGGGATGTTGGGCGGACCAAACAAAAGGAATGATGCCTGGATCGGGGTGAGCGGGCCAACGGCCCGTTGAGCCCTGGTACAGTCTATTGGGAAATGTTGCCCGCGCGCGAAAGCGCGGGTTCAGCTCCAAACAAGTAGGGGACGGCCCCGACCCGACCTGAAAGTAACCAAATATGGCAAATTTTGAGAAGGTATGTTCGCAAAGCGTATGCTTGCGCGCTGATTGACTTGCCGGTTTTTCGATGATAGTTGTACCCCACCGAACACTCACGAAACGACACTTAAGGAACGATAATTTGATCGCTGCCAATTTCCCATTCTTAAAGGACGAACCCGACACAGTTGAGAAATTTCTCGACGAAGTAGGGCTAAAGACACAACTGTTTGAGTTTGCCGCCGAAGCTGTTTGCGAAGCGGTCCACGAAGAAGATCCGAATGCTGACATTGCAGACTTGGTCTTAGGCATTCGAAACAACGCAGCTTTTCGAACACTAGTTCGAAATGGTGCAGAGTACGGCGTCTTCCAACATCGCTCAAAAGGTGGCAAAGCCTGTATCATTAACTCAGATAAAACGCTGATGATTATGGTTCACAACACTGACGCAGCCACCGGACTTGGAGCTCATGCCCCGAGATTCATGTCAAAACGAAACCGCCCCGGCACCTCTTATGTTCATTCTGAAGAGCAGGGCGAACTTGACCTAGGAAGCGAAGTCATAGAACACGAATTGACGATAGGTGCTGTTCCGCAGTCTCAAACAAAAATCGATGTCTGTATTTTTGCAGAGAAAGTTGAGGGAACTCCTATTTGTCGCATTGAGCTGTTGGTCGATGCCGAAATGAATGAACGCGGGAACGAATTTGTCAGTTGCGTGCATCGTTTTGGAATGAAATTTAGGGCTGATGATTTTGTTGCTTCTAGCGTCACGTACTGCGCAGAAGTTGAAGACTTCGACGAGCTAATCAAGCCAAGAAACGGAACATGAAACTCAATCTCGATGCCCTTGAAGTCGCTAGGCAACGCAGCCGACTAACGAAGAGTGCCTTTGCTGCAAAGCTGGGCATTTCTTCTCGTGATTTACGAAGAATGCGCGATGAACGAGAAGTAGAAGAATCCTTCGTTAGCCTTGTCGCTTCGGTGACCGGCTTTCCTGAGGCATTTTTTGTGTCAGAATCCAACCTCGAGATTTCAAAACCAACATTTCGGAAGCAAGCCACTCTTTCTGCGCGAGAAAGAGATGCTGGTGAAGCTGCAGCTAAGATTGCAAAATTGTTTTGGTCGAAGGTTGAAGAAGAATATTCTTTGCCTGATCCGAACGTACCCGATTATTCGGACGGCGAACATAATTTCCCAGCGGGCATCGACAGAGCCACCTATGCGGCGGCATTGCTCAGAGAAGAATGGGGACTGGGCTCCGAACCCATTGGCAATATAATAAAACTTTTGGAACGGCACGGCGTTCGAGTTTTGTCACTTAGTGAACAAAATGCACGAGGTTTGAGTGCTTTCACTTTTTGGGGTGAAGGCGAAAAACCATATATATACTTGAATATGGTTGGTTCAGCTGAGCGAAGTCGATTTGACGCCGCACACGAGCTGGGCCACTTGGTACTACATCGCCATGATGATGCTTCCAATGTCGAAGTGGAAAAAGAGGCTGACCGTTTCGCTTCTGCCTTTTTGATCCCAAAGGCAGACTTGCTCAGACACAAAGTTTACCCAACAATCACAAATCTGAGGAAGAACAAACAAAGATGGCGTGTGTCAGTCGGCGCGTTAGTACGGGCATATCGCGACAATGGGTTAATTGATGATGGGCGCTACAAATACCTAAATATCGAGCTATCCAGAAGAGGGTGGCGTAAGAAAGAACCGGACCAATCGCATCGCGAACCAAGTGGGACTTGGGCTGTTATCAAAAAAGACCTTTGGAAGAAGTCTCAAACTGTAGAAGACTTAGCAGCAAGGGCATGCATCCCAGGAAACGATGCCGTTACTTTCACCGCATTTGGCGGCGCGAACGCTTCACAAGCAGCACCTGATAGCTCCTCGATCTCACCAGCAACAGGATCAGCCATTCTGCGTGTTGTGAAGTGAGATATCAAATCCACTTCTGACCGAAGCGCAATTTCAGAAGTGGATTTTCTTCCGCCATCACCCAGTATTTCGTTCCGAAAAACCCCTAACCGCGCAAAGTCAATGACGCCGATTCTGGATCATAGATGTAGCTCGCTATTGTTCCGTCTTTGATGCGGTCGACAGCTTCTTCGACAACAAATAGAGGGACCAGGAACCATTCTTTTGGCCGTATCGGTCGGCCAAGCCGATCGGGGATTTCGATATCCAATTGGGCTGGCGCGAAAATCCGGTGAAGAAGCGTTTCCAACTTGCTGCGATTGATATTGTAGAGCTCATAGGTGGCCACGACATCGACCTTGGCCATCAAGAAGGTTGTCTGAAGCTGCGCGCCCGCAATGCGCTTCTCAACGTCATTGCTTGTCACGCCAATCTTGTGAACAAGCTCTCGGTTTGCGGCGACCAATGGGTGATCTGAACGGCTTCGTAACACATAGATGGTTCCGCTCGCTTCATCCCCTTCAGCGGTTTCATCCGAGAATAGTGGGCCAGCATTTGGCTCGGTTATCCTGCGCCCGGCATCCCCATCAGCATTAAGTGCGCGTTGGAGCGACCGCATGAGCATCTTGCTTTGCGTGCCGTTGTCGAACACCACCCGCAGGCGTGCATCTGTTCGGCCGTGGTCTGTAAGCTCTATGTCGCCCATTTCCGCGACGTAGGCTTTTTGCCCTCCGACGATAAAGAAACGGCCAGGTTCGATCTCAGCCTTAAGCTCAAACTTACGCGTTTCCCGTAAGCCAGAATCCAGTTCCTTCTGAATCTGCTCGAAGAGCGGTTTAAAGGTGTCGAATTCTTCACACTTTTCACGCCCTGCGATCTCCTCGGCGGCCTTTTTTTCTGACGTAGAGCGAACGTGTTTCAGTTCCGAAATGGATGGCGCTTCTACGGCGATGCCAAGCTCTGCCAGCAAGGCATCGTCATCAAGATCTTCGAGGGCAGTATCTTCGACCGGATTTTCAGCAGCAAGAAGACCTTGATGGTCCATGTCTGAAATCAGATCTCTTCCCTCACCAAGTTCACGCAGCCGTTCAAGTCGAGTCGCAAAGAGGCGTTCAAAGATATCCTTGTCGTCGCCATGGCCAGGTACGCGCCCATTCTTGTCTACAAACCTCTGGATTTCTTCAAAGCCCGCAATAATACGTTCCTCTCGCGGGGTACGTGCGACAACCTTCTTGGTCTCGATCTCAACACCAAGCTCCGCGAGCAGCGCATCATCCTCGTCGGTGAAACCTTTAGCCATTTGCGGCCTCCTGCTTCATGCGCGCAAGGAATGCGACTCCTTCAGCCATTTTCTTTTCCCAAGCATCCACAGAGGTGATCGATGGCAACCGTCCACGCTCCTGCTTGAACTTGACTGCACGTTTGGCCAAGTCTCGGGCCTCCTCCGGCGAAAGCTTTACCTTTTTCGCCGATATGACGGCCTGAACCTGTTTGAGGCTATCTTCGCTCATGGTTTTCGCAAGGATCGAATAGGCCTCGCCGAACGGATTGATCCGATCGATCAAATCGATATCCAACTCACGTACATCCATCGCAAATTTTCGCACACCATCGATCAAGGCTGTATTGCCACCAGTTTCATCCGCATCTGCACCGGAAAGCGCGATTTCTTTCGCTTTCTGAGTGAGGTTCAGAGCCGCGATCGCATGCTGGCGTACTGCCTCTTGATCTTCTGCGTCAAGTTCTGGAAACTTGGTGCCGACAATCTTGCCCATTCGCACTTGCGTTAGCTCCTCGGGGACCATCTCTTCGTCAAAGAGCCCGCGTTCAATCGTTGTTTTGTCTTGAACAAATGCCGTTATTACCTCGTTCAGATCTTCATCACAAATTCGTCGTGCGAACTCACTTTTGGGTTCGGCAAGGCCTTTGATTTCCATCTGGATTTGTCCTGTGGCCGCATCAAATCCGACGTTTTCCTTGTTCGGATCATAGCCGCCTTCACCATAGTCAAAACCTTCGAAGGGTCCGCTCGTTGGCGTCTTGGGCGTAAAGTTGAAACGCGGCGCAAGAACCTGCTCCATAAGCAAACTTGCTGCGATGGCTTTGAGCGTATCGTTTACGGCCTCGGTCACGGCCTCCTCACCCGCATCGGGTTCCGCAATCAGGTTGGTGAAGCGTGCCTTCGTCTTACCTTCTGCATCGCGGGTCGCGCGGCCGATGATTTGCACAATCTCGGTCAAGCTCGCACGATAGCCAACGGTCAAGGCATGCTCACACCAGATCCAGTCGAACCCTTCTTTCGCCATCCCGAGCGCGATGATGATGTCCACGTGATCGCGGTTATTTTTTTGCGCGGGGTCTTTCAAGGCGCTCGCAACCTTGTCACGCTTTGCCGCCTCATCATCCACCAGATCGGCAATGCGCAACACCCGGCCCTCTGGCGTTTCGACCAACTGGAAACCGGTATCAGGATCAAGCCCCTTCCACTCACCCAAGCTGTCGATGATATGCTCGACCTCTTTGTGCTTGTCTTTGGTGCTTTCGCGCGAATTCACATTCGGGATGTGGACGATGGTTTTCTCGGCGGGGTCCAGAACCTCCAGAATGCTTTCATCGTAAGACCCTGTGTAGAAGAAATAGCCGATGTCGAGCGTCTTCAGATGCTCATATCCGTTGAGCTGCTCGTAATAGGTGTAGGTGACCGTCTCAAACCGGGCTTCATCCTCTGGCGACAAGACGGCTTCGGCATCGCCCCGGAAATAGGACCCCGTCATCGCAACCAGATGAACCTTGTCGCGGGCAATGAACGCCCCTAGATGCGCGCCGAGCTTGTTGTCCGGGTTGGCTGAGACGTGGTGGAATTCATCCACTGCAATCACCCGATCGTCAAAGGCCTCGATCCCAAACTTGTCGACGGCAAAGCGGAAGGTCGCGTGGGTGCAGACCAGCACCTGATCATCGCTTTCCAGAAAACGTCCGACTGCGCCGACCTTGCCATCATCACCGCCGGGGGCGTTGCACAGGTTCCATTGCGGCGCGACTTGCCAATCGGCCCAAAAGCCGAACTTGCTCAGCGGTTCATCGTTGAAACTCGACCCGATGGATTTTTCCGGCACCACGACGATGGCTTGTTTCAAACTCTGATTGCGTAGCTTATCGAGCGCAATGAACATCAGCGCCCGCGATTTCCCCGAAGCGGGCGGCGACTTGATCAGCAGATACTGCTCACCCCGCATCTCATAGGCGCGCTCTTGCATCTTACGCATACCCAGCTCGTTCGACGTGGTTGAAGAGCGGTTCTGCGCGTAGGTGACGGAAACGGAGGGAACAGATTTTTTACTCGACATTGTGACTTCCTAAAATTGGCGGCAAATCGCCTGCTGACTGCTCAAATCGCCGCCTCATCTCAGCTCTTTGCTCTTCAAAAAACTTAATCTTTTCAGCCATAAATGCTTTTGGATCCCATTCGGACCCCAAGTTTGCCTTGTGTACGGCTTTGATCCGATACCGTTCCGACAGTTGCTCTGCGAGGCAGAGTGCATCGTAACCGAGCTTTGCATACCCCTCTTGGCGGGCTTCAAAAAACTCCGAATAGTCCGGCGGAGTGGCTGCATACTCTGATTGACCGTCAATATAGCGGTCAGTGGTCCGTGCTTTGTTCGGCAGGCCCAGAACTTGATGCATCAGGCCTTCGGGCAAACTCCGCCAGGCGATGTCGTCTGGATATTCAGGTGGTGCAGGTTGTCGAACTTGCGCGACATAGTACTCCTCCCCATCGTCTGTCCGTCCTGCTGGTTGACCATGACTGGTTCCGTCATCTTGCACCACATCTACGCATTTGTCGGCGTATTCGTGAAGGATACAGACCAGGCGGATCGCCGCATATGATCCCTCTCGCCTGCGCTGTTTCCACGATGCAAACCCATCCTTCGCGATGGTCAAAAAACTCCCGACGACGACGCCAACCAAACCAAAGACTGCTTCGATCATACCGCCACCTTCGTCGTCATCTTGGTGTAGAGCTCAAACAGCTTTTCGAGCCGCTCGGTGTCGTTGCGGAAGCGGCGGCCTATGTAGATGCGTTCTAGGACTTCGTCGTTGCGGTCGTGGGCGGCGCGGAGGTTTTCGGGCATGGCGTCGGGTTTATAGAGGTCGGCAATGGTGGCGGGGAAATGCGCCTCGCGGGCCAGCAGGATACCCTCGGCGCAGCGGGTGAGATCCGCTTTGTTTTTCTCGGTCAGTTTAGGAACCGGGAAAGTATGCCACCCCAATGTACTGGAATATCTAATATCTGTTTTCAAGCGGCCACACACGGTAGCAGCCCAAGTGGCCTTCAGCTTGGAGACTGCAATACCAAACTCCCACAAGCTGCCAGATGAGACAACGAATGCCGCGTCAGACACAACTGTTCCAGCGTCAAAAACGTCGGCAGGCAGATATTCTCGAGTTTCTGATGAGGTTTTAGCTACAGAAAAAAAACGGTCGGCTACTTCCGTCCTTTGGGCGAACTTGTGTGGGATAGCGGCGTAGCCCTGAGTGGTTTTTGCCGAAGAATTTTGGCGAAAGGACCTTACTTCATCAATGCGGTCTTTGACTGATTGAACGCTGTTAGCGAGGTCAAGATCTTCGTCTTCGATCCAAAGGCACTTCCTATTTCTATAGTTAGCTAGTTCTTGAGACCCAACAAAATCCCGTACAAGCGGGCGCATCCTAGAATCCTGCGCTATCAGAGAACGAGCTTCTTCAACTGCTAAAATCAGATTCCCGCCATCACGAGGCATACTGCCAGAAGACATCGAAGACATTTCAGCAGAAATTGGCTTGCTACGCCCTGTTACAACAGTTTCACCTCCCGCTATCAGATAGGGTGAAATAGATGGGACAATCCGAACTGTTCCACTTCCATAGAGGGCGCAGCTATCGGGCGATTTTTTGCGCACACCCAGAATCGCGCAATGCACAGCAGCATTGTCCGACGCATTATTACGCCATTTAAAGCTTTGATGTGCGAAGGAAATTTCTAGACCCTTCTCAAAAATTCTAGACCAAAGGTGAGCCACCTGCTCCCCTTGGCTTATCGAATTAGTTGATACAAAGGCGAAACTTGCATCACAATAATCTAGGTAGTTGGCTGCCTTAAGAAACCAACCGACCACATAATCACAGTTTTTGAAGTCTTTGTGGCCGCCGAACAAATTAGATAGTTCCTCTTTCTGCGAAACACTTTGCTTTCGAGCTCCTTTGAATTGCGGGTTGCCGCAGATATAGGTCTCTCCGCCCTCGTTTTTGAAATCGATCTGGGCTTTTTCCAGCGGTGACATGAACAGGTCCTCGCCGCGCATATCGACCTTTTGGCTGGTCGGCGGGCAGACGGTCAGCCAGTCGAGGCGCAGGGCGTTGCCTTGGGTGATCCAGTTCTCCGCATCAAGAGGCAGGAAGGCGGCCAACGCGTCCTTGTGCCCCCGATAGGTCACGTCGCACTGGTATTCCGCAATAATCAGCGCAAGGCGGGCAATCTCGGCCGGGAAATCCCGCAGCTCGATCCCACGAAAGTTGGTCAGCGGAATCTCCGTGCGCCGATCGGATTCGCCGCAATAGGCGTTAATTTTGGCCTCAATCGCGCGCATTTCCTTATAGGCGATGACAAGGAAGTTGCCCGAGCCACAGGCCGGATCAAAGACGCGGATTTTCGACATGCGCGTGCGCAGTTTGTCGAGCTTGCGTTTGTTGTCCCCCGCCGCCTCAAGCTGGGCGTTCAGGTCATCGAGGAAGAGCGGGTTCAGCACCTTCAGGATGTTGGGCACAGAGGTGTAGTGCATCCCCAACGCGCCGCGTTCCTCGTCATCGGCCACGGCCTGGATCATGGAGCCGAAGATATCGGGGTTGATCTTGGTCCAGTCGAGCGAGCCGATATGCAACAGGTAGCTACGCGCGATCTTGGAAAATTTCGGCGCGTCGGTGCTGCCCGAGAACAGTCCGCCGTTCACGTAGGGAAAGACATCGGCCCAACGGGGAAGTTTGGCGTTCGCGCGGTCCTCAACGGCGGTGTTCATTGCGCGGAACAGTTCGGAGATTACCTCATGGGTGTTCGAGCTGTCCTTGTCCGACATTTGCGTGACGGTCGCGGTGAACAGGTCCTCACCATTCAGGATCGAAGTGTCTTCGGCAAAGAAGAGAAAGATCAACCGCGCCATGAAGTGGTTCATGTCATGGCGGCGCTCAGCTGTGCCCCAATCGGGGTTGGTTTTCAGAAGCTCGACATAGAGGCGGTTGAGGCGGCCGGTCGCCTTGATGTCGAACGAGCTTTCGCGGATTTGCTTGACGGTCGATATGCCTGCGAGCGGCAGGAAGAAGCCGAAGTGATCGGGGAAATCTTTGAAAACGCAGGCGATGGTGTCGCCGTTATTCAGATCCTCGGCCTCAAGCGTCTGTCCGTCGGTGGCAAGGATGAATTTTGCTTTGGCCTTGGTTGTTGCGGGGCTCGTTTTGAGCGCCGCCAGCGTTTCAGACACCCTGCCCGGCGCGCAGGATTTCAGGTGGATGTTGTTCGTTTGCAGAACGCCGTCCTGATCGGATTTGTTCGATGCGCCAGAGCGAAGCCGCTTAAGCGTTGTCTCTTTGTTGCCGAAGGCAAGCAGAAAAGCATAAGGAAATTCAACCGCATCAAACGGTTGTTCAGCCAAGGCAGAAATTGCCTCTTCGATTTCAACGGCATTCACGACAGGTTGTCCCCACTCGAAATTGTTTTTTCTGTATTGCTAGCAGCTATTTGCGGGATTCGCATCCGCAAAACCTGTGAAGCAACTTAGTGCATAGGTTTGGCCAGGGCGGAAAATCCGCCCTAGCGCTGAGGTCACTCGGTGACCGGATCTTCGTCGCGGCGCGGAAAGGCGACCATTTCGACGTCGGGAAACATGCTGTGTTTGACGTTGATCGAGGTGATGTTGCCGCTGTCGTCGGTGTTGACGAAGAGGACGCCGCAGCGGTCCCAGAAGTTCTTGCCGTCTTTTTCGCCGGATTTGACGTTCAGTTTCAGAGTTTGAGTAGCCATTTTTTGATCCTCACTTTGAGTGTTTCGATGAACATGATCAAAGCTGGCAGCAAGGGGCTGTCAGCGAGAAACTTGCTTCGCGAGGAATGCGCTGGCGCAGGGGAATTTTCTTGTTGAAGCGGGGCTTGCACCGCGTCTGACACGGCTGCCCGCTTATGTTCAGCAATCAGAAACACGGCGGTGAGGATCTGCTTATGGCTACGGCGACCTGACCTGGTTTCGTTTGATCCGGAAAAGACGCATCTTCGCACCAGCCAAGCGCGACCAGTTTCAGTTCAACAGGTGCAACCTAGCCTTCAGTGCGCCGTCGATTGAAGCAAGCAACGACTCTGGGAAATCCTCTGGAAGCTGGTTGAACGTGGCCTCAACGATCGCGAGCGAGGTCTCCTGCAGTTCTTCGAACAGGACCTGCACGACCGTGCGAGACAAGCCGGATTGAATTCCTGTCTCCATGATGTGGCGGCCTACGATGTTTGCCACCTTGTAGTGGTTTGAGTTTCCGAAATTCATAGCGAGCTTGAAGTATTTTCGCTCGATCTGCCGGGCGTCGACGGTCGGCTGCACCGTCAGGACGTCGTAAAGCGGTGTCATGCGGAAACGGCCGCCGGGTAAGAGGCTGACGCTAAAGTTCTTTCCATGACCATCTGTTGCACCCAGCAACCAGAACAGGACGTTGGCTTTGAAAAAATCGTACCGGTCTTTGTTGGGGTCATCACTACCCAACAAGAGTTCCATGATGTCCGAGACCCCGGGGCCGCCCTCGTTCTGGTACTTTTGCGTGGGCACAACGGATAATGCTTGGCAGCAATCCTCCTGCGGCAGACGGATCAAGCGGCCATCAGACGTCCAGCGCCGATCAAAACGCTCTACCACCAAGGCTTTCTTATCGCCAAACTGAGCCATTTCGACATTCGCAGCCCGAAGCCCAAACGCTTCCATCAACTTCAGGCACAGGTATTCGTTTTCAACGCTGTCGGACAGGTCCATGCCGTTGGGCAATCTGCCGATTTGCGGCTTGATGATGTGCGTGGTTGGCGTCGTGCCGGTTGGCTCTATCCACTGGCCATCTTTACGAAGCAGCGCGGTTTTTTCCTGTGCACCAGCGACAGAAATGCGGAAATCATTCTCTCGGCGGATACCCAGTGGTGCTAGATCGAGGTCGCTCAAAATGGCCCCGATCTGCGCCTCGTCGACAGGTTCTCCAGTCAGCTCAGACATTGGCTGTGGCTCTTGCCCGTCGGGCAGAAACTGAAGCGCACCGATGCAGTCCCGCCCAATTTGTGACAGCAAGCTGAAGGCATCGACGCCTTCGGCCCCGACACGTTCCGCGACCCTTCGACGGATGACATCGCTATCGGGCAACAGGTTGTCAAAGACGGCCATCACAGGTGCGCCGCTGTAACGGTTTTCCTGCAGTTGCAACGATAGCGACACCGGCATCCTGTGCTCCCATTCGAGCCAGTCTCGTGCATAGGCAAAACTGACGCCGCCTGAGGGCTCACGTACCAATTGCCCCACGAGCCGCGAGTTTAGAAAGACGTTCAGCGGAGTGTAGCTGCGCTTGCGGCCCATGTCAGAAAATGTCCTCTAGCCCGTCTGATGTGCCCTTGCTGCGCTCGGTCACCGTAATTTCGAGCTCCAAGGCCGCGATCAAATCGAATACTGTTTCCAGCTTGGTTCCGCCGCTGCCGTTCTCGATCTTGGAAATTGTCTCTTGCCAGACACCGCTCATCGAGGCGAGTTCCTTCTGGGTAAGGTTCTTTGCCTTCCGAGCCTGGCGAATTGCGTGGCCCAAGTTTTTTGATGTACGAACGAGGTGCTTCATGGCGGTTCTCCTGCCACTGGATATGACCTCTAAATCATAGATTGTCAATATGACCTCCAAGTCATAAAGCTGCAATATGATCTAAGCATCATAGTGCTCGACAGCATTGGTAGCTGTTTTCCAGACTTCGCCAATGCTCTCACGCCTGCAACCCCGCAGCGCGTACCTGTTCGGGCGTCACCAGCTTTGACACGATCAAATCCTCGATCTGCCGGTTGGTGATGTGGCGGCACAGGGGATGGCGCTCGTGGATCCACTCGGCGAGGCTGGCGCGCCCTTTGGCTTCGGCCTCTCGCGACTTATCTCGGTCCGCCTTTACCTGGGCAAGCCCCTTCTCCCATCGGCGCATCTTGAACCAATTGTCCGAGAAACAGACCTTGCTGCGCGTGTAGCCTTCGCTTTCCTTGGCATAGGCTTTGATCGCTTGCTTCAGGTCATCAGGCTCTACCCCTGCCTTCAGGGCCGCAGCGATCAGGCGCAGACTGGTTCGCCGGTCTCGGATCCTGTCTTCGGGATAGGCTGCCAAGATCTTCTCAGATTCAAAATCTTCAACCTCCTCCGCCGCCCCGCGCCTGCGCGTAGGTGGTTTATGGATGGTTTTAGGATGGTTTGGGGTCCACCGTGAACCCCGTACCCCGTTCACCGTGGACCCCGTACCGGGTTCAGGCTGGACGGGGTTCACAGTGACCCCCGTCTCAATCTCGGGCTCAGCCGTGGGTTCGAGCGCGGCCACGCGCTCCAGAACGATGCGGTAAATGACAGTGTAGCCGTTCTTGCAGTGTCGCTTCCCTGTCTCGATCAGAATGCCTTCCCGCAGGAAGTCGATGATTGTGCGCTTCACCGTGCTCTCGCTGAGCTCTGTGTGGCGCTGGATCGTCCCCTTGGAACACCAGATGCCAGAGCCGTCATCGCTCGCCTTGTCGGCCAGAAACATGATGATCTGCTTGCGCGCAGCACTGCCAAAGCGGCGCTCGGCGCATTCGTTTGCGATGCGCCAGCTCATTGGACCACCTCACCGGTCAGAGGCCACGAAAAAGCAGACTGAGCGTTTGCGGTGCGGCGCTGGCTCATGCTAATGTGCTTCGAAAGCTGACAGGCTTTTTCTATTTGGCCCCGGTTCACAGTTGCCGCTGTGACGGGGCCTTTTTCGTTTTGAACCGGCGAATTTGGCTTTGAAACTTTCGCTTTTTGTTCACTTTTTGTCAGGGGGTATTTTGCACCCTTAAGTCGTTGTTTTCGCTTACGCTCTTTCTGGATTGCAAATCCGTGTACACCGGTTCGATTCCGGTACTCGCCTCCAATAAAATCAATGACTTATGGATTTCTGCTGTCATGGGGTATCACCTCAGGTATCAGTTTCTTGTTCTGTGCTTGTTCTGTGCGCGTATCATTTACGCTTGGCTGCAGCCTGACGCGCCCGCATGATTTGCCGTGCTTCGCCTGCGTATTTGATGATCATCGCTTTGGATGTGTGGCCACTGAAACTGGCAATCTCATCGTCGGTGCAGCCAGCCCATGCCAGTTCCATCACACCCCGATAGCGTAACGCGTGTTGGTCAAAGGCCATTAGCCCCAGCCGCTTACGCTCTCGCACCATCACCCGCGCCATTGCGTGATAATCCATCGCAGAACCGTCCGCGCGCGTCAGGATGTGTCGCGAAGGATGCGGGGAGAATCCCAGCTTTGCTTTCGCCTGATCCAAGGCTTTCTTCAACGCCTCAGTACACGGCAGCAACAAAGGCTTTCCAGTTTTGTTCTGGCGCAACTTCAGAGTTTCACCATCATAATCGCCCCATTGAAAATCCACCCAATCACCGGGGCGCTGTACACTGCCCACGCCGATCTCGAAAGTCAGTAGGGGCAGCGGCTCCCCTTCCTCTCGCATCTTCTCGACCGCCCAATCGGCCCACGGCACATGCGGCTTCTTGCGCGCCTTGGGAACTTTGAGCGGCTCGATATCAATCGCGGGATTGTCCCTGCGCCACCGCTTGCGGATCGCCAGCTTGGATAGCATGCTGATCGCGGTCGGGATGTAATTTGCGAACCGAACCCGATGCCGGTTCTTTTCCATCGCATCATAAATATCGGCTTGGGTTAGACGGGCCACATCCGACTTGCCAATCTTCTCGGTCAAATATTCAAAAACAGGTTCCAGTGTCTGTCGTCATATAAAATGGGACATCAGAGCGGCTTGAACATTGGAGGCTCTGGTTCGGTTGTGTGATTGATTA